>NC_015730.1:2254583-2576666 GCF_000154785.2 Roseobacter litoralis Och 149
GCCCGAAGGACTGGCCGCTCTTGGCCCGCCACCAATCCCGGCGGATAACGCCATGACGCCAGAAAAGATCGCCCTTGGGGAAAAACTGTTCTTTGACCCGATCTTGTCGGGTAACAACGCAATGCCTTGCTCGGCGTGCCATCTGCCCGACGCAGGCTGGGCCGTGCAGGACAAAATCAGCTTTGGCTATCCGGGCACCACCCACTGGCGCAACAGCCAAACCATCGTGAATTCGGCCTATTATGGTAAGTTGTTCTGGGCCGGGTCGTCCGGCTCGCTTGAACATCAGGCCCGATCTGCGGCGCGTGGTGGCGTGGCCGGCAATGGCGAAGACGACATGATGGAAGCGCGTCTGGCTTTTGTGCCCGAATATCGCGCAGCCTTTGCCGATGTTTTTGGCGATGACTGGCCAAACATCCGGCACGCCTATATGGCGATTGCCGCCTATCAGCGCACGATTGTGCAGACCGATACCCCGTTCGACAATTACATGAATGGCGACGATGCCGCATTGGATGAAGCGCAAAAACGCGGGCTGGATCTGTTTTCTGGCAAGGCGGGTTGTATTTCGTGCCACAACGGTGCGCTGCTTAGTGATGAGCAGTATTACAACGTCGGTGTCCCGCCCTTTGATGGTTGGGAGGATGACCCTATTGCGCAGATCACCTTCCGGTTTGAACTGCTTGCCAAAGGCTCGACCGAAGAAATGTACCGGACGACCAAAGACGACCCCGGTCTCTATTTCCGCACCAAGCAGAAATCCGACAAGGGCAAGTTCCGCACGCCCAGCCTTCGCTATACCAAATACACCTTTCCTTACATGCACAACGGCATGCTGGAGACGCTGGAAGATGTCGTGGCGTTTTATAATGCCGGTGGCGGTGAGAACGAATTTGCCGACAACAAAAGCGATCTGATCCAGCCATTGGGCCTCAGCGATCCCGAAATGAGAGATCTCGTCGCCTTTCTGGAAAGCCTGAGCGGGGACGAAATTCTACCCGACGCACCAGATTTGCCCGAAATGGAACCCTTGCCCCTCGCGGCCAACAATTGAAAAGGAAACAAGGCCAATGAATGATCTTGATCCCAAAATCGTCGCCGCGATCAACGGCGAAAATGGCGAAGCCAAAAAAGCAGGCACGCGAAATTGTCTGATGAACCGGCGTCAGTTTCTGCTGACCAGCGGTATTGCGACATCCGTCGTGATGGTCGGTATCCCCGGTATGCCAGAGGCGCAGACCCCCGCGGTCGTCTCGACCTATCCGCGCAAATTTATCGCCAAGCTAAGCGAGCTGGTCGCGGATGAGCCGTTTGATTTCGAATACCCCGACGAAGGGGAGTATGCCGAGAGCATTCTGGTCAAACTGGATAAGGAAGCAGGCGGCGGTTTAGGGCCCGACAAGGACGTTGTTGCCTTTAATTACACCTGCACCCACCAAGGTGGCCCGTTGCAGGGCACTTATCAGGCCGATGACAAGGCGCTTGGCCCCTGCCCGCTGCACCTGACCACTTTTGATTTGACCCGCCATGGGATTTTCATCTCGGGTCAGGCCTATCAATCGCTGCCGCAGGTCCTGTTGGAGCTGGACGACGATGACATCTATGCCGTGGGCATGTTCGGGCTGATTTACGGCCGTTTTGATAATCTGCAAGGCTGAGGAGAAACCCAATGTCGACACCATATTACGTGCCTGAACAATCTGTCCCACTGCCGCCACCAGATGCTGACGTCATTTCCACCGCCTGCGATTATTGCATCGTGGCCTGCGGGTACAAAGTCTACCGTTGGCCTGTTGCGGGTGGCAAAGTTGGTGGCCCGGCCGCAGATCAGAACGCCTTTGGCGAAGATTTTCCCGTTAGCCCGCTCGGCGCATGGGTGGCCCCCAATCAGCACAACATCGTGCTGCACAATGGCGAGCCGCACCACGTCGTTATCATTCCCGATAAAGATACCGATTTCGTCAACTACACCGGTAATTCGTCCATTCGAGGCGGCGCGCTCGCTCAAAAAGTCTACAATCCGCAGACCCCGACCCGCGACCGGCTTAAATCACCGATGGTGCGCATGTTCGGGGTTCTGATGCCTGTCACATGGGATTTCGCGCTGGATATTGCAGCAGAAGTCGGCGACCACGTGTTGAAAAAGCACGGCACCAATGCCTACGGCGTCAAGACGTTCTCTTACGGCTATATGGAGAACACCTACGCAATCACAAAATACGCGCTGCGCCACATCAATACCGCAAATTTCACGTTCCATGACACACCGTCTGATGTGTCCTCCACACCGGGCTTCCGGGATGCGGGCTTTGACAATTTTGGTCCCAGTTATGACGATTGGGCCGAGGCTGATACCTTGATGATGTGCGGCACAGACCCCTACGAGTCCAAAACGATCCTGTTTACCGACTATATCATGCCAGCCATTCAGGGCGGTCAAAAAACGATCTTTATGTTGCCGCGTCGTACCGGCGGGACGGCCTTTGCCGAAAAGAACGGGGGCATTGTCCTCGATATCCAGCCCGGCACAGATCTGCCAGTGGTTCTGGCCATTGCGCGGGTCATTGTTGAAAACGGCTGGCAAGATGACGCATGGATCGAACAGTGGGTGAACAACAAATGGGAAAGCTCTTCGGGCTTTGGTCAGGGCACCCGCAACACGCCATGGCAGTGGCGTACGACTTGGGGCAAATTCCAGACTGACGGGTTTGAGGATTGGAAGGAATGGCTGCTGGCGCAAGATTATGCAGTGCCGGAAAAGGCCGCCGAAATCGCTCGGATCGATGCGCAAAAGATCTATACTGCCGCAGAGTGGATGGCCAAACCGAAAGAGGATGGCACGCGTCCCAAAACCTCGATTATGATCGAAAAGGGTTTTTACTGGTCCAATAACACCGGCAACACGCAGGCGATCTCGGCTTTAGGGATTGCGGTTGGTGCGGGCGGGCGTCCGGGTCAGGTCATTGGCCGGGCCGGTGGCCACCAGCGTGGCGGTTTGCGGGGCGGTGGATATCCGCGCAACAAGTCCCCCGAAAAACTGCCCGGTCGAAGGCGGCGCGCGATGGATACCGATCGCTATCTCATGAGCGGGCATACGCGACTGGCCCACGTCATCGGGACCACGTGGGTGCAGGCTATGTGTGGTACGCAATCGCTGCAGACCAAGTTTGACGAGTTGACCACCCGCAACCCGCATCAGGTCAACAGTTTTGAAAAACAGGACATCATCGACACGCTGAAAAGGCGTGCCGACAGTGGCGGTATGGTCGTCTGGAATCAGGACATCTATCTGGTCGATCCAATCGGTGCGCGCTATGCGGACATCGTATTCCCGGCCTCTGGCTGGGGCGAAGAGACCTTTACCCGGGCCAATGGCGAACGTCGTTTGCGGCTGTACCCCAAGTTCTACGATGCACCGGGTGAGGCCAAGCCAGACTGGTGGATCATCGCCAACCTGGCCAAAAAGATGGGCTTTGAAGGGTTTGACTGGAAAAACTCAAACGACGTGTTGGAAGAAGGGGCGCGGCACTCGCGCGGCAGCCGCAAAGACTTTAACATGGTCCATGTTGCCGCCAAGCGCGAAGGCAAGACGCTGCATGAGAAATTCGGTGAGTTCGGCACGAACGGTATCCAAGGTCCGGTTCTGATGCTGGCAGACGGCTCGCTTGAAGGCACCAAACGGTTGCATGACGTGAACCGGGTGCTGCCGGACACAGGTCCACAGGGTGCCAATGTGTTCAACAAAAAGCTCACCCATTTCAACAGCCAGACCGGCAAATGCAACATTCAGAAAGCCCCGTGGGATCTGTTTTCCAGCTACTGGGAATGGATGAAGCCGCGCGAAGATGAGATCTGGATTTCATCCGGTCGTATCAACGAGCGGTGGCAATCCGGGTATGATGATCGTCGCCGTCCCTATATCGTACAGCGCTGGCCTGAAAACTGGATCGAACTGCATCCGTCTGTAGCTGAAGCGCGCGGCATTGAAAGTGGCGATTATGTTCAGGTCTACTCCGACCGTATTCCGGTTCAGACCGATACAATCGTCGGCGTCGAAGGCAGCGATTTCGATTTTGCAGAGCTGTTGAAAAACGGTCATATCGAACTGACCAAAGGATCCATCACTGCCGTGGCCATCGTTACCCCAGCGGTCAAGGAAAACCTTGGCTACATGGACTTTTTGCACACAGCGCAACCTGCAAACGCATTGTCTGGGCGGGTCGTGGATTGGATCAGCGGCAACTACAACTACAAGATGGGCGTAGGCAAGGTTCGTAAAATGGGCGTCAGCCCCTATAAAAACCAATTCCGGTCCATGTCGTTTGCACGGCGCGACATCGCCTGATCCTCTATCCGGCGTTTCACTTGCCGGACAGTCCACACAGCTTAGCAAGACAGGATACTTTCATGTTGGATAATACCACTCTTCGCGCAGCTGATGATCTGGATCCGGTGCCCTCAATCCTCACACATCTGAGCAATGGCAACGAAGTAATCCGTTGTGGCGCCGTGCGCGCGGCCGCAGCCGTCGCAGGTCAGGACGGCAGGGTACATGACGCGCTGCTGGCCCGTCTGCTGGACGAAGACCCAGACGTGCGGACCGACGCGATGGATGCTTTGGTGCAGTGCGCGCGACCAGAGGACGCGGAAACCTTGCGCCTGTCCCTATGTGGTGATCCTGTACGCGAGGTCAAACACGCCGCGATCCTTGCCCTGACTGGATTAAACTGCCAAGAATCGATCCCGATTTTCCAAAAACTTGTCACTTCGCGCGCCAGTGATGATGTGGCCTGGGAAGATGACAACGATTCCTGGGATGACTGGCTGGATGTACAGATCGCGGTGATCAAAGCGCTTGGTGAGTTGAATGCAAAAGAGTGCATTCAGGACCTCCTCGATGCGCGTGATGATGAGGAAGGTCAGGTACTTGATGGCCCGGTCTTTGCCGCATTGGCGGCGATGGGCAACGAAGGCGTGGTTTGGCTTTTGTCGATCGCCCAGACGGAAACGGGCCTTGGTCGCAAGCGCGCGTTGGAAGCTTTGGCCGAAATGCGATCAGATCTTTTGCGTGACGCCTTCGACGTCATCGTCGAAGACCCTGCCGCAGATATTCGGCGTTTGGCTTTGCCCCTGCTGGAAATGGATGATGAACGGATCAAGGCCATGGCGTTGCGTGATCCTGATGAAGACCTTCGCTGTGAAGCGCTGGCGCTTTTCGCACCGGTTCACCCCGATCTTGCCGTCAAAGCCCTGGCAGACCCGAGCGAGGCCGCGCAGGCGATCGCCCTAGATCACCTGCCACTGCCGCTCGAGGACGATCTGCATACGACCCTGACGGCCAATGTCATCGCATGGACCAGCATCAGCAAATCAAAACTGGCGACCGCTGCAGCGCGCATTTTGCCGCGCCTGGCACCGGAACATGCCGTAGAACCGTTATTGGCGCTGATCTATGACACCGCACGTCCGCTCGAAGCGCGGCTTACCGCCGTCACCGCGCTGGACACATTGAACGATCCGCCCGCCACTGAACGCCTGATCGCCTTGCTGAGCCATGAAACGCAGCAGGTGCGGGCGGTAGCGTTGACCCGTTTAGTTATACGTTGCCAGGATGGCGACACATCCGCAGGCCGCGCGTTGGCAATGTCCATCGACCGCACACTCTTGTCACAGGCAAACGAGGTTGTGGTACGTGAGGACATAGACGGCCCGGACCTGGCGATGTCCAAGATCGACACGCCGCCCCGCGGGCACGTCAAAATTTCGCGGGATGGTGAGATTATAAATGTAGATCAAGATGAAAAGATCGACGCAACACAATCTACGCTTGGTGCGCTTCAAAATGATGAATCACAGTTCGAGCAGGCAGACCTTGCCGAAGACACTCCCGAGGAGTCGAGTGCAAAGCGGCGGCATCGTCGTCCGGTCGAAGGCCCGGACACCATCGCCGACGATCTGCGTGTGGTGGCGCTTGGTATTGCGGGCAGTGCCTCTGATCCGGCAATAGAGGCCGCGATACTTGAAGCCACCGAAAGCGAGGAGGATACCCTTCGGCTTGCCGCTTGGCGTGCATTGGAAAAACGGGCGGATGGCGGGATGCTTGCCGCACAAGGCGCGTTTGAAATCGAGAGTGGATTGTCCGATGAACATCCCGCCATAAGATCTGCAGCGGCTAATATACTGGCAATGAACCCGGAGACAGCTCTGGCGCTACGAGCATGTCTGTCAGACCCTGATGCGCTCGTACGTGCAATTGCCGTGCGCAATTGCGCGACAACCGATGAGGCGACGGCCGCGCTAAAGGACGCGGCGTCGGTTGTACGCGCTGTTGCTTTGGATAGGATTCTGCCTTCGAATGATAGCACCGTTACAAAATCGGTGTTCGAGGCTTTGTCGAAGGCGGAACGCATAAATACTCTGGCAGGTGCCTGTAGCCGTTCAGACACAATTCTCTCCCTTTGCTTTAAAGCTTTGTCAGAGTCAGATGTTACGCCTAGGCAGACGCACATCCTTCTGGAAGCTTTAGCCCAGTCAAGCCCATCAGTTGCCAAGTCCTAGCCGGCATGGGCTTAACAGATTAAGGGTGCTGTCAGACGGATTCGAACCAGTCTCAGTTTGCCGGCAAATACCGGAACTTATGCCGAACAAAGCAGGCGCCACTCGGCGAGAGCGGTGGTTCGGTTGAGCTTGAAATTGTCACGTGAATAGAGGCGGCGTTCCTGATTGAAATGATTGCAAACGGAGGCGAATTTCTGCAAACTTTGCATGCTGCGGGACCGTTGCAGGTCCCACGACCGTAGTCAGAAAGACCCCCGCCAACCCACCTACCCGATCCTCTCCAGAAGGTTCTTCACCGTTGAGACGTACCATTTCCCGCTGCGTCGTGTCTGAATGCCGCGGTGGTTCAGTTCGCCTGCAATCGCGCGGAGAGTGACATTGCCCTGAGCGCGGATGTCGGCGATCACCGACGCAAGGTCAGCGGCGAAGATGTCTGCATTGCCCATGACGGTCTTGCGTAGGGCGTCACCTCCCTGCCCTGCCCGCTTGAGTGCCGCGGCACCGTTGGGATTGCCCAGTTTAACGCCACGCGCCTTGGCGGCCGCCAGCGCCTCCTTGGTGCGCCGCAAGATGGCCTCGCGTTCCTGCTGCGCCACCAGCGCCATGATCCCCACGGTCAGATCATTGGCTTCGGGCATGTCGACGGCGAGGAAGCGGACACCGCTGGTCTGCAAGGTCAGTAGGAAGGTGGCGTTGCGGCTGAGGCGGTCGAGTTTGGCGATCACCAGTGTGGCGCCGGTCAGTTTGGCAAGTTGTAAGGCCTTGTCCAGTTCCGGCCGGTTGTCGCGGCCTCCACTCTCGACCTCGGTGAACCGGGCGAGAACCTGAGCGTTGCGGCTTTCGGCGAAGTCCCCGATGGCCTTGCATTGTGCTTCCAGCCCCAGTCCTGATCTGCCCTGCCCTGCCGTCCCGTCGAAACACGCTCATAGGCCACAAGGCGAAGCGACGGGACAGCGTTGTTGACCATGTACACACCTGCCTGACGTTGGTTACGCAGGTCTGTACATCGCTCGGTTCCTTCCAAAAGCGTAGTGATTTCTGCACCGGGCAGGCCAGCAAAGTCGACACTCCCATTGAAGCGGACATTAGGTTTCTGAGGAAACGCGGGTTCGATCTTCCAGTCAAATCACTCTCCTGATCGCCCCGTCCAAGACAGAAAGTTGAGATCATGGTGCTGACCTTCGCTCCAAAGCGCGTGAACTTACACAATGCGGACAAAGGGTGAATTCGCTGCGTTTGCGCCAAAGGCTGCTTTAGTGAACTACCGGTTGCCTAGAAAAACCTGCCTTGATCAAACGAGCTCGCAATTCATTAAGTTTGCTGGTGTCTCTCAAAGGCACACGATCAAGATCTTTGATGCTGGTGTCAGGAAGGACGTCCTGACAATATTTGACCGCATTCACCGCGTCTTCTTGGCGGTCGAGCGCGACATAGCTCGCGACTAAAACAAGATGTGCGAAATACCACCGTGGCATTCGGTGGATAGCGCGCTCGGCCCATTCGATTGCGGCCTCAAAGCGCCCAGCCATATAGTGTGCCAACGCAAGTCCAGAAAAGCGGAAGAAGATACTAGGATCGAGGGGATTGGAGCGGATTGCGATTTCCTGATTGGCAATAGCCTCTTCCGAGCGATCAAGGATGCCGAGCAATGTCCCAAGACTGCCATAAGCCAATGAACAGTTTGGGTTGAGAGCCACGGCGCGTTCCAAGGCTGCAAGGGATTCGTCGTATTTGAGCAGCCCCCAGCAACAAATGCCCAGAGCCCAATGCGCGTATTCATTGCGGTCATCCAACTGCGTGGCCCGTCGCGCCAATGCATAAGCCGTTTCCATTGCAGGTTGGACATCAGGGACAAACCCCATGATCGCGATGTGGTGGTTGATCAATGACAAGATCATGTTCGCCTCGGCGCTCTCGGGATCAATCGCCAAAGCACGTTCCAGCAAGGTCTTGGCGTGGGCGTAGCTTTCGGGCGTAAAATCATAGAGCAGATGCCAGGACCGCATTGTCAGCTCCCAAACGGTCAGATCGCGTCGTGATGCTCGCTCGACTGGCTCTTGAATAGTACTGAGATGCACTGTCGTCTGGATAGATGCCACAACGTTGCGGGTGATCTCATCTTGCAGGTCAAAGACATCCTCGAGCTGCCCATCGTAGCGTTCGGACCAGACATGCCCACCTGTTATGCCATCGATCAACTGCGCAGTAACACGCACCCGCTCGCCCGATCGCCGAACACTGCCTTCCAGGACAAACCGAACCCCAAGCTCTTCAGCAACGCGGCGGACATCGACGGATGTACCTTTGTAAGTAAATGTGGTGTTGCGCGCGATTATGAAAAGCCAAGGGGAACGCGACAGGGCAGTGATGATGTCGTCACTGATTCCGTCTGAGAAATATTCCTGCTCCTGGTCACCGGACATGTTTTCAAAAGCCAGCACGGCGATAGACGGTTTCTCAGGCCGGTTGGGATGTTCAATGGGCAAATCAGCGAGCGTGGTTGCCACAGGTGTCAACCTGTCGCGCAGCTCCAACTTCGAAGATACACCAAGTTTGCGATAGATAGCCGCCAAATGTGTGCGTACCGTCGATGGGGCAAGACACAAGCGATCTGCTGATAGCTTTCGCCTTGTGCATAGTCCGCTGCAATTTGGTTTTCGCGGGCGGTGAGTATGTTTGTCTCATCGGAATTTTCGGTCACGAATGCGCCGCCTGTATCGCACGGATCATGCGCGCGTTCTCCAATGCAATCACGCTTTGGGCCGCAAACATCTGTGCTAGCCGAGTGGTGTCTTCGGAAAAAGGTCGGACCGTCTGGCGATAGATCGTGAATGCGCCAACCAAACTGTCACCAGCAAGCATAGGGATGGCAACAAAGGACCGCGCCCCGCCAAGATCGGCAGTGGCATAGCGCAAAGGATCATCGGTCTGATAAATCGCCTCTGATTTGACGTCGATGATATTGATGGTCTCACGCTGACTATTCATGCGGCCAAGACCCGTTTCGGGGCTGACAGTGAAGACACCTTGCGCGTCTAGCCAGGCCCGAAACGGTTTCGGAATGCCGACTGTGTGATTGGCGAGAAACCTGCCGTCTTGCTGATACTCGAACAGAATGCCAAATTCCGCGTCGCAAAGTTCTAGTGCGTAGGTCAGGATCAGCGGCATTACTGCGTCCAGATCACCTTGGGACGCACTAATAATCCGCAAGACTTCGCTGAGGGCCTTTTCGCGACTGATGGCTTCTTCCAGGCTCAGGGCCAATTCGGACACCACGGCGGCCATTTCGGATTGGCTGCGGGGCTCAGGGGCGTCGCCATTCAGATAGGTTGCCAGTTCCAGCTTCGAGGAGACTTCAAGTTTGCGGTAGATCGTCGCAAGATGCGTCCGCACTGTGGATGGCGC
The DNA here is from genome assembly GCF_000154785.2 of Roseobacter litoralis Och 149. NCBI lineage: Bacteria > Pseudomonadati > Pseudomonadota > Alphaproteobacteria > Rhodobacterales > Roseobacteraceae > Roseobacter > Roseobacter litoralis. The sequence goes on from NC_015730.1 coordinate 2,264,547, forward strand.
AATGCAAAGCGTGTCGGCAATGGTCTGATAGGTCTCTCCACCCGCATAGGATTGCGCGATCTGCAATTCTCTTTGGCTGAGACCTGATTGTCCAGACACCCATAATACTCCGAAAAATGACCTTGTACTAAGTTTGGTAAGAACGCGTTCAACAAGCAATCCTGCAAATGCTGTAGTTTGAATACTGCACGTCCAATGCTGATTTTACAGCATCTGCACGATACCCGAATTGATCAGCGCCGACCTAAGTTGCTGCCATGGGAACAACATGGAGAACAGCACAATGACACAATACGAAACCGCCAAAGCCTTTTTCGAAGCCTGCGAAACCGGCAAAGGGTGGGAAGGCTGCAAGCCTTTCTGCTACGAAGGGGCCCGTTTTTCCTGTCAGGCGGATGCGCTGGCAGAAATGACAACCCTTGCTGAATACGCTGAGTGGATGAAGGGGCTTCTGACTCCCGTACCGGATGGCCGTTACAAGCTGACAGCTTTTGCGGCGGATGAAACGCGCGGCACCGTTGTTGCCGCCGCCGAATTCCACGGTACGCAAACCGGGGAAGGTGGACCGGTTGCGCCTACGGGCAAAGCTGTTGTTTCAGATTACGCCTATGTGATGCAGTTCGACGGCGACAAAATCAGCCATATGACCAAAATCTGGAACGACGGACACGCGCTGCGTGGGCTTGGCTGGGCGTGATGCGTTGGCGCATTCTGGGGTTGCTGTTTTTTGCGCGTGTCGGACTCGGATTTCAGTTCCAAACCGTAGCGTCCGTTGGCGACGATCTCGTCGTCGCCTTCGGACTCAGCTATGCAGATATCGGCTTCCTGATCGGGCTGTTCATGGCACCCGGATTGTTTTTGGCTATACCTGCCGGGTATTGGGGGCGTTACGTGTCAGATCGCATCATGGTGGTGTTTGGTTTGAGCGCACTGGCTGCGGGTGGGGCCGCGTCGTCGCTTGCGACGGAAAGCTGGGCCATAGGGATGGGCCGCGTTTTTGCCGGGGCGGGGTTTCTTTTTACGACGCTCTACTTTACCAAAATGGTCGCGGATTGGTTTGAGGGCCGCGAGATTGCCACGGCCATGAGCATCCTTGTGATGAGCTGGCCTTTCGGGATCGCTATGGGACAAGTTGGCCACGCCTGGTTATCCCAGACATACGGCTGGCAAGAGCCGTTTCAGGCCGCTTCCATCTATTGCTTGATCGCGGCGCTAGGGGTCTATTTGCTTTACCGTCCGCCGCATGATTTGCCTGATGCGACGGGTGGTACATGGATCTCGCTGACAAGACAGGAATGGCGTTTGATCTTGTGTGCGGCGGCGGCCTGGGGCGTCTTTAACGCCGCCTACGTCACCTATCTTGCCTTTGCGCCAAAGGTTCTTGAAAGCCACGGCCAAACCGCTATTGCTGCCGCCGGCATCATAAGTGTGGGCAGCTGGATAATGATCTTTTCCGGTGCGGCCTGCGGACAGATCGTGGATCGAATTGGTGGACAAAACACAGTCTTGGCTGTCTGCATGGGCGGTGCCATCACAGCGCTCTTGTTACTTGGCCTGCCTAGCGCTGGCGTTGGCGCAAGTATTCTGTTTGGACTGATTGGCATGGCGCCTGCCGGGGTTATCATGGCAATGGCGGGGCAAGCCATGCGGCCCCAGGCCAGGGCCTTTGGCATGGGGATTTTTTTTACGGTTTACTATGCGATCATGTGGATCACGCCGCCGGTTGCCGGTGCGATCCTTGACGCGACTGGCAATCCGCAAGGTCCATTGCTTCTTGCAATGACCCTCTTTGCTGCGGTGGTGCCGCTTGGCATCGCATTCCAGTTTTTCAAAGGCGCGCTTGTGATGGATCAGGAAAGGAAAGTGTGACGATAAACATTCGAAAAACGATTTTCATCAAGGAGATTATCACCGCAGATGAAATGGGTCAGGCGTGCGACCAGATCACACGCGTTTCCGCGATGGCGGTTGTCAGAAACCCATTTGCTGGAGTTCATCAAGAAGATCTATCGCCCCTTTTCGACGTTGGCGCGCGGCTTGGAGGGTCGCTGACAAAGGAGCTTGTGGTATGTTGGGAGCACCCGCTGTCTACTATGGCAAAGCCGCTCTTGTCGGATCTTCGGAAGCGATGGAACACGGGGCTGCCTTGTTGCACCCCCGCACTTGGCAAACCGGTGCGAGCCGCCGTCGGTGGCGGTAAGTTCCTCATGCCTTCCAACACAAAGTCGGGGCTTTGGGCGCGTCCATTGATCTGCCACTGGGACATAAAGACGAGGCATGGTCCTTTGACCATATCGACACCTTAACGCTCTGGGTGCCCGACGCCCCGCGCACAGAAGAAATCGTGCTTTGCGTCGGATTGTCTAATGGAACACGAGCGCATCCCAGAGTTGGAACAGGCCCAAGCCCCTCTTGATCGTATGATCTTCCTTGAAGCGGTCATTGGACACAGGCGCAGCATCGGTCAAGGAGGGCTCAGTGCCGCCGTTGGGTCGGTCGCAGCATGTGCGCCTGACAGGCAGCACCGTCCCGGCAAGGACGGCCCCATTCCGGACCTTGGCGAGGCAGTCAAGTGCCGCGCTGCAGCTTCACCTAACCTGCCATTCGCTGCTCCCGCGAGATTGTGGCATTGCCCGAGATCGGCAGTGCGGACAAAGCCGCCTTTTGCTGGTACAGCTATGCCCACGCAGAAAACCTTTGCATGTGCAGCAAAGCACAATCCGAAGTACAGCGGATTTCACCAAACCGACCATTCGATGAGGCCAGAACTCGCTAAATCCAAATCGCGTATTCGCTGTGCGCGGGTTTAACAAGCAAGTCGCGGACAAAGCCGTCTGATACGTGCGCTCAGTTTTCAGGTTAGGCTTGGCCACTGACAGACATGCCGACGCGAAAAAGGCGGTGTATTAACACCGCCTTTACTAATGAGTTATGTTTGATGACAGACTAGCTTTTCTTTTGTCGGCGCTTCACAGCTACCAAGCCACCTACACCAGCTAAAAGTAGCCAAGCTGCGGCTGGAAGCGGGACAGTTGATATGCCTATGTCGTAGGTAGCACCAGGGCTACTGCTTTGGCCATCGATTTTAAGAAGGAAACTACCGGCAACCCCAGTGAAGTCGAGTGCATTCTCTGTGCCGGCACCCAATGCTGCCGCAGTCACTGTGTTTGTGAAAAGAACCGAGCTGTCTGTTGCATCAAGAATAGAGAAAATCGCGGTTGTTGTGTCGCCGTTGCCGGCGAAACTGCCAACAGGGTTTATGATATTCGAGCTGTCAAAGAACAGCTGGTCATCGATTGGCAGGTCTACAAACCTGATAAACCATCCGGTGTCCGTCTGGAATTTCCACGTATCCACGGCTGTTACGATCCGACCGGCAACACCTACATCCGATCCAGCAGCGATAAGACCCAAGTCGAGAACACCAGTAATGTCCCCCGTCGCATTGGGACGGTTTCCAGTACTCTCGATGTAAATTGGATCGAATGTTGCTGCCATTGCACCACTTGCTGACAAAAGCGCCGCGCTCAGTGTCATTAAATACTTGTCCATAAAATATTCGCCCATGTCATTAAAGTTTCTAATCCCAGCATTAGCCAAAAAAGCGTGCGCGGTATATAAAGTGAGGAGGTATTTGCCACAATTTTGTCTTATTGTTTTGGCGATTTTGTTCAGCCACACCAAATGCGGGAACAAATCACAACTCAAGCTAGAAGGATAAGGACTCTCTACTGCTTTTAGTCAATGTCGCAACGCAAGCTATCGTTGCTTGAAAATGACACCTTGCGGTGATTCGTGCGCTGTAAGCGCGATGGTAAGCGCTCCATTATTCTTCCTTTAGTGGTAACAAACACCTGATTATTTTTCTTCATCGCAGTTGATCGATTTGGTCAAATACGTTGCTGCATCTGCAAATGTCGGCACCGCAGCATGTCCGCTTCGGGCTCCAAGCGGACCTTGGATTTGGATGTCTATTTGCGATGACCTGATCAGTGTTCCACGGTCACGGCATAGATCACCCCTGAGCCGCGAAGTGTGCAGCGCTCGTCTTATAGGTGGCAATGGGTTTAAACGAGCATCACGCCCAAAAAGCCAACCGTGCAAGACCCAGGGGTTGCAAAAGCTATTTCATGTGAATTTACTTGACACGAAAACAAATTCATGTCACTTGAGTAAACATGAAATCAAAGAGGCGCAAATACGACGGCTCAAAACGTAAGGCTCAGGCCGAGGCGCGCCGCGCGCTCATTCTGAAATGCACGGCCCAGGTCCTTGCTGATTCCAATACTGACGAGATCAGGTTGGAGGATGTTGCGCAGGCCGCTGGCGTGAGTGTGCAGACGATCCTGCGCGCCTTCGGCAGCAAAGATGGCCTGGTGATCGCGACGCTCGAGAGCGTCGCCCCCGATGCAGTCGACTTTACGTCTTTCGCGAACATCGACATCGAAGATCTCGACGCTTTCGTGCGCACCGTGTTCTCGGCCTACGACAAAATCGGTGATCTGGTGATCCACGCACTGGCGGAAGAGCATCGCTCACCAGAGTTTCAAGGGGCGCTTGATCTCGGTCGGTCGTATCACGTCGAGTGGGTGTCCCAAGTCTTTGCACCCTACATCGAGCGCAGGCCGGCCAAAGACCGCCCGGTTCTGTTCCGCGCCTTGATGGCTGCGACCGATATCTACGTCTGGAAAATATTGTGCCGGGATGAGGCTCTCAGCTTCGACGAGGCCGTCGCGACGGTAACTTTTACTCTCAAATCTCTCATTCAGGAAAAAGAAATCATGAAAAAATATCTTTGGCTCAGCCATTCCAGCGGCGGCAACCTTCCCCCAAGTCTTGGTGTAGCGCATGCCTTGCGAAAACGCGGACATGAGGTTGTGTTCGCGACCAAACCTGAAACGATCGCCCGCATAGAAGGCGAAGGGTTTCGCGGTATTGGCTTCAAGAACGCTTACACCCAAGTCGACAAGTACCCCGATATGGGGCCTATGACCCGCGTGGCCTGTTCGCTGACTTCGCCGGACATAGCCGACGAGATCAAAGAAATTGTCGCCACAGAAAAGCCAGACGCGATCATGGTCGATGCGATGTTTCCGGCAGCATTGGACATCGCGCCCTCTTTCGGCGTGCCAACATCTGTGTTCTGTCACACCTTCCTGTGGCGTCAACTGGATGAATGGCAGGGCATCATGACCAAGCTGGCAGAGTTGCGCGGGGCGGCCGGTTTTGCGCCGCTGCCTGACATGCAAACGCTCTGGAAGGCGCAAACGCAGATGGTTTTGACTTCGGTTGATGCGCTAGATGATGCGCCTCTGCCTGGCTGGGATCACGTGACCCATGTCGGGCCCGTCCTCGACAACGAAGCCCCTGCACAGCCCATCGATCTGCCCTGGGCCGCAGATGATGCAATGCCGCTTGTGCTGGTCAGCTACACTACGACCGAATTGCAGGACCCTGCTAAGGTGCAGACCGCGCTTGACGGGCTCGCCGAGCTTGAGGCCCATGTGGTCGTGACCACAAGCATGGTAATTGACCCCGCCGCACTGACGATCCCGGCCAACGCCCATGTTGTTCAATACGCCGATCACAACGCGATCCTTGCGCGCGCCGCCTTGTGCGTGACCCACGGTGGGCACGGCACCATGATGCGCGCCCTCAAACATGGTGTACCGATGGTTTTGATCCCCGGTTTCCCGCACGACCAGGCGCCGAATGCCGCATTGGTTGAAAAGCTGGGGGTAGGGCTTGCCCTCCCCGGCGATGCCGATGCAGCCAAGCTTGCACCGGCGGCGCGTAGGGTGCTGGGTGATACGTCGTTCAAAAGCAGCGCGGAAGAGCAGGCGAAGGTCATTAGAAACCTAGACGGTGCGTCATCTGCGGCAGACCTCATGGAATCCATCGTGGCTGGCAAAGCGGTTGAGGCAATCGCCTAGCCCGTGCCTCGGGCCGATATCAATGCGGCCGAAGTGAACACCACATAAAACCCAAAATTCATTGGAGAAACACAAATGAACGCGATCCTAAAGACCCTGTCAGTCGCTGCTCTTGCTGCCCTGACCTCCGCGCCCGCCACTCACGCGGAGGTGTCCGAATACTTCATCATTCACCCGTTGGAACAGGCACCGCAAGAGGCCGCCACGCTGCTCCGCGATTTCATCGCCATGAGCGATGAATGGTCTCTGAACGGTGAGTTCGACATGGCCGGTGGCGCTTTCGTCGGAATGAAAATCTGCTTCAATGAGATGCGAGGCTATGTGGTTCAGGCCGGGCTGCACAATCTGGCCATGATGCCTTGCGGCAACATCGCGTTCTACGAAGAGGACGATCAAGCGTACCTATCCATGCTTGAATTGGGCTACCTAACGACCCTGTCTCCGCATCCCGCACTCGAAGAAGGGGTGGCACTCGCTCGTCCGGCCTACGTTGCAATGCTGTCAGAGGTCTTTGGGGTCGAGTAAAATACGGCAGTGGACCCGACGGCATGGCAAATGATCCGGGCCCAAGTCTTTCCCTGAAACCGTGAACGCGCGCAGCGATTGTTTAACGCTGCTGCGCAAACCTCTCTCACAAGGAAAATCTGATGATGCAAACTCTTCAGGTCGCCGCCATCACCATCGCGACGCTGGGAACCGGGGCTGCCACGATGTCGGTCATGAACGAGGACATTCCCGACTTTGCTGTTCCAGAAGGCGCGTGGGCCACAACCGGCATGCTCGATGGCAGGACGTTTCGAATATATGGCGAAGATCCGGCAAGTGGCGCCGTGCTGGAAGATGACATCGTCTTTCGCGATGGCACGTTCCAATCGACCGATTGCGAGACCTATTGCAACTTTGGTTGGTCCAATTACCAAACCAAAACCATCGATGGCGTTGTTCACTTCACGAGCACCGCAATTTGCCCAGACGCCCCGCACACTGTTGTGTGGTACGGCAGGGTCACGGGCGACGAGGTCGTTATCGATGGCACATGGACAACCCGCCGGTGGTACTGGACCAATCAGATCGAGATCCAAGCGACTGGCGCTGTGGCTTCGACCCCGGAGTTAGCGAGCTGAGATGACGGTGGTGTCGTCAAAAAACTCGACGCCGCCGGGCCTCGTTCTGCGCTTTGGTATCCTGATCGCTGTGATTGTTCTCGCGACATGGGGCGTTCACATAATCCGTGACGCCTTGGATATTCAGATCCGCCCCGACAACGAACAGCAGGTTCACAAAGCGATCATGATTGGCGTGGGTGCCTACATCGTGTTTCTTTCCATGCCATTCGTGCCTGGTGCAGAGATCGGCGTCGCGCTGCTTGCGGGGTTCGGCGCCGCCATCGCTCCCTTGATCTACGTCTGCACCGTGACAGCTATGATGCTGGCATTCACGATTGGAAGATTCTTGCCAATCGGCATGCTGGAAAGGCTATTCCGGGTCCTTCGTTTAGGGCGGGCGGCTGACCTTGTGGCCCGCGCTGCCCCGCTATCAAAGGACGAACGTCTGGCGATGTTTCTGGAAGGGCAATCAAAGCGCGCTGTTTCGACGACCTTGCAGTACCGCTATGTCGCGCTGGCCGTCGCGGTAAACATGCCGGGCAACTCCCTGATTGGCGGCGGTGGCGGGATCATGATCGTCGCAGGATTAAGCGGGATATTCGCGCCGTTCGCCACGTTCCTGACGATCCTGATCGCCGTCTCGCCTGTTCCACTGGCGGTGATGTTCTTGGGACTACAGTTCTGACCGAGGATCGCAGCTTCTGTATTTCGCTTATAAATCCGCCCGGTACTCCAAATGGGTTGGTTTCGTCGATGCCAAGTTGGGCTGAATTTTACGATACATAAACGCAAACGCTGTTCTGCTGTGTGCTCGGAGCCCATGTCCGGCTAGCTGAGAGCAATGGCAGCATACCAAGATCACGCTCAAAGCTTGCTATGGGGGGTCTTTGCCAACTCCAATATCCGCAAACGATGCTTGGCAGCCATTTGTGCGTTGCGCAGCATTCGTCGAATTGGGCTCGGACCGATCATTTTCTGCGGCGGCGCTCAAGGTCCGGTTCGATCATTTTCCCGGCTTCGGGACAGGTCGAATACCACAACAGCAAGAGTCGCAAGTGTGTCGATCGAGCGCATGGACGGGCGTTCGCGGCACTTCGCCGGATGTCTCAGACGGCCTTCCATCCGGGGATTGTCTCCTTGATCCGCTTACCGTCCTTGTCTTCGTAGACCGAAACGAAGTTGATCTCGGTGATGATGTCCTCGTTCTTCGCCCCGCCCGGCACACGCAGCCGCGCCCTAGCGGAAGGCGTCAGCCCCAGCTCCGCCATAAACCGCCCCATGATCTCGAGCTGCTTGTTGGCGATGGCGAGCCAGGGCGACTGCTGGACGTAGCCCGAGGGCGCCTTAATCAGCGTCGGGCCTTTTGAGAGATGCTCTTCCGCCTCGACCCAGCGCGCCTATGCCTGACAGTACGCCGCAAGAGCCGCGCGGTCGGTGGTGGAAAGCACACCCATAACATGCAGCGGTGTCGCAAGCCTGCGCCATTCCTTACGCGCCACGTCCGTCAGATGCCCCGGGCAACGCGGCAGAGCGTCAGGCGCCACCGGCATGTCCGCGAGGTCGCCAGCCCTCGCCCTTGGCTTCGGCCCCCGGATCACGGTTGCTCTTCCCTGACAGCGGCATGCGGTGCACCGGCGCCTGCTAAGCGGTCAACACCGATGCGGTTCCTTTTTGCCGCGATCTCGTCGAGCAAGACTTTCAACTTGTCCGCGCCCCTGCCATCAGTTCCTTCCTCGACAACATGCGCCATCTCCGCTGTCTCGCGCCACCCCCCTTGCGTCTTCAAATAGAAAATCATTGAGGCGGTGTGCCCCGACCGTGCCTTCTGCAGCAGCCCGTTGGCGACATGGGCGATCGCTTTGGCCTTGCCCCTTTTATAATGCACGACAACCTCGTCGTCGCGCCCGAGAATCGCCTGGAATGTGGCACGCGAGATGCCAAAGTAGTCCGCGATCTGCGCCTGCGTCAGCAAGGCTGCAAGCGTCTCCACCTCCTGCACCTGTGACGGCGAGAGCGTGATCGTCGGGCGCGCCATCACGGCCCACACGACGCAAACAGGCGGCGCAATAAATAGCTGCGGGCCAGAGACACCGCGACGAAGGCCGCGCTGATCTTCAGGTTGTCCTGCAGCCCGACATTCAGGCCAACGGCCGGAAACACCACCAGCTGCGTTGCGAAGGCCAGCAGGTATCCCACCACGACATTCGTGGCGGCCTCCAGCAATGACAGGCGGTGTGACTGGCTCATGCCGCCTCCGCACCACGCTTGGTGGCAACCGCGTCGAACGTACCACCATCCCCGTCGAGGAGAGCGTTCTTGCCCGTGAAGGCCTGCCAGCGCTGCACCGTCACATCCACGTAGGCCGGGTCCAGTTCGATCGCAAGACACAGCCGCCCGCTGCTTTCGGCCGCGATGATCGAGGTGCAGGATCCGGAAAACGGCTCATAGATGGCCTGACCCGCCGACGCATTGTTCAGCATCGGCCGCCGCATACACTCCACCGGCTTTTGCGTGCCGTGAACCGTCGTCGCATCCTGATCCCGGTTTGGGATGGACCAGAGCGTCGACTGCCTGCGGTCGCCAGACCAGTGCCCGGTGCCGCGGACGGCATACCAGGCCGGCTCGTGCTGCCAGTGATAATGCCCAGCCTCAGCGTAAGCGATCAAATCGTAGATGCAGCTTTCTTTTGATGGCGGAAGCAAGCCCGCCTGACCCTGTTGCACGAGCCGATCACGCAATACTGACCAATCCAATGCCGGTGCTCGGCCTCGCTTGGCTTTTTGGGTGCGGGCAGGTTCGGAAGACCAAAGAAATCCTGCGCACATTCGCGCTTCGACGGGTTGGGTTTGCATAAGTCTTGGTGCAATCATCTCAGCAATTACGTCAGTGCGGCACCTTAGCGACACAAAATCACGGTATTCGTACAGGACTGAGTTTGATTTCCAGTCCGTAGTTAGCGGCAGCGCTGCAGATGGCAATAATTGAAATTCACCTGCATCTTCGTACCGCTGTCCCTCTTTCAGGTCGACCCATCTTTCAAAATCAATTCCGTCGATCTCAAGACTGCCGTCAACAATGGCAGTGAATATTCGCGCCCATGCCGCGTCAAAGAAAGGTGCAAAATCTGCGTTCACCGCTTTAACCAATTGCAGTTCATCTGCAAACTGCCGGAGCAATGACCGATGTTCCTTAATCTCTAAGGCGTTTAAATCGAACTCTTCGCCTTTTTGATTTAGTACCAAGAAGGGCGATGCCCCGCGCAGCTTTTCGACCTGTTCTTCCCGCCATTCAAGGTGATTAGATGCACAAATCTCCTGCGCTTCTGTATATCCGTGCCGAAATGGTATACCGGTGAATTTAAAATTGTTTTTGTCAAACAATGTGATTTCACTTTGGGGCTGGAAGTTACCCGGCATAAACTCCCAAGAAAACCTGTATTCCACCAAGGCTGGATAGGTGCTGGGTTGACACGCTTGTTCCGGAAGCTCCCATTCCGCTTCCGGCACCTCACCAATCGCAAGCCACTCGACCGCTTCTGAAAGAAAGCAATATTATGGAATTTCAATTGGACGGTAGTAATTTGGCATCTCAAACAGACATTTTTATGATGTTTGTTTGCGAGCCTATCACGTAATTTGACCACCGCTCCATCAAAGCCCGCCGCCTGTCCAGTAAATCCGACCGTGCATAAGCCCTTTCCACGTCTGACCCGACTAGGTGAGACAAGCTCATTTCCGATACCTCACGCGGCGCGTTTGCGACGTCGGACGCCCAATCCCTGAACGTGGACCGGAACCCGTGCACTGTGACGCCTTCGACCTGCATCCGGCGCAAGAGCATCAGCATGGACATGTTTGACAGCGGCCTATGGCGTTTCTGGCCCTCGAAAACATAGTCCGACTGCATCGCGCGCAGCGGTTCAATGATCGACAGCATTTCATCCGTGAGCGGCACGCGGTGATCCTCGCCCGTCTTCATGCGTATCGCCGGACAGGTCCACACGCGCGCGTCCAGATCAATCTCGCCCCACTGCGTGCCCAGCACTTCACCCGTGCGTGACCCGGTCAGGCAGGTAAACATCAGCGCCTTGGCAGACATCGCATTGCGCCCGCGTAGATCGGAATAAAATGCAGGCACGTCGCGCCAGTGCATCGCTTTATGATGGTTCACCTTCCCTTTCACCTTGGGCAATGCATGTGCTTCTTTGATCGCCGTCACGGGGTTTTCGCCGTCGCGAAACCCTTTCGAGCGTGCCACGTCCAGCACCGTCTTGATCCGCTGCGCCAAGCGCTTGGCCGTTTCGTGCTTTGCGGTCCAGATCGGGGCAAGACACATCATCACTTCGGGCTGGTTCACAGAATCAATCGGCATCCGGCCAATCTTGGGAAAAGCATAGTCGCGCAACGTGTTGATCCATTGCTGGCCATGCTTGGCGTTTTTCCATGTGGGCAAGCGGTCAATGTGGACCTGTTTGGCAAATTCTTCAAACGTCGGGATTTCGCGTTTGGCATTGAAACGCGGGTTCAGACCCGTTTTGGCCATGCGTCGATATTCCAGCGCCCGTTCGCGGGCTTGGTTGATCGTGACAATATCCGCGCCACCCAAACCAAAGTCGGTGCGAAGAGGCGCGCCCTTTTTATTCTTCTGACCCTTAACCACCACCCGCACGATCCAGCGTCGCGCACCGGAAGGGTCAACCACCAGATAAAGCCCATTGCCATCGCCGTGACGCCCAGCGCCAAGGTTCTCGACCAGTTTCTTCGTCAGCTTGCCAGATAGGGCCATTCCTAAAATACCACATTTTCTACCACTCAAGGAACGAAGATAGGCACCATCGAAAGAAACTCAAGGTAAAGCTGCGAACCCGTTAAACCCAACATTAAAAAAGAAAAAGGCCGCTCAAGGCGACCTTAACAAATTCAAGAAAATAGCAGTCTGGCGGAGCGACAGGGATTCGAACCCTGGAGACGGTCTCCCGCCTACACACTTTCCAGGCGTGCGCCTTCGACCACTCGGCCACCGCTCCGTGGGCGCGGTGTAGCCCGGCGATGATGTTCTTTGCAAGAGGCAAATTAGGGTTTGGCTTCCGGGTGTGTGATTTGTCAGTGGGTGATCCGGCACTCGGACTTTTGAAAAACCGCACAGTCTCAAGCATGCGCCTAAAAAAGTGAACTGAATTAGATCGCGGACTGAGAATATAGATACAAAAACACGCTCGAAAACCAAACCTCTTTCTGCTTTCGGGACGGCCCCGAACAAGCTGACGTCAGTCACTCTCGCTTGTATTGGTCTGCAGAACTTCCGGGTTGCGCAACCATACGTCGCGCTGTGCGAAGGGTATTTCAATGCCCTCTTCGGTAAAGCGCGCGGCAATTTCATGGTTAATGTCATTCTGGACCGAGAGTATCCAGTTTACATCCCGCAGGATGGCCCTGATTTCGAAATCCAACGAGTCCGCGCCAAAGCCCATGAAAACGACGTTGGGGGGAGGATTATTCAAAACCATCGGCTGAGCATTGGCGATCTCGCGCAAAATCCTGTCAACGCGCTTGGTGTCCGTGCCGTAAGCGACCCCGACCTTCACGATCAGGCGACCTATGGTGTTGCCGCGCGTATAGTTGGTGACTGTCCCTGCGATCAGGTCAGAGTTGGGCACGATAACGTCCGTGCGGTCAAATGTCTCGATGCGGGTGGACCGCACGGAGATGTGTTTCACCACCCCCATTTGACCACCGACCTCGATCCAGTCTCCTTCGGAGATAGGCCGTTCAACCAGCAGGATTATTCCGGAGACAAAGTTCGACACGATGGTTTGCAGGCCAAAGCCGATCCCAACAGACAAGGCCCCCGCAACAATCGCAAAGGCAGAGAGATCAACACCCGCAACCGTAACGGCGATAAGTGCTGCCAGAAAAATCCCCACATAGCCGATACCCGAAATCAGGGCATTCTGCCCACCGATATCAAGCCGCGTTTTCGGCAGCACATTCACCCGCAACGTGCTCTGCAAAAGGCGCGTGATTGTATAGCCAAGGACAAAGACAATTGCGAAGGTCAAAAAGTCAGAAGGCGAAATCCGTGTCCCGCCAATTTCGAACCCTGCCAGAAATCTGCCCCAGAGTTCTGTCAGATCGGTGACACGCGCGCCCCAGATCAGCGCCAGCAACGGAATGCTCGTCATAACAAGGAGGAACCCGGCGAATATCGCGATCAGACTATCGCGCGCTTCCACGCCCTGCCCCACAATCAGCCCGTATACATCAGCCGCAAAGCGCTGAAGCACCATCACCAGCCCAAGCACCAACAAGCTTAGAATGGTGGGGTATAGCATCGCGTTACCGGCCTCGGAATAGCCGATGGCTGCCATCACCGGGGCAAGCAGGCTGACTGCGATCAAAACGGTGCCAAAGAAACGCACAACACGCCCGACGCCCGGTTTCTGTGCGTGATCCTCGCCCTCTTCAACGTCCACAATGTCGTATTTGCGCAGCAACAGCCCGAGGAAGAAAAGCACAACGCCAAAGAGCACAACAACGGGAAACGCCGTGATCGCGAGTGTTTCGGGCGCTGCCTGCTCAAGATCAAACAAGACGGCGATTACCCCGCGCGCCACGAACAGCAGCGACAGAATAAGCATGTAAAACCGACCGGCCCGCCGGCCTTCCTGCGTCAGGCAGATCAATGCGTCTTCTTCTTCTCGCGCAAACAGTCGTTCAGCGAGCCACCGAAAACCCAACAACAGAAAGCCCAGGACAGGCATCAGGGATATCAGTTTTTCGAAGGTGTCGTCGAAAACGCCGGTCAGTAGAATGGCATGGGAAAAAATATAGATGCCCGCAAGTGGTAGAAAAATCCGCAGCAAGGAGACCAGAAAGCTCCATACCCCGGACCCACGCCCGCCAAAGCGGCGCATGTAATTTACCGCAATTCCGGCCCATAAACGGCCCCTGACAATCAGGGTCAGTGAAATCGCCAGCAACAACAGCACAAGGGGCAGTTTGTTCTGGAAATTCTCCTGATTGCGCTCGTCTGTGATACTGGCGAGATCATTCGCCAGATCCCGCAGGATGCGCTCACTGTCCGCGAAAGCAATGGGCCAGGTTTTCGGATTTAACGGCGAGGGTCCCAAAGACAGCAGACGGCGTGTGTCACGCTCTCTTACGATGGCGTCGATTTCGTTGATCAGACCGTCTGCGCGACGAAACGCAACATCCGCCGCAAGAATGGGCGCTTGCAGGTCTTCGAATTGCTGATCAAGGTCCGCCCTTGTCGCCGATATCTCTGCGGATTCCTCGCCGCTTTCGGGCACGGGTCCCAGCGCGTTGATCTGGGATCGAATGGTTGCGATGCGCGCCGAATTGGCCTGTCGTGCCAGATCAAACTCGCCTCGAAACGTCGAAAGCCGTTGCCTGAGCGTTTCTAGGTCTTCTGTGCTCAGATCTTCGGCCGCATCGATGCGTTCTTCCGCCCGGGATGCAGCATCCTCCCAAAACGAATAAAGCGAGTCGTCCTCGTCGCGGACCGCCAGATCCTGTGCCTGCGCCACGGCCGCCCACATCAAAACGGTCAACGTCAGCAAAAAGGGTATGAAACGTCTCATGCGTCTTCAAATACGACCGGAATGCTGGCAGGCGCGCGATCCAACCACGCCGGAACAGGCAGGCCCTTGCTCGCCAGAAACTCAGGATTGAAAAGTTTCGACTGATAGCGCGTGCCAAAATCGCACAGGATGGTCACAATCGTATGTCCCGGCCCCATGTCGCGCGCCATACGCATGGCCCCCGCGATATTCATTCCGGATGAGCCGCCCAGACACAGGCCCTCGTGTTCGAGCAGGTCAAAAACGATGGGCAGCGCCTCGGCGTCATGCACATTATAGCTGAAGTCAGGCGTGAACCCTTCAAGGTTCTTGGTAATCCGGATTTGCCCGATACCTTCGTTGATCGAGGACCCTTCGCTCATTTCGAGCACACCGCGCGTGTAATAATTATAAAGCGACGCGCCATCCGGATCGACCAGACCGATCTTGACCCCCTTGGGCTTGAGCGCCTCGGACACACCCGCAAGCGTGCCCCCTGAGCCCACGGCGCAGATGAAACCATCGACCTTGCCGCCTGTCTGTTCCCAGATTTCCGGCCCTGTGCCTTCGATATGCGCCTGCCTGTTGGCGGTATTGTCAAATTGGTTGGCCCAGATCACGCCTTCGTTTGTCGTGCGCGCCAGTTCATTGGCCAGCCGCTCCGAGTACCGCACAAAGTTGTTGGGGTTGCGATAGGGTGCTGCGGGCACCTGCACCAGTTCCGCACCGGCCAGCCGCAACATGTCCTTTTTCTCCTGACTTTGCGTTTCGGGAATGACGATCACGGTTTTGAAGCCCATCGACGCCCCCACAAGGGCGAGACCGATACCTGTGTTGCCCGCGGTCCCTTCCACAATCGTGCCGCCAGGTTTCAACATACCCTTTGCGATGGCATCCTTGATAATGAACAGGGCGGCGCGGTCCTTGACCGATTGCCCGGGGTTCATGAATTCGGCCTTGCCGAGGATTTCACACCCTGTTGCCTCACTTGCGGCTTTCAGCCGGATAAGCGGGGTGTTTCCGATTGCCTGCTCAAGATCGCGCGCGACACGCATCAGCCTGTCCTCTTTTTAGCCGAATTTCATTTACCTCTATCGGGGCACCCGCCCGACCTCAAGGCTTAGCAACGCGGACCTGTAATGGCGCCGTGCAAAAGAATGTGATGAACCGCCGCCACACGCCGCTTTAGATTTACGCTTTTTTGAGCCGCGCACGATGACGATCGAGCCAATATGCAGCCATGACCAGAGGCGCATTTGCCACCAGCAGATCATCACACATCTGCATCAGCTGCTCAAAAGGCAGGATATGCGAGCGGATGTCTTCATCCTCCGCCTCTTCCCCACCCAGACCGGCCGCGCGTTCCGGCAGATCAGCAAGCCCCACATATATGTAATAAAACTCTGATGAATTGCCCGGTGAGCAATAGGTTTCAGCCACGGCAATCAGTTCGCCCATCTCAAGACCGGCCTCTTCGACCGCTTCGCGCCTTGCCGCCGCCTCGGGTGCCTCGCCGGGGTCCAGACGGCCCGCGATGGGTTCAAGTTGCCACAGCGCCCGGTCCCCCCGTGCAAGGGGGCCCATGCGCATCTGTTCCACCAGCATGACGCAGTCCCGGACCGGATCGTAGGGCAGGACCAATGCCGCATCGGGCGCACGAAACACCGCGCGCTCCACCTGTGGCGTCATGGTCCCGTCAAAGCGCTGATGCCTGAGGTCATATTCCTCAAGCGCAAAATAATGCGCATAGGGTCGCCGCACGGCGTCAATCTGTGTGTCACCCATCAGCGTCATGGCACCGTGACGCGACTGTTTGGCGTTGATCTGTGACCACGCCCGCGCGCGGATCATCGGGAACATCCCAGCGACCTCATGGGGCCGCTTTGAATGGAGATAGTGCATCACTTCGGTTGCCGCGTGCACGCTCAACTCGCCCCAGTCCCTGATCCAATCATCGAGCGACCACGCGCCTTGCGGTGTCCACATGTCCGATTGCGGGAAATACGCCTCGGCAGTATCACCATTCTCAAGGGTGACGGGCGCAAGAGCGTATCCAAAGGCAGCTTCGTAGAACCCGAGCCGCGCGTGATCGTCCGGGGTGAGCCCGCTGATCACGGCCCCCTCGGCCCGCACGCCGTCTTGCGCCATGATCGTGGGAAAAGGCCCCTCGGCGACGGCCTGAACCGTATATCCCGGCAACACAGCCGCAGCGATTGTCACGTCATTGCTGTGCCCCAATACGGCATCCAGCAGCGGTCGATGTTGAAGTGTTCCGAACAGGAAAAGGTATCTCATGCCCGACTGTTAAAGGCTATCGCCACGTGCGCCAAGCGTATTCCGTGGCAAGCCCCGCAATGATACCGCCCGCCATCAGGGAAAACAGAACCAGCGGGTCCACCATGACAAGCGCGTATTCCGCCATGAACTGGAATATCGCCGCCATCGCGGTAAAGAACCCATTGTACCAATTGTCCATCGCCCGGTCGAACATCTGGTAGCTGGCGTGCAGCAGCAACCCCCAAATGACCAGGACCAACGCGCCGCTCAACCCGTTGTTGATCGCCGCAACCACACCACGACCAGCGCGTTTGCCCATCACTGTCCAGCCGCAGACAATGCCCAGTATCGCGTTGATATAGGCGAATGATCCGAAGGCCGTGCTTTCCGGCATCAGCGGCTTGATCTGCAGTGACACGACATAGGCAAGCGCGCCAATGCAAATGGCGGCGATCAATCTGGCGGCGTCGGGCATAACCAACCTCGGATACTCATGTGCGAACCTCATCTCCGGCTTTTTGCTAAGCCGAGAATGGTCCGATCATGTCACTGAAGCGTGTAAAAACTAAGGCAGAAGCGTGGCGACTTTTGCGCGCGAGATCAGGCCGGACGCTTGATCGTGATCTGCGTCACATCGCAATTTGCGGTTTCGAACGCCGCCGCACAGGACGTCAGATAGTAGTTCCACATGCGCCTGAATCGTTCATCAAAGCCCATCGCACTGACCTGATCCCACTTTTCATTAAACGTCTCGTGCCAGCGCTTGAGCGTGATCGCATAGCTCTGGCCGAACTCGACGGAGCGTTCGACCCCCATGCCCGCACGCACGACTTGATCCTTCAGCGCGCTGGGGCTGGGCAGCATGCCGCCGGGAAAGATATATTTCTGAATGAAATCGACGTCGTTGCGATAGGCTTCCCAGCGGTCATCTGCGACGGTAATGATTTGCAGCGTCGCGGATTTGCCCGGTTTCAACCGGTCCCTGACCTTACTGAAGTAGGTCGGCCAGTATTTTTCACCCACGGCCTCGAACATCTCAATGCTGGCAATGCCATCGTAGGACCCGCTTTCATCCCGATAGTCTTGCAGCTTGAAGTCGACCAGATCAGAAAGCCCAGCTTTTTCAATTCGTTCCTTGGCGTACTTAAACTGCTCTTCACTGATTGTGAGGCAAGTCACCCTAAGCCCACGCTCCTTAGCGGCGTATTCCGCAAAACCGCCCCAACCGCAGCCTATCTCCAGAATATGGTCGCCCGGTTTAGCGCCGATTTCATCCACCATCAGCTTGTATTTTGCAGTTTGTGCCGCTTCGAGGCTTTCCTGCCCCGTTTCAAACAGCGCCGAGGAATAGGTCATGCTGTCATCGAGCCACAATCCGTAGAAATCATTTCCCAGATCATAGTGATAGCTGATGTTCTTGCGCGCTTGCGCCTTGTGATTGCGTTGCAGCCAAAACCGCAGCCTTTCGAACAATTGCACCAGTTTCTGTCCGGGATAGCCGTTGTACATGTCGTCATTGTCGCTGTTCACAAGATCCATGAAGGCCTGCAGGTCGGGCGTAGACCACCAGTCGTCCATATAGGCCTCGGAAAACCCGACGTATCCCTCTCGGACCAGCCGCGCGAAAAGGTCGGTATTCTTGACCTCAAGCACAGCGATTGGGCCGGGCAAGGTTCCGCTGGCGGAAAACGTCCGTCCATCCGGCAGGATGATGTCCAGACGCCCGGCCTTGATTTTCTGAGCAACTTTAAAGCTTTGCACGAAATAGCGCGGCAAGTTTGTCTGGCCGTCTGTCGATGTCAGGATCATGAATGAGGTGCTCGTTTCTTGCCGCGTGTTAACAGATCATTAAGACAGAGTTAGGGCTGTAATCAAGCGTTTCAAACGATTAAAACCCTCTATTTTCATAGGCTTCCAAAGCACGTTTACGGCCCTCATCTGCCGCCACAACCGGGGCGGGATATTCCTGATCGCCGCTCAGACCCCATGCGCGCGGGATTGCATCATAAAACGACAGCGCGGTTTCTGAGGGCGCACGCCGCCCCTGCGCGATCCAACGCTTTACGTATTGGCGGTCCTTGTCGAACTTATCCAGCTGTGTCACGGGGTTGAACACTCTAAAATAGGGCGTCGCGTCGGGGCCAGAACCTGCAGACCACTGCCAGCCCATTGCGTTACTGGCCGGGTCCCAGTCGATCAGACAGCCCTCGAACCATTTCAATCCGATCTTCCAATCGCTCAGGAGATGTTTGGTCAGGTAACTCGCCACAATCATGCGACCCCGGTTGTGCATCCTGCCCGTCACATAAAGCTCTCGCATGGCGGCATCCACAAACTGGATACCCGTGCGCCCCTGTTGCCAGCGCATGACGGCCTCGGTCGTTTCATCCCGGTTCCAAGGGAAACTATCCCAGCCCTCTTTCCAGTTGTCCGTCAGAATGCGCGGCGTGTGGTGCATCAGGTGATAGGCAAATTCGCGCCAGACCAGTTCCTTTAGGAACGTCTCAGCGCCGGGTTTCCCCTCTTGGCGCGCGCGCAGCCCGGCGTGCCAGCATTGATGCGGGCTTATTTCTCCAAGGGCGAGGTTTTCCGACAGCCCCGATGTGCCATCGACGGCAGGCTGATCGCGGGTTGTGTCATAGCGTGCAACAATCTTGTCGATAAAAGTGCTGAGGCGCGTTTGTGCGGCGGCCTCCCCCAGCCGGACGTAGGGTGCAACCACTGCCGCGCCACGATCCATCGCAGCGCCCATGTTCCAATCGCTGAGCGCTTCGCTGCTTGGCCACGCGTCGGGTGCCGGGATCTTTGCCGGTGCCGACAGGGGCGCGTCAACATCGCGGTTTTTGACCATGTTCCAGAAGGGCGTATAGACTTTGTAAAACCCGCCCGTCTTGGTTTCCACGGTCCAGGGTTCAAACATCAGGTGCCCCCCGAAAGAGCGCGCATCGATGCCGTCCTGCTTGAGTGCCGCCTTGAGTTCGGTGTCGCGGTCCACCGCAGCCGGGTCATAGAGGCGTGTCCAGAACACGGCCCCTGCCCCCGTCTCTTGAACGAGCGTTCGGAGCGTTTCAAGCGCCGGACCGCGCCTCAGGATCAAGCGGCTGTTGAGGCCCTCCAGCGTTTCTGACAGATGGTCGATCCCAAGACCGAGACGCCATTTGGGTGCCGCACCAAGCGTCTCAACCTGATCGTCGTGGATGAATACGGGAATGACCGGATTGCCAGATTTGACGGCAGCGTTCAATGCGGGGTGATCGCTCAGACGCAGATCGCGCCGGAACCAGACCAAAACGGGAGATGTGCTCAAGCCGTAACCCTTCTGAATTTATTATAACTTTTACGCGCGCGATCCTGCCTTGGATCAGTCCTGCCGCTCACAACACCTTGTCCAGAGCATCAATCAGCTGCGCGACTTCCTCAGCGGTCGTGTAATGCGTGAAACTCAGGCGCAACACGCCAAGGCTGTCGTCGACCCCCATGCCCGAAAGCGCGCGGCCTGCATAGAAATCACCGCCACCCGCCATCACCCCATAGCGCGACAGTTCAGCTGCCACATCCTCGCCCGGACGCTCAAGCGCGAGGGCCACCGTTGGCGCGCGACCTGCGGCGTCCATCGGGCCAATCAGACGCACCGAATTGCGCCCGCTCACCGCATCGAGCAAGGGCGCAAGCAACGCTTCTTCATGGGTGCGCATAAGGTCATGCACCGCGCGCCCCCGCTCTGCGGGACTAGCAGGTCCGCCAATGTGATGATCAAACAGCGCGTCAATATAATCGGCCATGCCCGCGCAGGCAGCAACCTGTGCGTGATCGGGTCCGGCGGGTGTGAACCTTTTGTATAAGGCATCGCCGTTAAATTCGTGGCCCTGATTGGGCAACAGTCCCCCAAGAACGCGGCGGATCACCATCAGACCCTGATGGGGACCATAGGTTTTATAGGCCGAAAACAGATAGATGTCCGGCCCGAGAGAGCCGACATCCACAAACCCATGCGGCGCATAAGACACCCCATCCACACAGACGAAGGCGCCTGCCGCATGGGCAAGCGCGGTAATCTCGATCACCGGGTTGATCTCTCCCACGACATTTGAGCAGTGCGGGAAACACACAAGACGCACGTTTTCATCCAGCAAGGCTTCGAGGTCCTCCGGGTCAAGATGCCCGGTGACCGGGTCCACACGCCATTCGCGGATATCGATGCCGCGTTTGGCCAAGCGCCGCCATGGCCCGGTGTTTGCCTCGTGGTCCTGATTGGTGACGACAATCGCTTCGCCCGGTTGCAGGAACTCGGCAAAGGCCTGCGCCAGCACATAGGTGTTTTGCGTCGTGGACGGACCAAAGCTCAGCTCATCGGTTTCAACACCAAGCAGAGCGGCCATGCGGCTGCGCGCTTCATCCATTTCCTCGCCTGCGAGCGCGCTGGCCACATAAGGGGCGTAGGGTTGCACCTTACGTTCCGTGTAAAATCGCGTCAGGCGGTCGATCACATGTTTGCACGTATATGACCCCCCCGCATTCTCGAAAAACGCCTGCCCCTGCAAGGCGGGCACCTGAAACGCGGGGAACTGCGCGCGCACGAAATCTGAATCTAGTCTCATGATGGCAAAGTTGTCCGCGGCGCAGGGAGCGTCAAGCACCTTTCTGCATGAGAAACCGAACTCTGCACGGAAAAGGGCCGCAGCGTGAACTGCGGCCCTCTTTCACGTTGATACAGGCCTTTACTCGGCAGGCGTTGCATCCGTGTCGATGACAGCCGGAATGCCAGCTGCCTCACGGCGCCCGTCATTGTAAATCGCTTTGATCAACGAAATGCACATCAGCACCATCACGATCGAGAATGGCAATGCACCGATGACCATGGCGGTCTGAATGGCGGATGTCCCGCCCGACAGCAACAGACCTGCGACCACGAGACCCAAAGCGGCACCCCAGAAAAGGATATGAGGCCGTGCTTTTGGACCTTCGTCGCCCCCGGCGTTGATCGTGTTTACGATCAGTACCGCAGAGTCAGCAGACGTCACGAGGAACGTCATCAGCAGAACAACGATCAAAAAGGCCATGCCCCATGCCAGCGCGTCGGCAATCGGTGCGAGCATGAATTCGGTCATTGCAAAGATCTTGTCACCATTGGCGGCATCAAAAATCACACCATTCGCGCCACCGTTCAATTCAAGATCAATCGCGGTGCCGCCAGCCCATGCGAACCAGACAAAGCACATCAGCGATGGTACGATCATCGCGCCCAGCACGAATTCACGGATGCTGCGACCGCGCGAGATACGCGCAAGGAACAGTCCCACGAAGGGTGCAAATGCGATCCACCAAGCCCAGTAGAACACGGGCCACCAGCCCTGCCACTGCGCCAACAGGAAGGCTTGCGATCCCTCGACACCATCAGACTGCCAGACGTTGAAGCTCATCTGTGGCAAGGCCAGCAGATAATCAATCAGCCCAAGGAACATCGCTGACGCCCCGAACCATGTCGCTCCAAACAGGATGAAGAAGCCAAGGAGGAATATGGACAGCACCATGTTGATGTTGGACAGCCACTTGATCCCCTTGCCCACACCCGAAAGTGCTGAAAGCGTTGAAGCGCCCATGATCACAAGCAATGCGACGACAATACCAACAAAGGTGGCACCCCCTTCTGCATCGACCAGACCACCAATACCGATCCGCGTCAGACCAGCCACGAATTGCTCAACACCAAAGCCGAGCGTTTGCGCGACACCAAGAATGGTCGCAACCACAGCGACGATGTCGATCATATGGCCCAATTTGCCCGACAAAGCTTTGCCAAACAGAGGCGTCAGCGCTGACCGGATCGTCAGTGGCAATCCGCGCCGGTAGCTGAAAAATGCCAGCGACAAGCCACAAACCGCATAACAGGCCCAGGCCCCAAGACCCCAGTGCAAGAAGGACCATTTATAGGCCATACGCACGTTGTCGGCGGCGCCACCCGTCGTAAGGCCCTGAATTGTTTCAGGATTGCTGCCGAAATGTGCGACCGGTTCGGCCACGGCCCAGGTCAACATGCCCACGCCGATACCGGCACCGAACATCATCGAAAACCACGAAAAATTTGAAAACTCAGGTTTTTCACCATCCATGCCGAGGTTCATTTTGCCCGCTGTCGGCCATAGTGCCAACCCGAGGCAGACGATGATAAAGAAAGCGACCGTCCAGATGTACCACCCCGCCGCATTCGCAAGAATAACGGTATTGAGATCACTGAGGACCCGGCCTGACTGCGTCGGCCAGAAGATACACCAGACGACCAATACGCTGATGATGATTTTACTGGCCACCGTCACATCGACGCTGAAGCCGCGGTAAAATCCCTTGTCTGCCGTTTTGATCGGCAGATCAGAAAGTGGGGGTTTAAGAGCCATTTTTTTACTGTTCCCTGTTCGTTATTGTTTCTTAACGCTAATTGAGCTGCCCGACGGACAACGAAGAGAAACGACAGTTTTGCAGGCCAAAACGCCGCAATCAGTCATGAAGATACAAAAACCGCCCCTTATGCTCTTGGGGTCAGTATCATGATCCTGCCCATCGGTAGGCAGCAATAGTTGCACAAAAAAAGAACGGATGTCACCCGTTTAAGTCCAAAACCACTCATCCTGCGAAAAATGGACTCATTTGTGCTACTCTGTCTCAGAAATAAAAAACGCGCTGAAACAGCGTTTCGAAAACAGGGAAACAAAAATGACAGTCAAACCCCCATTCACGGACCTTGAGATCAACACTCAGGACTCCGGCTTTTACGAAGGCTACAGCCTTCCCATCGCGCTGGTCTCAAAGATCGGCATGGTGCTTCTGGTCCTCTGGGCATTGGTTTTTCCTGCCGGTGCTGGGGCGATCTTGGCGGATGTGAACAGCACGTTGCTGAACTCATTCAATACTTTTTACATCCTCTCTGTGGGGGCCTTTGCGTTTTTTCTGATCATTGTCGCAATCATCCCCGCGACAGGAAAACGCGTTCTCGGAACACCCGGACAAAGGCCTGAGTTTTCCAATTTCAGCTGGTTCTCCATGATGTTCGGCGCAGGTCTCGGCGTGGGTCTGATGACATTTGCAACGGCAGAACCGCTTGGTTTGTGGGGATCAAATCCCTCGGTGGTATCGGGTGAAGTCACGGGCAACACACCCGAAGCGCTGCAGTCCACGTTCCGCTACACCTTCCTGCACTATGGGTTCCATGCCTGGGCCATCTATGTGGTGACCGGGTTGAGCCTGGCTTATTACGCCTACACCCGCGGCATGCCATTGACGATCCGTTCGGCGCTGACACCTCTGATCGGTCGGTTTGCAAACGGGGCCTTTGGCCACCTGATCGACGTTCTGGGCGTTGTGGCGACCATTCTGGGCGTGTCGGTCACGATCGGTTTCGGCGTCAGCCAGCTGGTGGATGGTGTATATTCAATCACCGGTGCCGAATGGATGATGGATACAACGGGCGACACCCCTGTTGCGACCAAGGCGGGCCTGATTGCAGCGCTTGTTGTCATCATGGGCATGTCGATCATCTCGGCCGTGTCAGGTGTGGGGCGCGGCGTGAAATACCTGTCGAACCTCAACCTCGTCCTGTCGCTGATCCTGCTGATGACATTCGTGATCTTTGGCTCGTTCTTTTTTGCCATGACGACCTATGCGACCGCCCTGATCGACTATCTGCTGCATTTTGTGAACCTGAGCTTTGAGGCCTATGCGCCGCTGGCGCAGGATGCCTTTGCAACCGCAGCGCCTGCTGCGGTGCAGGCCCTGCCCGCCGAAGAGTTGTCCGCCGTCTATTCGGGCGCCACCAACCAGTGGGGCAGCTATGCAGGCTTTACAGGCGGGCTTGAAGGGGCCGCTGCCGCCCTGCCCGCTGCCGATCTGGACGCCGCCTATGCGGCTGGCGAACAGGGCCGTTTGTTCGGATGGCAAGCAGGATGGACGACATTCTACTGGGCGTGGTGGATTGCATTCTCGCCCTTTGTGGGGTTGTTCCTTGCGCGTATCTCGCGGGGCCGCACGGTGCGCGAATTTGTGCTGGGCGCCGTTTTCGCGCCTGCGCTTGTGTGTTTTGCATGGATGACGATCTTGGGCGGTACCGCGATTGATCTTGAGATCAATGGCGGTGCGGATGGCGTGATCATTGCGGCCTCAAATTCGGCCAAGTTGTTCGTCACGCTTGAGCAAATGCTGTCTGGTGGCGTGCTGCAAGCGCTGATCATCATGTGCGTTGTGCTGATCATGACCTTTCTCGTGACGTCGGCGGACTCCGGTATTCTGGTCATGAACACCATCATGTCCGGTGGTGCAGAAGAAACCGGCGTCAAGCATCGGATCATCTGGGGTGTTATCCTGACTTTGGTGATTGGCACCTTGCTTTTGGCGGGCGGTGGCGGGTTATCCGCGCTGCAAAACGCCATGATCATCGGGGCGCTGCCCTTTACCATGATTATGGTGTTGATGGTCTTGTCGCTCATCAAGGCGCTGTTCAACGACGGGCGCCGTGACAAAGCAGGTATCGGCGATGCCGCAGCACAGCCAGCCGAATAACCCCGTCTGATCTAAATTACGCTAGCGCGCCACAGTGTGGCGCGCTGTCTTGTCTAATACATGCGTTTTAATGCGCCCGGTTGTCGGAACATTCAGCGCAGTCCAAAGGTGTCGGATCACCCGGTGACCCAAGGCCGGACAATCGATCCGGAAGAACGAAACCGCTTGGTTTATGCGTTTACGTCAACCACCACCCGGCCCTTTACCTGACCTTTGAGGATATCGCTGCCGAGCTTGGGCAGGTCCGAAAGGGTTGCGGGCTGCACCATCGCTTCGAGCTTGTCCATCGGCAGATCACGCGCGATCCGTTCCCAAGCCCGTACCCGGTTGTCATAGGGCTGCATGACGGAATCAATGCCCAGCAGGTTCACACCGCGCAACAGAAACGGGATCACTGTGGCAGGCAGACCCGCGCCGCCGGCCAATCCAACCGCTGACACCGATGCACCATATTTCATCTGCCCCAGCACCCGCGCGAGCATGGCACCCCCGACCGCATCGACGCAGCCGGCCCATGTCTCAGCTTCAAGCGGGCGTTTGACGGTCTCGTTGATCTCGTCACGCGCAACAATCTGCGTAGCCCCAAGGGATTTAAGGTAATCCCCGGTTTCGGGCCGCCCGGTGACACCCGCCACTTCATGGCCCAGATTTGCGAGGATCGCGACCGCGACCGACCCGACACCGCCTGCAGCCCCGGTCACCAGAACCGGCCCGTTGCCCGGTGTCAGACCGTGATCTTCAAGCGCCATGACCGCCAGCATCGAGGTGAAACCTGCCGTTCCCACGGCCATGGCTTGCCGCGTGTCCAGACCCGCAGGCAGTGGCACCAGCCAATCCGCCTTGACGCGCGCCTTCTGAGAATATCCGCCCCAATGCGCCTCGCCCACGCGCCAGCCTGTCAGCACGACTTTGTCGCCGGGCGCGTAACGTGCGTCCTCGGACGTCTCGACTGTACCCGCGAAATCAATCCCCGGAATATGCGGATAATGACGGACCAAACCGCCGCCAGGCCCAATGCACAGGCCATCCTTATAGTTCACCGTCGAATATTCGACCGCAACCGTGACCTCACCAGCGGGCAATTGATCAACGGTCATCTCTTCGACTGCCGCCGACGTCTTGCCGCTCTCTTCGTCCTTGTTGACCACAAGCGCCTTAAACATTCAGTTCTCCTATCCGGGGACTGTGCCCCTGTTATTGTGTTGGACGCCTCTGCCGAAAACCGCGGCAAAAGCAAAACCTGTCAGTGCCAGAAACCGGCCTGCACGGTCGCCTCGCGCGCGCCATCCGGCGTTTCAACGCGCAGCTTGGTGCCGGTATCCCAATGGGTCATGCGCACCATGCCGATGGCGACATTGGTCTGATGATCCGGGCTCCAGGCGGCAGATGTGAGCTGCCCGACCCGCGTATCACCGGCGTAGAGCCCCCAGGCACGGTCACACAGCGGCAACTGGTCGCCTTCGACCGCAATCGCTCTGATTTGTTGGACCGGGCCTTCCTTGGCCACGCGCAACAAGGCATCCCGACCGATACAGCCGATGGCCGTCTGTGTATCACAAAAGCGCCCAAGCCCGCATTCATGTGGCGTGTTGTCATCCGTCATGTCGTTGCCATAAGACAGCAATCCGCCCTCGATCCGTTCAATGCCATTGGGGCACCCTGCCCGCACATTCAGGTCCTCGCCCGCCTTGAACAGCGCATCCCATAGCGGCATCGCGATATCTGCGCCCTCGACATAGACCTCAAAACCGCCCTGTTTGGAATAGCCCGAACGCGCCACCACCATTTCACGCCCTTCAAATGCAAAGAGACCAAAGCGGAAAAACTTGATGTCACGGATGCTGTCGCCAAAGATACGGGCGGCCAGCTCGTCCGCCTTAGGACCCTGAATGGCCAGCGGGCTGACATCGGGTTCATCAATCAGCACATCCAGCCGATAGCCATTGGATATCCCCTTGACCCACAACAGCAGATCACTGTCCGCAATGGAAATCCACCAGCGATCTTCTGCCAGTTTGACCGCCACCGGGTCATTGAGCATGCCGCCTGTCTCATCCACGATCGGGATGTAAAAGCACCGCCCCGGCAACATGCCACGCAGATCGCGCGGGGTCAGCATTTGCATCAGGCGGGCCGCATCCGGGCCGCGCAGTTCGACCTGACGCTCGACCGAGACATCCCAGACCTGCACATGTTCCTTGAGGTGACGGTAGTCAGCCTCCACGCTTTCAAAAACGGTTGCCAGTAGCATCCTGTTGTAGACCGTGTAGGCCTTGACCCCTGCGGCCTCCACACCATCAGAAAAAGGTGTGCGGCGTAGTCTGCGCGATGGAGAGATAAGTGCCATATCAGATATCCTGCGGCATGAAGACCAGATCACTTACCGGAGCTTTTCGCCCCGAAGCGGTCAGCATCGCATGGATCTGACCACGGTGATGGGTCTGGTGGTTGAAAAAATGAATAACAGCTGTTGAAATTGGCGTGGTCATATCGCGCCCCTCTGTGACGGAATACCACGTCAGGTCGCCAATCAGATCGACAGCGCGCAAACCATCGGCCCAGAACCGGATCTTGCCATCCAGACGGAACCGATCCGCCGCCCACGACATCACCGTGGGGTGCAGGCCCGTGCTGTCCGCGCCGCCTACCTCGGGCGGCTGGACGGAAGGGTCAAAACGGCTCATCCACAGGATGTCGCCCCACAGAAGATGGTTCGCGGTCGCCAGAAGGCTGCCGAAAAACGCCCCGTGATCCTTGGTCAGCTCATCGTGTGACATGGCCTCCAACACTGGCATGGATTGGTTGTTTTGCCAGCTGTTGTAGCGCGCCATGGTTTGCACATAGCGCGGGTCGATCACGGCTTGGGACCTTTCCAGTCGATCGGACATATCTCTGCCGATTTGCCGCCGAAATCCCAGATCCGGCCATAATCCCGCACCCGGCTTTTGAGCCCCGTGGCCGCGATAATATCCGGACCCATCCAGTATTTGGAATTGCTGACCATCACCGGATGCTCCGGGTCCTTGCCCGCCAGCATCTCGATCTCGCCCTGTATCTTGCGCCCGATCATGATGGAGCGGCGATTGCCCTCGCGCACGATCTCAACCGGTGCACGTTCCGCGCCAATGATTTCGCTGACCAGCATGGTGAACAGTCCCGTCGTACCGCCCGCAGCACCCGAAAAGATCTGCAGGATACCGTTATAGGCCTTGCCACTGGCGCGTTCATCCACATAGGCGGCAACCTTCCAGTTGCCCTCTCCCATGCGGCCGGGGATATCCACGAGCAGACCGATATTGAGGCCCGACAGGTCTTCGCCCTCGTAATGCCCTTCGTCGATGGCAATGGCCATCCACGCATGACAATGCCCCTCTGTGGGCGGGTGCGCACCAAGGCTCACCACGCAGGGACAAAAAACCGTGCAGGAGCAGTTGAGAAACAACTCGCCCTTGATCGCCCATTCGGTCGGGCTGCTTTGCCGACGTTTTGGGTTCGGCATTCGTTGATCAATGCGCTGACTGATCGGCAACCGATCCGCATCCGCCCTTCTGTTCTTCGCCATGCCTTATCCTCCCGAAAAGACGGGCCAGCCCAACACCGCGAGTCCCGCGATGATCAAGGCAAACCCCATTGGTTTTGTTACGTAATGCCCAATCTGAGGCAATTTCTCGATGACCATGAAAAATGTGGCCAGCCCCATCCATGCAAGGTTCATCACCCCGCCGACAAATCCGAGCGCCATGAACCCCCAGCAACATCCCACGCAGAACGCACCAAGGCCAATCCCCATGCGCAAACCACCCGCCAAGCCCGCACGCCAGTGGCCCAGAAAATACATCATCGGGGAATGACACACGCCATGGCAAATCTCTTTGGTGCGGGTGAACTGGAACGCTCCCACAAGGATCAGCAAGCCCCCTGCCACCCAAGGGCTTTTGGCGATGCCCAGCATATCGATCACGCCGCCAAACAACAGCGCCAGCTGCACCCCGGTGATCAGCGCAGCAAAAGCAACCCAGACGATGAAATACCCCACCAACACGCCCGACCACCCGGCCCGCGTTCCCGTCGCGCTTACCATCAGGTCCTCATAGGCGCGCAGCGTCGGCAGCAGCGTCGGCAGCATCATCGCCGCCATCATGATCGCCCACATCCAGAACAGCGGTCCGAAATTCGCCATCGGCATATACATCGGCATGCGCGGGTCCATGGCCGCCATCCGCGCGCCCATTTCACCCGGACGCCCCAGCATATCCACATCCATGTCAATCGCCATTGTATACATCACCCACCACGCCGCCAGAATGGCACCGAAAAAACCAAGCCAGAGGGTGGAGCGCATAATACCGTGCACGGGGGGATTCCTTTTCCTTGCACTTCAAATGCCAGACAATTAGAAAACGGGCAAACATTAAATGTAAGACATATGAAAATTGATCCTGAAAACCCCGCTGATCTATCCGCCCAGATTGCAGCCGCGATCCGGGATGCCATCGTGGCCGGCACGTTGCTGGTGGATGCACGACTGCCGTCGGAGGCCGAACTGGCGGAACAATTCGACGTCTCGCGCCCGACCGTGCGCGAGGCACTCAAACGGCTGGCCGCGCAATCGCTGATCCGCACGCAGCGCGGCGCAACGGGCGGGGCCTTTGTGAACCGGATTTCCTTTCAGGATGCCTATCCCCAGCAAATCACCACCTCGACCCTTTTGTTGTCGATGAATGCCGTCAGCTTCAGCACCGCCTGCGAAGCGCGCTATGCGCTGGAGCGCGCCTGCGCGCCCCTTTCGGCAGAGCGGCGCACGGCGGATCACCTTGCGACCATGCGGGCCGAAATTCACCGCCAAAATCAACCGGGCCTGACGGATGAAGCCTTTTGCGCCTCCGATGTCGCGTTCCATCGTGCACTGGTGGATGGTGCAGGTAATCCGGTGCTGAGCTATCAACTCGCCGGGGCGGTTGAGGCGATGCAACCCTTGATGAACATGATCACCTTCACTGCCCGCGACCGCGCGCGCATTGTCGCTCTGCATACAGACATCGCTGACGCCATTGAACGCGCCGAAGGCGATGCCACTGTCCGCGCCCTTTCGGCATTGGAACAAGAGACTCAACACCTCGCCCAAAGCGTGTTCGCCGCCCGTGCCGGCAAATCCTGAGCCCACAGGTCTCGTGGTATTGGCGCAGGGACTTCCCGCCAGCACATGCCCCGGTCGCTGCCCCTTGCATCGACGCGCATCCCGGCTAGATGCGATACCATGACAGATATTCTCAACCTGATCGGCGCAATACTCACAATCGGATTTGGTCTCTTCGGCTTTCTCGCCCCGCGTTACACCGCCGCCGTGCTTGATCTGGAACCGACCACCTCGACCATGGGGCTATCGGAACTGCGCGCCTCGGTCGGTGGGCTCTTTGTGATGGCCGGCCTCGCTGCCATCTGGCTGGGCGACCCGCTGGCCTATGCGATGATCGGTTTTGCCTTTGCGGGGGCCGCTTTGGGCCGCGTGCTATCGCTGATCTTTGACAAGCCACCTGTGATCAAAGTCCTGATCTTTGGCGGGATCGAGGCAGCGCTGGCCGCGTGGTTCCTGATCGCCAATCTGGCCTGACACCATAGATTTTCATTCACCCGACTGCTTCAAATAGGGCGAATGGAGAGCACAGGGTTGTCCTTGGACTGCATCCGCTACCACGCTGCCCACCAGCGCTTTGAGAGCCGACAGAACAGCTTACGATACTACGTTGATTGTGATCTTTCCCGAAGCTGGGTCTTGAGGCCAGTGGGGTACAATTCCAAAGCCCCGCAATCCAGTTGCGCCACATCGTACCAGCGGGCGAGACACTTGTCGCCATTGTCCTCAAAATACTCAATCGGTCCTTCGCTCACATAAGCATCTGCTGGAAATGTGACATCACAAACAAACGCGACCTCATGTCCAACCATACCTTGGTGCATGTAGATATTTTCCAGAACCATTGGGGTACCAACCACTTCGACCACAACACCAAGTTCCTCACGAAACTCTCTGACCAACGCGTCGCACCAGGTTTCACCGAATTCCACCCGACCGCCCAGTGGTCTGACCCCATCGACGGTGCCATCATCACGGCAAATCTCGCTCGCGAGCAACAGACCGTCACGCCAGACAAGTCCCAAAGCCTTGACCTCTATGTTCTGCCGTGGTCGCCAGATGTTCATTCCTAAATTGTACTGCTCAGGATCGATAAGACAACAGGCCTGTTGCGCGCCACTCGTCCTTAGATTCGACCTGAAACACGACAGCCGCAAAAATTGTCGTGGCCGCGACGCAGAATTTACATTAACAAAAAATCTTTAAACACTGTATTTAAACACTATTATTTCCTTATGCGGCTTGCAGTCCAGTTTCGCCGTAAGATCGTTGCCTCTTGAGATTTGCGAACACTTCGCCTATGTAATCGATGTCCCTCGGGACTATGAACATAAACGCGCTCGTAATAAGCGGATCGGACCCGGGGGCGGTACCCGGCGACTCCACCAAACATCCTTCATTTGGGGATCATGGGGTCGAAACAGGATCGACGAACGTCTAAAGGGGTTTGCTTTGTTTCGGCTGTCTGCCACCGTTATCGGCGAAACATGTACAATTGCAAATGACAATCGTGCTCCAGTAGCGATGGCCGCGTAAGCGGTTTCAGCCACTGAAACTTAACTCCCTGGGTTTAGCGACCTAGGGCGGGGTTCGCAGGCACCTGGCAACAGAAGCCTGCACTTTACACCTCCCCCCAAATGAATTTCTCCTGAAGCAACTTTAGGTTGCATAAATTTACTCTTTATACGCCGATAGGTGGTATTCCACCTGTATAGGCGGGAAAACAAATGCTGAGCAAAACTGAAATCATCCAAAGATGGTATGAAGAGATATGGGTCAAGGGAAACTGGGGTATGATCGACCAGATCTACCGACCTGCGCCTGAAAGTGAATCGCTCATACCGGGTGGTTTGATCGACACGCTCGAAGCACGCGAGTTGGTCACAATTTTCAACAACCTGATCACGGATCAAAAGATCCGGATTGTCCATTGCGTCGCAGACGGTGAGTGGGTCTCCGCTCTGGTTGAGATGTATGGTTTCAAGGCGGGCACTGACAAACCCATCAACATGCGGTGGCTGACCATGGTGCGCCTTGACAAAGAAATTATCGTTGAGAGCTATCCGGCGGTTGATTTCGTGTCGCTTTTTGAACAGCTGGGCCAGTTGCCGCCAAACAGTTTTGAGTTGCTGCTCAGCGGGACGGTCTTCAAGTAACGGTTCACAATTGACCCAAAGCATGGCGATGTGTCACATCTAGCACCGAGGCCAGAGCGGTTGGCGATGCGTCCCTTCGCGTAACATCCCGCACCACCATGGCAAGCCATGAAAGTGACGGAAATGACCGCGCCAACACCCATCCAGTTATGCCGGGTCTTTGCCCGTATCGGCGTTTTATCATTTGGGGGACCGGCTGCGCAGATTGCGCTGATGCACCGAACGCTGGTTGAAGAAAACAAATGGCTGTCCGAAGATGTCTTTCTGCGTGCGCTTTCGCTGTGCATGCTCCTGCCCGGACCCGAGGCGATGCAACTCGCAACCTACGCGGGCTGGCGTTTGCACGGTGTGCGAGGTGGGCTGATCGCAGGGCTTTTGTTTGTGCTGCCCGGCGCGGTCGTGATCCCTGCCCTCGCCCTGATTTATGCGACTTTTGGTCAGGTACCGCTGGTTCAGGCCGCTTTCACCGGGGTTAAAGCGGCCGTCATCGTGATCGTCCTGCAAGCGCTGGTCAAAGTATCTGACAAAGCGCTGACCAGCAAAGGCGCATGGGCGCTTGCAGGCGCGGCTTTCGTCTCTTTGTATTTCCTCAGTGTTCCCTACCCGATCATTATCGCAAGCGCCGCCACTGTCGGGGCTGTCGCAATGAAAACAACAGAACCGCAGGTCATCGACGCAAAACCCAAAGCAACAAATCCCATTTCCACCCTTCTGATCTGGGGCGTCTTGTGGTCCTGTCCGATCATCTTGCTGACGCTGATCGACCATACGTTCCTGATGCAGATTGCGCTGTTCTTTTCAAAGTTGGCGATTGTGACTTTTGGCGGGGCCTATGCTGTGCTGGCCTATATGACCCAAACTGTGGTGGCAGATTACGGCTGGATTACGACAGGGCAGATGATGGATGCCTTGGGTCTTGCGGAAACCACGCCCGGGCCGCTCATTCTGGTCACGCAATTTGTCGCAATGATTGCCGGGTTCAATGAAAGCGGGCCTCTTTTAGCGCTGGCCGCGGGTGCCGTTGCGCTCTGGGTAACGTTTACTCCTTGCTTTTTATGGATTTTCCTCGCCGGTCCCTATCTGGATGTGATCGCAAACCGCCCGCGCGTGTCTGCCGCGCTCAGGGCCATTACCGCAGCGGTCGTGGGGGTAATCCTAAATCTCGCGGTGTGGTTTTCGATCCATGTGCTGTTTGCGCAGGTCACCACACTGCCCGGATTGCAAGCCCCTGCCCCCGTGTTGACATCGCTGGATTTCAAAGCGCTCGGCCTGACGGTGCTGGCCGCTGTCATTTTGCTGCTGCTCAAGCGTGGTATTGCGGAAACTTTGGGCATATTGGCTCTTGCGGGGCTCGGCCTGAGCCTTCTTTAAGACGACGCACGCATTGACGCAGACACCTCTTTTATCCCCGGAGGAATCGGCTATGCTCGCAACAGAAGAATTCTTTGCTTCAAGGAATAAGATGACCCGCTCCATTGATTACGGCAACTTGATGCACGAGGCCATGCGTGGCCTGATCCGTAAAGTGTTGCTGGATGTGTGCGATAACGGCCTGCCGGGGGAGCATCATTTTTTCATCACCTTCGACACCGGGCACCCCGATGCGGAACTGGCCGATTGGTTGTTTGACCGCTATCCTGGCGAAATGACGGTGGTGATGCAGCATTGGTATGACAACCTAGAGGTGACCGACGAAGGGTTTTCCGTCACGCTGAATTTTGGCGATGCGCCAGAGCCACTGTATATTCCATATGACGCGATCAAGACGTTCGTTGATCCGTCGGTTGAATTCGGGCTGCGTTTTGAGACACAAAGCGATGAGGACGAAGAGGCAGCGCCGTCACAATTGCCCGCCACATCGCAGGTTGAAAAACCTGACACTGAGAAAGCAGAAACTGACGATGGCGCCAAAGATGCTGAGATCGTATCGCTGGACAGTTTCCGCAAGTAGGCGCGCGCTACTCGCGTTTCAAAAGGGTTGAAACCGTCCGCTGGATTTCACCGTCCCGAATGGACTGGAACTCCAGCATTAGTCCGCGTGAGGCCAGCGACCGGTCGAACTGCTGAATTTCATAGCCCCCGTCTTCGGTAACGTACATTGAGTAAACACTCAGCGTTTCTCCGACGATCCGTCCCCAGACGTAGGGTTCGCCCTTCATCGGATCAAGCTGCGCTGTATGTCCGAAAACGTTGCGCTTCATGGCTGAGGCGAAGACCCCGGGGCGCGCGCTCGGTACGAAATCAATGGTATAGGCTTTTTCTTTGGCGGTGCCATCTTTGCGATAGGTTGTTGACTTCCAATAGACCCGAAACCCTTCTTTGGTTTCAGATATCTGAACGCTCATATCCCGCGGTCGCGTTGAACCATCAGCAGATTGGACATCAGCGGACCCGACAAAGCTCCCGACAAACCGCGAAATATCAGCAGTTGCGGAAGAGGCCGCGATCAACAGTCCCATGATCAATGCCGCGCAGGCAAAACCCCAACGACACTGCAAGAATTGGCGGTTCATATGAAATCCTCCAAGGCTGGACCCTCTTCGCCGCTTGAGTCTAGCCCAAGCGGTGGCTGCAGGATATCAGATAATGCCTTTGGATGGTCAAACAATGGCTATGGGTATCCGCAGTGCTGTTGCACGATACGGTCGGCACCGCTAAACCGCATAGAAAGCCAGTGTAACGGAGCGCAGAATGACCCAAACCCGAACAGAAACCGATAGTTTTGGCCCGCTTGAGGTCCCTGCCGACAAATACTGGGGTGCTCAGACGCAGCGGTCGATCATCAACTTTCCCATTGGATGGGAAAAACAGCCCGTCGCGATCGTCCGCGCCCTGGGGGTGATCAAACAGGCCTGTGCGCAGGCAAATCTTGAGCTGGGCAAACTGGATGATGCACGCGGTGACGCGATCATTCAGGCCGCAAGCGAAGTGGTGGCGGGCAAGTTTGACGACAATTTCCCGCTTGTCGTGTGGCAGACCGGGTCTGGGACCCAGTCGAACATGAACGCCAATGAGGTCATCGCCAACCGCGCGATTGAAATCATGGGCGGGGAAATCGGCTCCAAAGACCCCGTTCATCCGAATGATCACTGTAACATGGGGCAATCGTCAAACGATACCTTCCCCACGGCCATGCATATTTCTGCCGCCATGACGGCCCGCGACGTTCTGTTGCCGGGGTTGGAAAAACTGCATGCCGCTCTTGAAGTCAAAATCGCAGAATTCGATGGGATCATCAAAATCGGGCGCACGCATACGCAGGACGCGACCCCTCTGACCCTCAGTCAGGAATTCTCGGGCTATGCGCATCAGGTTGCCATGGGCATCCAGCGCGTCAAGGATGCCTTGGGTCGGATTTATGAGCTTGCGCAGGGGGGTACGGCCGTGGGCACGGGTCTGAACACGCCTGTGGGCTGGGATGTGATGGTCGCCAAGAACATGGCCGACATCACGGGGCTGCCGTTCATCACCGCGCCGAACAAATTCGAGGCGCTCGCCGCGCATGATGCCATGGTTGAAATATCGGGTGCGCTGAAGGTCGTTGCCGCGAGCCTGTTCAAAATTGCCAATGACATTCGATTTCTGGGGTCAGGACCGCGGTGCGGTCTGGGTGAACTGGTGCTGCCCGAAAACGAACCCGGCTCCTCCATCATGCCCGGCAAGGTCAACCCGACGCAGTGCGAAGCCCTGACGCAGGTTTGCGCGCATGTCTTCGGCAATGACGCAGCCGTTGGGTTCGCCGGCTCGCAAGGGCATTTCGAATTGAATGTGTATAAACCGATGATGGCGTATAACGTCCTGCAATCCATGCAGCTGTTGGGGGATGCAGCATCAACCTTTACGGACAACCTCATTGACGGGCTGACAGCGGATGCGGACCGCATCGAGCGCCTGATGCGCGAAAGCCTGATGCTCGTCACAGCGCTGGCCCCGGAAATCGGCTATGACAACGCCACCAAAGTCGCCAAGACAGCGCATAAAAACGGCACGACCCTCAAAGAAGAAGCCATTGCGCTGGGTTTTGTCGACGCAGAAACCTTCGAACGCGTTGTGCGTCCGGAAAACATGATTGGACCCAAATGATCACGCCCGTTAACCTCAACAAGGTCAAGAAAGAACGCAATCGCGCATCGCGCAAGGCACGGGCTGATGAAAACGCTGTTAATTTCGGCCAGAGCAAATCACAAAAAGAACTGCTGAAAGCAAAGGCCGACAAGATCGCGCGCAACCTGGACGCCCATAAGCGAGAAACATGAGCGGGCGGCCGGTCAAACACTCGGTGACCCTGAAAGGTCACCGAACGTCCATATCGCTTGAAGACGCGTTCTGGATGGAACTGCGGCGTATTTCGGCAGAAACCAACAAACCAATCAATGCCTTAGTAGCCGACATTGATGTGAAACGCGGGACCAGACTTGGGCTGGCCTCCGCGATCCGGGTGTTTGTTCTCGAAGATTTAAAGGCGCAGCTTGAGCGCGCTCAGATGGACGCCTGATAGATCTTGTCGATGTTGCTGCCCAATGCGGCACCAAACTCAGCATCTGTCATCTTGACGTTCAGACCTTCGCTCAGCGCTCTGCTGAAGCTCGCGATCATATGCTTGTTTTCTGAGAGTTTCGCCGATGCGACATCCGTTGAATACCCCCCCGACAGCGCGACAACACGCAACACGCGCGGGTGCTGCGCAAGCCCATCATAGAGGCCCGGTTGGTCCGGCAATGTCAGTTTCAGCATTACATCCACACCATCATCCAACGCATCAAGATGCTTCGCGATCTCCGCCTCCAAAAGCGTCTCGGCTTCAGCTTTGGTCTCGGAGTGGATGTTCACTTCCGGCTCAAGGATCGGCACAAGACCTGCTGCAAGCACAGTCTGGGCCACCTCGAATTGCTGGGCCACAATTGCCGCGACCCCTTCAGCATTTGCCTCATTGATTACGGAACGCTCTTTTGTTCCGAACACGCCTTTGCCTTTGGCAGTGGCCAGCACCTCGTTGAGACCTGGCATCGGTTTGAGCATCTGCACACCGTTCGCCTGCTCTTCCAGACCTTTGTCGATTTTGAGGAAGGGAACAATACCCCGGCTGTTCCAAAGCAGTTCCGCGACGGGCGTGCCGTTGATTTCATCATGCATCGTGCGCTCAAACAGGATGGCACCGATGATCTTGGCATTGGTAAAGTCATCCGCAAGAATAATCCGCGCGCGCATATCATGCATTGCCTTGAACATCGCCTCGTCACCCTCATAATCCGTGGGTTCAACGCCATACAGGCTCAGCGCTTTTGGCGTGGACCCGCCAGACTGGTCCAGCGCGGCAACAAAGCCCGCGCCCGATTTCATTTGTTCACGCATCTTACTGTGGTCTGACATTCCTACCTCTTCCTATGATTCCGAACGATCACCCGTCCTTAAATCAAGCCGTCAAAAGATGATATATGTTAGCGCCGGACAAGCCGCAGCCCATTGCGCTCCTGAGGCGTCACCGCACGCAACTTAGCCCAGAGTCGCCAAAGCCGGGAACCGTTCAAGAAGCCACCATGAAAACGTTGTGAACGCACCGGTGACCATCGCAACGCCGACCACAAGCAGCAGCCCACCCATCACGCGTTCGATCATCTTCATATGGCGCTTGAGCCGGTCCATGACTCCCATCGCGCGTGTGATGAACATGGCGGCCAGCAGAAAGGGAATGCCCAAGCCCGCCGCATAAACCCCCAAAAGCAATGTGCCACGGGTCACAGAGGCCTCGGAGGCCGCCAGCGACAGGATCGCGCCCAGTTGCGGGCCAATGCAAGGCGTCCAGCCAAAGGCAAACGCCAGCCCCAGCACATAGGCCCCAAAGCTTGAGCCGCCCTTGTCCCCGGCATCCATGCGCGCCTCTCTGTCGAGAAAGGGGATCCGCAATATACCAAGGAAATGCAGCCCAAAGAGGATGATGACAATGCCTGAAATACGGGCAAACAGTATTTGGTTCTGTAGGAAAAAGGCGCCAAAGGCCGAGGCCGTAAAGCCCAGAATCAGAAACACCGTGCTCAGGCCCATCACAAAGAACAAGGCCGCGATAATGGCGCGTCGCCGCGCCGCGCCCTCTCCGCTCATTTCATTCAGGCTGACACCGCTCATATACGCAAGATAAGGCGGGACGATTGGCAGGACACAGGGGCTGAGAAAGCTGATTATTCCCGCGAGTAGCGCCACCGTCATGGCAGGCAACAGGCCCGCATCAATGATTTCAATTCCGAACATAAGCTTCCCTTAGCCTATCCAAACGATAGCGTCACCCCGCCCCCGGTCACAACCTTGTGGACAGGACGAAACATCGCGCCTATCTGAGCGGTATGACAAAAGACTTAAACGTACTGGACGCCACTGGTCTGCTGTGCCCCTTGCCTGTTCTCAAGGCGCGCAAAAGACTGCAATCGTTAACGTCGGGCGAGATGCTGACGATGCACGCGGATGATCCCGCGGCAATTGTCGATGTGCCCCATTTTTGCAGCGAGACAGGGCATCACCTTGTGTCAAGCGAACTGGATGGGCCGGTGCAGGTCTATGTCATCCGCAAAAAATGAGGTGACATAGAAAAAGCGCGCCCACTTGGGACGCGCTTTTTGTGTTTCTGGCGATGGTAAGCCTTTAGCCCCCGATTGACCACCACCCGCGCCGCTTGGGCTTGGCTGGCTCAGGCGCGGCCTCGGCCGCCACTGGTTCAGGCTCGGCACCTGCGGGTTCCGGTGCAGGAGCCGCGGGCGCTGGCTCTTCTTCCACGGACGCAGACTCGACTTCCGGCGCCACGGGCGCGGCATCCGCGTCTGGTGCAGCTTCAACCGGATCGGCCTTTTTGGCCCGGCTGGCCCGTTTGCGCTTTGGTTTTGCAGGGGCTTCTTCAGTTGCCTCGGCGGGTGCAGCCTCTTCCACTGGTGCGGCGGTTTCCGTCTTCACCACTGCTTCTGGAGCATCCTCTGC
The DNA here is from genome assembly GCF_000154785.2 of Roseobacter litoralis Och 149. NCBI lineage: Bacteria > Pseudomonadati > Pseudomonadota > Alphaproteobacteria > Rhodobacterales > Roseobacteraceae > Roseobacter > Roseobacter litoralis. The sequence continues at coordinate 2,304,242 of NC_015730.1, forward strand.
GACGACTTCAACCTTAGGTTTGCGCGTGCGTGACCGTGTTCTTTTCGGTTTCGCGGGTGCTTCTTCCTGCTCTGCGGCAGCGGCTGGTGCGTCATCGGTTTTCGCAGCAGACGCATCTACCGCGCTTTCAGGTGACGGCTCTGCTTCCTTTGGAGTCTCAGCAGTCGGGGCATCGGACGCCTCCGCATTTGTCTCATCGGACGCGGTCTGCGCCTCACCATTGCCGTTCTTGTTGCGACGCCGACGACGCCGACGACGGCGTTTGGGCCGATCCTCGCCATCATTCTCGACGTTATTCTCCGTATTTGGCGTCTCTACAGCATGTTCGGCAACCTCTGCCGGGATCTCTTCGTCATCTGCATCCACCTGATCCATCAAGGAAGTATCAACAGAAACAACATGTTGCGCAGCAACCGGCACAACCCGTGTCGCCGTCTTGAACTTTTCAAGGCTGAAATCAGGGCTGACCAGCATGGGGTCGCCTTCGATCCGCACCGACAGCCCATATCGCGCTTCGATATGCGCAATGTGTTCCCGCTTCTGGTTCATGAGGAAATTGGCAATGCCAACGGGTGCCTTGATCAGCACTTCACGGGACCGCTTGCGCGTGCCCTCTTCTTCGATCTGACGCAGGATAGAAAGTGCAAGGCTATCATCAGACCGGATCAGGCCCGTGCCATGGCACGCCTGACACGGCTGCGTTGTTGCCTCGATCATGCCGGGGCGCAGACGCTGGCGCGACATTTCCATGAGACCAAAGCCAGAGATACGACCGACCTGAATGCGCGCACGATCCGTCTTGAGCTTGTCTTTCATGCGCTTTTCGACGGCCGCATTGTTCTTGCGCTCGTCCATATCGATGTAGTCGATCACGATCAGGCCCGCGAGATCCCGCAGGCGCAACTGCCGCGCCACTTCGTCCGAGGCCTCGAGGTTGGTCTTGAGCGCAGTCTGTTCGATCGACCCCTCTTTGGTCGCGCGACCAGAGTTCACATCGACCGCCACCAAGGCCTCGGTCACACCGATCACGATATAGCCCCCTGACGGAAGCTGCACAGTCGGGTTGAACATCGACGCCAGATAGCTTTCGACCTGATAGCGCGCGAAAAGCGGCAGGCCTTCGGTGTAAAGTTTCACGTTTTTCGCATGAGACGGCATGATCATTTTCATGAAGTCCTTGGCAATGCGGTAGCCCCGCTCACCTTCGACAAACACCTCGTCAATCTCGCGGTTATAAAGATCGCGGATCGAGCGTTTGATCAGATCGCCCTCTTCATAAATCTTGGCAGGTGCAACGGATTTCAGCGTCAGCTCGCGGATTTGTTCCCACAGGCGCTGCAGGTATTCGTAGTCGCGTTTGATCTCGGCCTTAGTGCGTTTAGCCCCGGCGGTGCGCACGATGAGACCCGCGCCTTGCGGCACTTCGATCTCATTTGCGATCTCCTTGAGCTTCTTGCGGTCTGCGGCATTCGTGATCTTGCGCGAAATACCACCGCCGCGCGCCGTGTTGGGCATCAGGACACAGTAGCGCCCTGCGAGGCTGAGGTATGTGGTCAGGGCCGCGCCCTTGTTGCCGCGCTCTTCCTTGACGACCTGCACCAGCAAAATCTGGCGAACCTTGATGACTTCCTGAATTTTATAGCGCCGTGGACGGGGCTTGCGCACGGGACGGATGTCGTCGTGATCATCGTCATCCGCGACGGATTCGATGGTGTCGTCTTTGGAGGATGCGTCAGGTTTACGCGGCGCATCGTCGTCGTCATCATCGTCGCCATCTTCAGACGCGGTATCGTCTGCCGAGGTATCCTCAGACGCTGCTTGTGCGGCCTGATCATCGGACGCGTCAGCCGTCTGCGCAGCCTCCGCGCTTGCATCATCGCCTTCGGGCTCTTCGACAGGTGTCTCGGCGACCCGCTCCATCGGAGAGGACCCCTCTTCGCTGTCATCCAGATCAATGGTTTCCATCCCGCCGATCTGATCGGACTCTACGTCCTTTGTCGCGACCGCGTCCTCTGACGTGGTGTCTTCGGCCTTGGCCTTTGTCCGACTGCGCGATCTGCGGCGCTTGGGCTTTTCGTCCTCGTCTTCCTTGGCCTTTTGCGCTTCGGCATAGGCACGTTCTTCTTCCATCAGGGCCTGACGGTCAGCGACGGGGATTTGATAGTAATCGGGGTGTATCTCCGAGAATGCGAGAAAACCGTGGCGGTTCCCCCCATACTCCACAAAGGCCGCCTGCAAGGACGGCTCGACCCGTGTTACTTTTGCGAGATAGATGTTGCCAGCAAGCTGGCGTTTGTTTTCGGATTCAAAATCGAACTCTTCAACCTTGTTTCCATCCACCACCACAACGCGGGTTTCTTCCGCGTGGGTGGCATCGATAAGCATTTTCTTAGCCATATTTCCAAATTGCATAGCCGCGACCGCACAGCCCCCGGGGGAGCGTTGCAATGGGGGGTATGTCTTGTCAGGGCGATCTGAGACGCACTGCATGGCCGGGCCTGTGAGGCCCTTGCCGATCTGCTCAATGCATTTGCGCGCGTCATCGCGTTTCTTCTCCGACACGGGCACGTTTTACGGCCTCGCATCCATTTTTTACTGCGCAATCCGGGTTATAAACCCAATAGTACGTCAGCGGTTCCTTAACCGTTTCCGGTCCAATCGGTCTGCCGTGGGGTGCATGAGCTGTGTCAAACCGCGCCCGCGACAGCGAATCTCTCTGTAGAAATCGAACCATAACTGTTCACTTCTCTACAGTGCTAGATAATGCCACATGCCTGAAAAACACAATGGTCAATCGACAATAACCTGCCTCAACCCTGAATTGAATCGCATAAACCGCTGCTTTTGCTCACCAAATACCAGCATTTAAAGGTAATCCGAGCGCTGCAGACCGTATTTCGCCATTTTTTCGTTCAGCGTGCGTCTGGGCAGGCATAGTTCATCCATCACACTCGCGATGGAGCCGCGATGACGGCGCATGGTATTGTCGATCAGCATCCGTTCAAAGGCTTCGACGTATTCTTTCAGCGGTTTGCCTTCGGTCGTCATCACAGGCTGCATGTCTTCATGATCGTTCATCAGCAGCGATGATATGGTCCCCGCCCCGCGCCGTGACTGCAGCACCGCGCGTTCCGCGAGATTGATCAGTTGGCGCACATTGCCCGGCCAGGGCGCTTGCAACAGCTGCGCGGCTTCCTGTGCCGTCACCTGCGGTGTTTCGCAGCCGTATTCTTCGGCAAACTGTTCGCTCAGACGGGTGAACAGGGTGAGGATATCTTCGCCCCGCATACGCAGCGGGGGCACGGTGATGCGCAAGGCCGCGATGCGGTAGAACAGATCAGAGCGCAAGGCATCCTCGGATGTGCGCCCTGCTTCCTGAAGGTTCGAGATCGCCACGAGGCGCGTCTCCGCCGGGGTGCCCTGTTCGTTTATCACACTGAGCAAGCGCGCTTGCATCGTTTCTGACAAGGCCTCGATGTCTTCCAGCACCAGCGTGCCACCGCGTGCCTCTTCCATGGCCGGCAGTTGCGCATCTTCGGGCATCATCGGACCGAACAACCGTTTTGCCAACGCATCCTCTTCAAACGCGCTGCAGCTGACCAGAACGAACTTCTTGCCCGCACGGCTGCCGACCGCATGCAAGGCATGGGCCACCAGCGTTTTACCGGTCCCGGTTTCACCATCGATCAGCACATGGCCATCCGCCTGCCCCAGATCGAGGATATCTTCGCGCAGCCGCTCCATCACAGGGCTTTGCCCGATGAGCTTGCTCATCAACTGGGTGCCGTCGGAAAGTTCCCGCCGCAATGCGCGGTTGTCCATCACCAGACGTCGCGCACCTGTCGCCTTTTTGGCAAGGTCCGACATCCGGTCCGGGTTGAACGGTTTTTCCAGAAAATCAAAGGCGCCGACGCGCATGGCCTCCACAGCCATCGGCACATCGCCATGCCCCGTAATCATGATCACCGGCAATGCGGAATCATTGCCCATCAGTTTTTTGAGAAATTGCATCCCATCCATGCCCGGCATCCGGATGTCCGAAATCACAATCCCCGGGTATTCCGGCCCGAGCACTTTCAACGCATCCTCGGCACTGCCGAAGGTTTCCGTGTCATAGCCCGAGAGGGCCAGCCACTGGCTGATGGATTGGCGCATGTCCTGTTCGTCATCGACTATCGCGATTTTCATGGCTTGTGTCATTGTCTACTCCGCCGCTTGTTTCGCTGGTTCGCCGCTTAGGATCGGCAACTGCATTTCAAACACCGCGCCACCCTGCTGGCCATTGCGCGCTGTCAGTCTTCCACCAAGGTCTGTCACGATCTGGGACGAGATAGCAAGCCCAAGCCCGACACCATCCCCCGGCTGTTTGGTCGTATAAAATGGCTCAAAAAGAGCATCGAGGTCTTCAATACCCGGCCCGTTGTCACGCACCGTCAGCGTCGCCGTTTCCCCGGCAGACAGGATGATGTCCACCTTTGGCGCTGCGGCTGATTTGGTGGCGTCAATCGCGTTGCGCAAGAGGTTCACCATCACCTGTTCAATGCGCAGCCGGTCGCCCATGACCTCAACCGGATCATCGGGCAAAATTCGGGTGATCTGCACCTGCCTTTGGCGCAATTGCGGCTCCATCATGGCGAGGCTTGAGGCAAGCGCATCGCCCATGGGGACTGGCGCGAACGCCTCCTGCCCCTTGCGCGCGTAGGACTTCAGCTGGCGCGTGATGCCCCCCATCCGCTCAATCAGATCGTCAATGCGCCCAAAGGAGGAGAGCGCCTCTTCGTGGCGGTTGCGCCGCAGCAACAAGCGCGCTCCGGCAAGGTACGTTTTCATCGCGGCAAGGGGTTGATTTAGCTCGTGACTGACCGCGGCTGACATCTCACCCAGTGCGGCCAGTTTGCTTGACTGTTCAAGGGTCTGTTCAGCAACGGCAAGCGTCTCCTGCACCCTTTTGCGCTCGGCAATTTCTCGCTGCAACGCCGCGTTGAGCGACCTCAATTCGGCAGATTCCCGCTGGAAAAGCGCCATGCGCAAGGCGGTGCGCCGGCTGAGCGCATAGAAGGTCAAAGCGAGCAGAATCGCAAACCCCATGATCTCCAGTGCCAGCACACCATTCACGCGTTCGCGCACTGACGCATAGGTGGTATAGCTGGTCATGCGCCAACCGCGGAACGGTATCCGTGTTTCCAGACGCATCACGGCCTCGCCCTGCAGATAGGCATCGGGCGGCAGCGCGGTCCAGTCTGCGGTGGCCTGTATGGCGCGCTGGATGGCGTTCTGGGGCGTTTGCCGGGCCAGCGCTTCTTCTTCGGTGCGCCCTCGCCAGCGCGGTTCTGTGGTCAGGATGATGGTGCCAGTGCTGTCCGTCACGATCACAGCATCCGAAATCCCGGCCCACGCCCGGCCGAATTTTTGCAAATCGACCTCAACGAGGATTACGCCTGACACATCCGAGCCCGACTGCACCCTGCGCGAATAGAAAAATCCGTAGCCCCCCTCTTCGCGCTCTGCGACGGTGAAAACGGTGCCACTGGCGCGGATGGCGTCAATGAAATAGGCTTCTGAGCGGTGCATCGAGCCAAGACGGTTACGGTCGGTCGCCGCAACCGTCCGCCCGTCAATATCCAGCAACATCAAAGAGGCCGCGCCGATCTCTTCGACAAAAGAGATCAGCCGCCGTGTAGACGCGGTATAATCGGCAGAGTTCAGCGCGCCGATCAGCTCAGGGTCGCGCGCCAGCAGTTGCGGCACGATGGCGTTCTGGCGCAACTCGGACAGCAAGTTCCCACTATAGAGCGCGAGCCTCAGTTCGGCACGGTCGCGGGTCGTGTCGGTGAAGCGGTCGGTCAGCAGCTTGTTGGTGACAGAAACGACCGTCACCGCCAGCGCGAGCAGAATGCCCACAGCCATGCGCACCCGCCATGAGCTGATGGGGCTCGGCTCTTTTGATTGAAGCTCACCTTCCATTTAATGAGCTTACGCCAAAGGCGCCTGTCGGCTCAAGTCACACAGCCGCCAGCGCGCCTGCCAATGCGCGGAAGAGCGCTTGCCCATCTGTCCCGCCATGTCCGGCATCCGCCGCCCGCTCCGGGTGCGGCATCATGCCCAGAACCCGGCGGTTCGACGACAGGATACCGGCAATATCGGCCTTGGCACCGTTGGGCGTGTCCTCATAGGTAAAGGCCACACGGTCTTCGCCCTGAAGGCGCGCGATTGTCTCATCATCGGCAAAGTAATTGCCGTCGTGATGGGCGATTGGAATGTTGATGGTATCCCCGGCATTGTACCCTTCGGTAAAAGGAGATGCGGATGTCTCAACCTTGAGTGCGACCGTCTTGCAGATGTATTTCAACCCGGCATTGCGCAGCAACGCGCCCGGCAACAACCCGGTTTCGGTGAGTACCTGAAATCCATTGCAGATGCCGATCACATAGCCGCCCCGCTCGGCATGCGCCGCGACAGATTTGCAAATCGGAGAATTTGCAGCAATCGCACCACAGCGCAGGTAGTCCCCAAAGGAAAACCCACCAGGAATGCCGATCATATCCACACCCTGCGGCAGGTCGGTATCTTTGTGCCAGACTTTGGTCACCTTTGTACCGGCAGCTTCAAGAGCAACGGCAAGATCGCGATCACAATTGGACCCGGGAAAGACAATGACCGCCGCGTGCATCAGGACATCTCCACCGAGTAGGATTCGATCACCGTATTGGCGAGCAGTTTTTCGCACATCGCCTTCACGTCTTCTTCCGTCGCGCCATCGGCCAGATCAAGTTCAATAACCTTGCCCTGTCGCACGCCATTGATCCCCGCGAACCCCATGGCCCCCAAAGCGTGGCGCACGGCTTCACCCTGCGGGTCCAGCACACCGTTTTTCAGCATAACATGTACTCGTGCTTTCATGTCTTGTCCTTCTGCGCGCCCCGGACGCTTTGTTTTTTGTTCGATGTTAGTTGATGAGAGTTGGCTTTGTCATCGGCGTGGCCTTTTTCGGCATTACGCCAAGACGCTCGGCCACTTCCGTATAGGCATCGGCCAGATCGCCGAGATCGCGCCGGAACACGTCCTTATCCAGTTTGCGACCGGATTCGATGTCCCACAAACGGCAACTGTCCGGGCTGATCTCATCTGCAACGACAAGCCGCTGGAAATCTCCGTCATAAACGCGACCCACTTCAATCTTGAAGTCCACCAGCCGGATCCCGACCCCGAACATCAACCCTGACAGGAAATCATTTACTCTCAGCGCAAGGCTGAGCATGTCGTCCATATCCTGCTGGCTCGCCCAGCCAAAGGCTGCGATATGCTCTTCGCTCACCAATGGGTCGCCCAGCTTGTCATCTTTGTAACAGTATTCAACGATGGGCCTTGGCAACTGAACGCCCTCTTCCAGCCCAAGACGCTTTGACATGGTACCAGCAGCATAGTTGCGCACGATAATTTCGAGCGGAATGATATCAACGCTGCGCACAAGCTGTTCGCGCATGTTCAGTCGTTTGATGAAATGCGTCGGCACGCCAATATGACCGAGACCCGTCATGAAAAATTCAGACAAACGGTTGTTCAGCACCCCTTTGCCTTCGATCACGGCCTTCTTTTCCGCATTGAATGCAGTCGCATCATCCTTGAAGTACTGCACGATCGTGCCCGGTTCCGGGCCTTCATACAGAATTTTAGCTTTGCCTTCGTAGATTTTCTTGCGCCGGGCCATGGGCGTCCTTTCAAGACTGAGCCCTGAGGATCAGGGGCTTATCTGAGCCTGTCTTAGTGGAACGCCCGCGTCGCTGCAAGCCGAGGCATCTTGCGTAACGGCTTGCGAACTCGCATATCTAAGACGGAAACAGCCACGCCACCAGGAGACAGGCCCATGACAACATTCGATGACCGCGAAAATGCGTTTGAAAACAAATATGCCCATGATGCAGAGATGCAGTTCAAGGCAGAGGCGCGGCGCAACAAGCTGCTGGGTCTTTGGGCGGCAGAACTTCTGGGCAAAACCGGCTCTGATGCGGATGACTACGCCAAAGAGGTCGTGAAATCCGATTTCGAAGAAGCCGGTGACGAAGATGTCTACCGCAAGGTGTCAGGCGATCTTGGCAACAAGGCGGATGAGGCCACGATTCGCGCGCAGATGGCGTCCCTGATGGTCGAGGCCAAGCGTCAGTTGATGGCAAGCGAATAACAAAGCCCCCGGCTCAGCCCTCATGTGTCGCCTGCCCGGCGGCACATCCACTTTCCCACAGGCGCGACAACACGTTCAAATTCCCTTAATTATTTCATGAAAATAATGAGAATTATGAATTTGCTACATAATGCCACCTGTGACATGACGCATTCCTACGATGACGGAGCGTGATCATGCCCAACCCTTTCAGCGACCTTCTCGAAACAAACGGCGTATTGCTTGCCGATGGCGCGACCGGCACGAATCTTTTCAACATGGGACTGATGTCTGGCGAAGCCCCGGAGTTGTGGAACACGCAAGAGCCACAAAAAATCAAAACGCTGTACAAAGGCGCGGTTGATGCAGGCAGCGATCTGTTTCTGACAAATTCGTTCGGGGCCAACGCCTCACGCCTGAAACTGCACAACGCAGAAAAGCGCGTTCATGAGTTGAGCCGTGTCGCTGCCGAGATCGGACGCGAGGTTGCGGATACCGCCGGGCGCACTGTGATTGTCGCAGGCTCCGTCGGACCGACCGGCGAAATCATGGAGCCTGTTGGTACGCTCAGCCATGCGCTGGCGGTTGAGATGTTTCACGAAACCGCAGACGGTCTCAAGGCAGGCGGTGCGGATATTGGATGGCTCGAAACGATCAGCGCGCCTGAAGAATACCGCGCCGCAGCCGAAGGGTTCGCGCTGGCCGGGCTGGACTGGTGCGGCACGATGAGCTTTGACACCGCCGGACGCACCATGATGGGGCTGACCAGCGCCGATATGGTCAAAATGGTCAATGATCTGGGCGATCATGCGCCGCTGGCTTTTGGCGCGAATTGTGGCACTGGTGCCTCTGATCTTTTGCGCACGGTTCTGGGATTCGCTGCGCAAGGCCCCGAACGCCCCATCATTGCCAAGGGCAACGCAGGCATTCCCAAATATGTCGACGGTCACATCCATTATGACGGCACCCCGGAACTGATGGCGGATTACGCGATAATGGCGCGCGCGAGCGGTGCGCGGATCATCGGCGGATGCTGCGGCACCATGCCGGAGCATCTGCGCCACATGCGCGAAGCGCTGGATACACGAACCATGGATCATCCCCCGGCGTTAGAAGAAATCGTGGACCGATTGGGCGCATTCTCCTCTGCCGCAGACGGAACCGATAAGGAAAACACACCGGCACGCCGCGCAACGCGAAGAAGCAGACGCGCCAGCTAATTCCCGTATTCCGACCAGATTGCCGCCGCACACGATGCACACACCGCGTGACACTTTCGCGTGCGCGCGTCGCACTCCGCTTTCACCGTGTCGCAATCCGGACAGTGCGCAGCCCCGGTTCAAGCGAAAGATGGTCCAAAGTGACGCACCCATTGTGCCTCTGGTAAAGGAACGATCATGTCGGATGAAGACGAAATCATTCTGTCGGAACTGGACGATGAAGAACTGGTCCAGCAGATGTTTGACGACCTCTATGATGGCCTCAAAGAGGAAATAGAAGAAAGCGTCAACATCCTGCTGGAACGTGAATGGCAGCCCTATGATATTTTGACAAAGGCCTTGGTCGGCGGCATGACAATCGTCGGTGCTGATTTCCGGGACGGAATTCTTTTTGTACCTGAGGTTCTGCTCGCCGCAAACGCTATGAAAGGCGGCATGGCAATTCTCAAACCGCTGTTGGCCGAAACGGGTGCCCCGCGCGTGGGCAAGATGGTCATCGGCACGGTCAAGGGCGACATCCATGACATCGGCAAGAACCTTGTTGGCATGATGATGGAAGGCGCGGGTTTTGAGGTCGTCGATCTGGGAATCAACAACCCCGTTGAATCCTACATGGAAGCGCTGGAGAAAGAGCAACCCGAGATCCTTGGCATGTCCGCCCTCCTCACCACCACGATGCCCTATATGAAAGTGGTCATTGATACGATGGTCGAGAAAGGCGTGCGTGATGACTACATCGTGCTGGTGGGTGGCGCGCCGCTGAACGAAGAATTCGGCAAGGCCATCGGCGCAGATGCCTATTGCCGTGATGCAGCCGTGGCCGTGGAAACGGCAAAAGAATGGGTTGGGCGTAAACACAATCAAAAATCGGCCTGAAACACGCCGCGCCCGGTCGGAGATCTGTGTGAGGCATGGAGATGACGGATCTGAATGACCAGCAGCTGACCGAAGACGGGTTGGACATGGCGCATCAGACAGGGCGCGTTCTGTTGATTGCCTGCGGGGCTTTGGCGCGCGAAATTCTGGACCTCAAGGCGGCAAACGGTTGGACCCATCTGGATCTGACCTGCCTGCCCGCCAATCTGCATCTTTACCCTGACAAGATAACGGCGGCGGTGCGCGACGCCGTTGCAAAACACAGGAAAGACTATAGCGACGTTTTCGTCGTCTATGCCGATTGTGGCACGGGCGGGCAGTTGCAATCGGCCTGCGACGCCTTGGGGGTCGAGATGATATCAGGCCCGCATTGCTACAGCTTTTTCGAAGGCAATGCGCGCTTTGCCGAAGCGGCAGAGCATGAGATCACAACCTTTTATCTGACCGATTTTCTGGTCCGTCAGTTCGACGCTTTCGTGATCCGGCCGATGGGCCTCGACCGCCACCCAGAGCTGCACGATATGTATTTCGCACATTACGAAAAACTGGTCTATCAGGCGCAGACCGACGATCCCGCACTGACCGAGAAAGCGGAACGCTGCGCCGAACGGCTTGGACTGGCTTTCGAGCGGCGATTTACCGGCTATGGGGACCTATCGACCGCGTTGGCCAGATTGTAGCGGGGCGTCTACGCGGATTTGGCGGCGACGTCCCTGATCCGCTCGATCATGGCGCGCAGACCGTTTGAACGCTGCGCGGACAGGTGGTCATTCAACCCCAAACGCCCCATCTCAGCGCGCGCGTCAATGGCCACCACCTCGCTCAGCGGCGCCCCGCAATAGAGCTTGCGCAAAACGGCAATCAGGCCGTTCACGATCATCGCATCACTCTCGCCCTCAAACTGCATCACACCATCTTCGGGCGTCACATGCAGCCAGACCTGACTGGCGCAGCCCTCAACCTTTGTGGCAGGCACCTTGAGTGCGGCATCAAGGGGCGCCATCGATTTGCCCTCTTCGATGACGAGACGATAGCGATCTTCCCACTCGTCGAGAAATTCAAAATCTTCGACCAATTCTTCGAATGCAGCCTGTGCCATGACGGGTCTCCTGTCTTTTGACGTCACAGGTAGGTCGGCACCGCGCAAAGGTAAAGGTCCCAGCTTCTGATGGACACTTTTCATCAGCCCGCAGATAGTCTAGGTCAAAGGGAACAGAAAACGTAATTGGCGAACGCATGCGTATAACGATCCCCGCTTTGTTGGTAAGTGCTGTCTTTCTCGCCGGATGCGGCAGTTCGGCCAACCCCATGAATTGGTTTGGAAATGACGCACCGGATGAAAGCGTTCTGGAGCCGATCGACGCTGCAAATCCGCTGATCCCGGAAAGCGACGGCGTTTTCCAGAACAGGCGCAATCAGATTGCGATCTATCCCGGAACAACGATCGACGCGATTGCGGACCTGACGCTGGAACGCGTCCCCGGCGGGGTGCTGATCCGTGCGACCGGGCTTGCATCGACCCAAGGCCCATTCAACGCACGGCTGACGCCCAGCAATGAAGACGAATTGCCCGAAGATGGCGTACTGACCTACCAGCTTCAGGCGCAGTACACGCAGATTGCAGGCGGCACGCCGGAAACCCGCGAAGTCACCGTCGCGCGCACGCTCACGGATCAGGAATTGTCAGGGACGCGCACGATCCGGGTTGAAGGTCTGCAAAACGCATTGGAGCGGCGACGCTGAGCGCGTGATCATGCGTCGAGGTTGACGATACGCACGTTTGCGCCTTCCGCGGCGAGGGCAATCTTTCCCTCACACAGACGCAGTGCATCTTCCCCAAAGACTTCGCGCCGCCATCCGTTCAACGCTGGCACATCGCGCAGACCCGCGGCAATCGCATCCAGATCAGCGGCGGGCGCAATCAGCTTGGCCGCAACACCCGCACTTTCCGTTTTGGCCTTGAGCAATACGCGCAACAAATCCGCCAGTGCAGGGTTCACCTGCAGTTTGTCGCGTGATCGGTCCGGTTTTGGCATGTCTTGTTGCGGGCATTCCACGCCGCGCTGGACCGCCTGCAAAATGCCATCCGCAACATCGCCCCGTCGCCCCTCGCGCAGCAACAGGCGCGAGCGCCCCAACTCTTCCTGTGTCTTTGGTTTGTTCGAGGCCAGTTCGATCAGCGCATCATCCTTGAACACCCGGTTACGTGGGACGTTGCGCTCCTGCGCATAGATTTCGCGGAACGCCGCCAGTTCCCGCACAACGGCCAGAAACTTGGGTGAATTCGTCCGCGTTTTTACCCGCCGCCAAGCGTCCATCGGTGGAATGATATAGGTTTCCGGGCTGGTCAGAACGGTCAGTTCCTCGCGCACCCAGCGGCTGCGCCCGGTTTCTTCAAGCTTTTCTGCGAGAAATTCGTAGACATCACGCAGATGGGTGACATCGGCCAAGGCATATTTCATCTGCGCATCCGTCAACGGGCGGCGCGACCAATCGGTGAAACGCGAGGTCTTGTCCAGCGGCTGTTTGGCGATCCGGCGCACCAGTGTTTCATAGCCCACCTGTTCGCCAAAGCCGCAGACCATGGCAGCGACCTGCGTGTCAAACAAGGGCTCGGGAAAGACCTCGGCATCGACGTAAAAAATCTCAAGATCCTGCCGTGCGGCGTGAAACACCTTGACCACGGATGTGTCGCGAAACAACGCGTAAAGCGGTTCAAGCGACAGACCGGGCACCAGCGGGTCAACAATACAGCCGGTGCTGTCATCCTCACCCGGCATGGCAAGCTGAATAAGGCACAGCTTGGAATAATATGTGCGCTCTCTGAGGAATTCCGTGTCGACCGTCACATAATCAAACTGGGCTGCCTGTGTGCAGAATTCTTCCAGCGCTTGTGTCGTTGTGATGGTTTTCATTCGGGCAATTCTTTGTTTTTAGTGTTTACGTCCACCCAGTGGCGAAATTGTTACACGAGCCTGATCGGATTGACCAGCAGCACAATCCGTCAATCGTTTAGAAAAACGGGCGTCCTGTCACCATTGGCAAAGCGACGCAGAACCATAGGGTACAGAATGTGTTCCTGCACCAATACCCTCGCCGCCAGCGTGTCCTTGGTATCGTCGGGGCGCACGGGCACCCGTGCCTGACCCAATATCGGGCCGTCATCCAAAATCGGCGTTACTTCATGAACCGTGCATCCATGCGCGGTATCCCCGGCCGCAATTGCCCGCGCATGTGTGTGCAACCCTTTGTATTTTGGCAATAATGAGGGATGAACGTTGAGCATCCGGCCGCGCCACCTATCAACAAACTCTGCCGTAAGGATCCGCATGAAACCCGCCAGACAGATGATATCCGGCTTGTGCTCCGCCAGCGCGCCAAGGATCGCGTGTTCAAAGCCGGAGGTATCCGTACCAAAGGGCTGGTGTCGCACGATTTCGGTTGGCACGCCGCGTTCCTCGGCCCGCTCCAGACCGCCGGCCTTGGGGTTATTCGACAAGACCACACATGCGCGCGCCGGATGATCCCCGGTCATGCTGTCCAGCAGGCGGACCATGTTCGATCCACCACCCGAGATGAAAATCGCGACCCGTTTCGTCACAAAAGCGTGCCGGAATAGTGCACACCGTCTTGCGCGCTGACACGCCCGATGCGCGCGACATCCTCGCCCAAACCGGCCAGCAGTTCCGTCAGCGCGTCGGCCTCTTTTTCCGCGACAACGAGAATCATGCCGAGCCCGCAGTTGAACGTCTTGAGCATTTCAGCCTCTTCCATGCCGCCCGTCTGAGCCATCCAGCGGAAAACAGCAGGCAGAGACCATGTGCCCAGATCAATATCCGCCCCCAGCCCCTCGGGCAAAACGCGCGGCAGGTTTTCCGTCAGCCCGCCGCCTGTAATATGCGCAAGCGCATGCACGCCCCCTGCGTCAATCGCCGCCAGCGCCTGTTTTACATACAACCGCGTCGGGGTTAGCAATTCAGCCCCCAGGGATTGATCGGACCACGGACAGGCCGCATCCCACGACAACCCGGAGACTTCGACCAGTTTGCGCACAAGGCTGTAGCCATTGGAATGCACACCGTCAGAGGCAAGGCCCAGCAACACGTCGCCCTGTGCCACGTCCGCCGGAAGTGCGCCGCCCCGTTCCATCGCGCCGACGGAAAACCCTGCGAGGTCAAAATCACCGGCAGGATACATGCCCGGCATCTCTGCGGTTTCACCACCGATCAGCGCGCATCCGGCGCGCTCGCAGCCAAGCGCAATGCCTTCGATAATGCGTGCGGCTTTTTCAGTCTCCAGCAGACCCGTGGCAAAATAATCAAGGAAAAACAGTGGCTCCGCGCCCTGGCAGACCAGATCATTCACGCACATGGCCACCAGATCAATACCAACGCCGTCCACATGGCCGGTATCAATGGCGATCCGCAGTTTCGTGCCGACACCGTCCGTCGCGGCCACAAGGATCGGGTCAGTGTAGCCTGCATCTTTCAGATCAAACAGCGCACCAAAACCGCCCAAGCCCGCCATGACGCCGGATCTGTTCGTGCGCTTGGCCGCCGGTTTGATCCGGTCCACAAGCGCATTCCCGGCGTCAATATCCACGCCTGCATCGGCGTAAGTCATCCCGTTTTTCGGCAAATTCATGGCGCTCTCTCCTGCGTGAGCATGATTGGGGCCGAGGTAAATCATATCTGAGCAGACTGCAATCCAAAGCAGATCATACAGGGTCTTGACGTCGTGCACACGGGCGATTACGCAGCGGTTATGGCGGGCCTGTAGCTCAACTGGTTAGAGCAGAGCGCTCATAACGCTTTGGTTGCGGGTTCAAGTCCTGCCGGGCCTACCACCATACTATATCCATTCCTTTTCTTCGGTCACGTGTCAGAGTGGTCGCACCCTCGTCTTACGGCCTTGGTTTTTCATTGACCGTTTGTCCGGCGCATCACCGCACGAAGGTGACACTGGGTTTCAGAGGCCGTTTGATGATCCTGCGCATCCGCTAACAGAAAGGTCGCCGCATCGATTGAACCCTGACCAGAGCCCAACCCCCGGCCGCTCTTCTTGTATTGGACCCGATAACCGCGCGCCGTTAGATCAAACCGTGCGCCGTCACAAGAGCCAGACATCAAAACCGCTGGCCGACGTAAATATACAAAAACTCTTCGCTGTCATTGTTGCGCGACACATCCACTGAGAAGTCGATCGGAAATTGCTGCGAGACACGATAGCGCACGCCAAAACCGCCCGCGATGCGGTCTCCGTCTTCGGTAAGTGATCCGTAACTGGAGCCCGTCCAGCCGATGCCCCCGAACGCAACCACGCCCCACCGGTTCCCCAAGCGTTGGCGGACCTCAATCTGGGCCGAGGCCATGCGGGTGTCGTAGAATTCTGTGGGTGAAAACCCGCGGAACGCATCACTGAACCCGATAGAGCATTTGTCAAAGAACGGGGCGTTCTCCGATGCAGCACAGGTAGATAGCCTGCCAGCCAGCACGGATGTATCGCTGAGCGCGTTATAGACATCAAAATTCGCTGATCCATAACCATAGCTGCGTGCGGGCCCGGAAAGCGTGGAGCCTCGGTTGGCGGCAATGCTGAACAGTGCCCCCTGCGTCGGGTAATCCCCGTCATCGCGGACATCCCACTCAAACCGGCCGCCAAGGCTCATCAGTTCCAGCCCCAGATCCGGGAGCAGTTCCGGCGGAACAGCCGTCTCGGAATTTCTCAGGCCAATCGTCGAGTCCAAATACCTGAAAGCGGCGCCCACAGAGATCGTCTTGGAAATCTTGTAATCAAAACCGCTGTTAAGCAACGTCCCGTCCTGTTCAATCGGAACCTCCAGTTGTCCCAAGAACAGATCATACCTTAGATCCGCGTCGACCAGTGCGAAATCAAAGCGCCACCCATTGCCAAACGACAGGTTCAAGGCGGTTCCAATTGCGCTGCTGCCATTGTCAGATGCCAATGCGCCAAGTCCCACAAAGGACGTGTCAGCTTCAGGGTCCAGCTGAAACAGATATCCTCCACCAAGCGCCAGCCCCGCACCGACAACCGGATTCGAGAACGGAATCGGCGCAACGAGAAAGGAGCCGTTTCCCAAACCGTAATCAGATTTTTCCTGTACGGATCGAACAGATTTAAGCGGATCATCGACGACGCTGGACTGTGCGGCGGCCTCATCAAACGCAAATGAGCAGACAAGACAGAAGGCAGCCGCACCAATGACAAGCGATCGGACATGCGCCACAAGATGCCTTTCAGAGGTCAGAATGCTTGTATCGACGGCCTCGTACAACATCGGCTTCAAGTGTGAACACGCGCCGAACGCAGTCCGGTCCCCATGAGCATGTGCGCCCGCCCGAAGAACCGCCATACCTGTTTCGCCTCGTACTTTCGTTTACGGATGGTGCGCACCACATCATAAAAAATCTTCGATTGAAACCGGCGCACTGTTTGATGTGCTACCTTTGTGACGGATCGTCGATATGCCAGCCTGAAACACCCCAAGCGCAGATATGCACCCTTAGCGCGCGATAACGATGTCGGCACACAGACCGCCCAGATGTTCAGACACGCCCAGCCTCAGGGTACCGCCATGCGCGCGGGCAATATCATTTGCAATCGCAAGTCCCAGACCGACGCCACCGCCCTTATCCTGATTACGCGCCGCATCCAGACGCGTAAACGGTCGTGTCGCCTCGCTTCGTCGCTGTTCAGGGATGCCCGGCCCGTCATCTTCAACCCGCACCCTGAGGGATTTATCGCTCAGCATGACCGACACCTGCGCGCGCGAGCCATACCGTACCGCATTGGAAATCAGGTTATCCAATGCACGCCGCATGGCGAGCACATTCAGCTTGACGGTTCCGGTACCTTCGCCTTCCTGCGCGACCAATGTGACGTCCCGTCCTGCCCGTTTTGCATCTTCTACTACCGTACTGACCAAGGCGCGCGGGTCGACAGCTTCGGGCTCGCCCTCTCCCGCTCCTTTGGCAAAGCTCAGAAAGGCATCAAGCATTTCCTGCATGTCATCTACGTCCTGCTCCAATAGTTCGCGCTCCGCGTCTTCCAGCATCGACAAGCTCAGCCGCATGCGTGTCAGCGGCGTGCGCAAATCGTGGCTCACCCCTGACAACATCAAAGTGCGTTGTTCGATCTGGCGTTCGATCCTGTTGCGCATATCCAGAAACGCATTGCCAGCAGCGCGAACCTCGGACGCACCGGCCGGAGTATAGGGCTCATGCCGCCCACGCCCGAAGGCTTCAGCAGCCCGCGCCAACCGCTTGATCGGGCGTAACTGGTTGCGCAGGTACAAAATCGCGATGACCGTCACCAATCCACCGAAAAACGCCATATTCACAAACAGCTGATGCGGATTTTCGGCTGAGACGCGATTGCGATCAAAGCTCATGCGTATCGGACCATGGCGGGTTTGCGCATATACATGGACGCGCTGATCGTCCAAAAGGTCAATTGTTTCAATCTGCGCGACCCGCGACGGCAAAAGCGCCACGATCACGCGTCCGGAAAAGTCATACCAGTGGCGCAGCATCTGTGTCGGCACATCATCGGGTGATACAGGCGTTGCTGTCAGCGCCAATTGGCTGGCCTGTGCCACCACCTGCGTTGAAACGGACCCTGCATCAGGCGCAGAATCAACAATGTCGAGTACCAGCAAAACCTCACGGGAGACGGCTGTCACCATTTGCTGGGTGACATCCTCGAAATGGCGGGTCAGAAAAAGTATGGTGACCACCAGTTGCAAGAAAACGACCGGCAACAGCAGGATCAAAATAGCCCGTACATAAAGGCTGCGGGGCATATACTGTTTGAGCCACCCAAATAACATGGGGTAGACCCTAGCGGCGCCCCTCCCCATTAGAAAGACCGAATGACCATGGCAGATGATTTCGACCCACCCATCGGCATCCCGCAGGTGATAGAGCCGAATATACGCCGTATCGTGGCCCCGAACCCATCCCCAATGACCTACAAGGGCACCAACACCTATCTGGTGGGCACTCGCGACATTGCTGTGATTGACCCCGGTCCGGCCGACGAAAGGCACCTCACAGCTCTTCTGTCCTGTGTGACAGGCCGCCAACGCATCACGCAGATCGTCGTGACGCACAGTCATCTGGATCATTCCCCCTTGGCCGCGCGATTGTCCGAGGTGACCGGTGCGCCCGTCGTTGCTTTTGGCGGGCCCTTTGCCGGCCGCTCGCCAGTGATGCAACACTTGGCAGACGCCGGGCTGTCCGGTGGCGGCGAAGGCATTGATTTGTCGTTTTCCCCGGACATTTGCGTATCAGACGGAGAGGTCATAAGCGGCTCGGACTGGGCTCTGAAAGTCATTCACACGCCCGGCCACCTGGGGAACCACATCGCCTTAGCGCACGGGGATATCTGCTTTACGGGCGATCATGTCATGGGGTGGGCCAGTTCACTCGTGTCCCCACCCGATGGAGATCTGACAGATTTCATGGCCTCCTGCGCGCGTCTCAAAAGCCATCCCTGGCGTCGGTTTCTACCGGGTCACGGCGATCGTATCGAGGCCCCTCACGACAGGCTGGAATGGCTGATCTCGCACAGAAAAGCGAGGGAAGCCGCGATCCTTGATTATCTCGCGGATGGTCCAGCCAATGTTGTGAAGATCACACATCACGTTTACCACGACACACCGGCTGCCCTCATCCCTGCGGCACAACGAAATGTCATCGCCCACCTGATTGATTTGCAAGGTAAATTCCAAGTTGCCTTCACAGGACCGCTCGACGTGACAACCTTTTTCGAACGGACTGACCGATATCATCGATAATTTCCTCATTTTCTCAAAAAAGGCACTGGACGCATATTAAGAGCACTGCTATATCGCCCAAACCGTTCCGGCGTAGCTCAGCGGTAGAGCAGTTGACTGTTAATCAATTGGTCGTAGGTTCGATCCCTACCGCCGGAGCCAAATTCTTCCAAAGATTTCAACATGATGAAGGCCGCCCCTAAGGGCGGCCATCGTCGTTTTTAGTAGGCTCTGCAACAACTCTGCAACAATCGCGGGGCTGCAATGCAGGTTTAGAGATCAGGTGCTGTCCACTAACGTCGGCTCCCCTCTGCGCGCAGCGTTTAAACGCCCTTGTTATCAATGGCTTGACTGCTCAACGGAATCAGTGCTATCACACCGTCGGTCCGCAAATGACACCTGCGGGCATATCAACGGAGAACCACATGTCACACGCATTCGCCGCACACGCGGTTGATGAGGTGGTGGTCCGTTGCGCGGCAGGCCCATCCCTCTTTTAAACTCGCCGCGCGATGAAAGGAGACACTATGTCTTCAACGATGACTGACGCTAGGGCCGCGGCAGAGATTGAGATTGCACACGACATCCTTAACCGTCACTGGGACTCTGGCGCTTTGATCGGCATCCGCGTTCACCAGTACGATGGTATCATGCTTGAATGGCAAGGCGCGCATTACGCCAATCGTGCAACGCAGAAGGCCGCATAATGGACGACAAGCTGAAACAGATCCTTCAGGACTTGGCTGCGCATCCTGAGTTCGAAAACGGTAAGCTCTACTTTCTTTCGTCCAACTACGAACGCTTGTACTGCGAACCACCAGCAGAGGGCGGAAGGCCGCGCTGGGTCAAGCCGATCATTTTCGACGAAATCTAAACGACAGCGGGCGCCTTATCGGGCGCCCGTTTTCTATTGGCAACACACCTCAGTGCAGCTTACCTTTGCACATTATACGAGGGGTTTTTGCTTTATGAAATTTGTTGCGATTGATGTAGAAACGGCGAACGCAAACATGGCGTCTATCTGCTCCGTCGGGGTCGCCGTCTTTGAGAACGGCGAACTGGCGCAAGAGTGGTATTCACTCATTGATCCGCGCGACTACTTCGACGGGATGAATGTCTCCATCCACGGTATCGACGAGACGCAGGTCGTCGGCGCACCAACCTTTGCCGAGATCACAGAGCAACTAGGTGCGATGTTGTCAGACAACGTTGTAGTCACCCACACCCACTTTGACCGTGTCGCGATGCACCAAGCCGCACGACACTGGTCTGTGCCGCCTGTCACCTGCACCTGGCTAGACTCCGCCCGGGTCGCCCGAAGGACGTGGGAGGAGTGCGCACAAAGAGGTTATGGTCTCGCAAATGTCTGCAAGCTGATCGGGCATACCTTTGAGCACCACAACGCGCTTGAAGACGCGAAGGCATCGGGGGTAGTATTGCTCGCCGCCATGAACAAGTCAGGATTTGATCTTGATCGCTGGCTTACGCGTGTCACGCAGCCCATTGACCCGTCCAGCCGCGATGGACGCATAACGCGCGACGGCAACCCTGACGGTGCGCTTGCGGGCGAGGTCGTTGTATTCACGGGCGCGCTGGAAATCCCGCGGCGTGAGGCCGCAGACCTAGCAGCCTCCATCGGCTGCTCTGTTGGGGCCAGCGTGACAAAGAAAACGACTCTGCTCGTGGTCGGTGATACGGACGTTGCGCGCCTAGCGGGACACGCTAAAAGCTCGAAGCACCGCAAGGCGGAGGATTTGGCCGCGAAGGGTGTCCCCATCCGTATTATACGCGAAACTGACTTTCGGGAGTTGGTCGAAGCAGCGCCCATTTAAGACGCATCACGCATTTTTGGTGGTTAGCGTGCGTGCCATCGCAGGATGCCGCAGCGCTGACGCGTTTTGCCGGGTTTCTGTCACCAATATCCTTTGAGCGGCGTCTCACCGATGCACGCGCCGATAGTGCGATGATCGGACAGCCAGTAGGCAAGCGCGAGGGCGATTGCGGCGTCACTATGCGAGAAGTCGGTGCCGCCGTCGATCTTCATCCGGCCAGCAGCAGTGATCTCAGCCTCAAACGCTTCAAGCTCTTGTGTCAGTTCGTCCCGCATCGCGATTGCGCCCAATGTCAGGTCTCCTACGTGCAGGGCAGAGTTCAGCATCGACAACAGCCGGACCTTGCCAACTGAGTTATAGGTCAGGGACCTCTCTTTGTGCTCGTTCTCATTCTCGCCGCCCGTAATTGTGACGCGGGTGTGGAGGACGGAGCGGTCATTCAGCAGGTCGGCGTAGGCGCGACCTACGCCGCCTGCGTCGATTGCGAGGTAGGAGCGGCCTGCAATCGTTGGGTCCCGCATCAGGTTCCGTGTGACCTGTGCGAGATCGGCGTAAGACATATGGGGCAAATACTGAACCTTAACCACTTCCCTGCGCCGAGGGCCAAGCTGCTGCGTGCTGCCCACCCACTCGGGAACCCGTTCGTCTTTGATGACCGCAATCGCATTGCGGTCCTTTGCCTGCGCAATATCCTGCCCAACGATAAAGCGGCGGAAGCCTTTGACGACCGCCACAGCCGGGTCCGAGCATGGCAAGATCAGGTCTTCACCCTGTTGCACTAATTCCTGCATAGAGGTCTCCAAACTTTAATTCCGGTGTGTCAGTGTATGCGGCCCGGATGGTGTCCGGATCGAAGAAAGGGGTGCCGCGCCCCATCCATTGCAGGCCATGCTCCACGTCGAATTCCATCTTGCTCAACGTCTTGCGCTGGCGAGCGACAAGCTTTGCCATGCGCGGCAGATCAAGGGAGCAGGCGCGAATGCGCTCTACTTCCGGGTAAAGGTCGTGGTTCGTCCACATCTCATACGCTTTGCCCGACTTGCCACCCGGGGTCGTGATAAAGACGGTTTTCGCATTGTCCTCTGCGATGGAAAGAGTTGCCCCGAATACTTTGTCTGGAATGAACGCAGCCTCGTCGAATGCAAGGATACCGTTCTTGACGCCATAACCCCGCGCACCTTCACCATCTTGGCCTGCGGGAACACAGACGACAGATGACCCATTTTTCAGATGCAACTCGGTCATGGTGCGACGACGGGTTTCAATGGGCAAAGCCATCTTCTCCCAAGTGAAGGCGATCTTCGCGAACAGCAGTTGAGACTGTGCGAGGGTTGGCGAAAGGATGATCACTTGATGATCGGGCTTGGCAAGTTCCTGCCCGGCCATCACGCCCACGGTTGTTGATTTTCCTGACCTGCGCGACGCAAGGACCATGATCACGTCGGACGTGGAATTCATCAGCGACCGCTGCCACGGGTCCGGCGGGCCACCGACGACGCGTTCCAGCAACAGTTCAGGCGATACCCGTTCTGACAGCGTGCGCAGGAAGGTGCCAAGCTCAGTCGACATCCAGCGGAATCCGTTTCTCGTCGATCAGTTCTTGGAAGCGGGCAAACGCCTGCGGGTTCTCTTTGAACAGCACCCAAAGGACGTCCATTAGTTTTGCAACGTCGGGGTGTTCGTTCAGGGACAGGACAATAGTCGTCTTTTCCTTGAGGTTAGAATAGACCTTGAGCAGCCCTTCGTAGGTCTTGGTTTGGTCGCGCAAAAGCTGGGCAAGACCCGGCAAAAGGTCTTCGATATCCCGGTCGCCGTCAGCCACGCGCTGGTGCAATGTGCGGTAGAGCTTCTTTTGCTCCGCGAGAACGCCCATGATGCCGCCCTCTACCTTGTCCTGCGCGTCATTGACGGCAGCATCCAGTTGATCAGCTTCCATCTTGTTCGCTTCAACAAGAACGATCTTTGCGATCTCTTCGGTGATGAACTTTTTGCGGAAGCGCACAAGTGACTCAATCCCGACACCACAGTGCTTTGCAATCTCTTTGAACTCACGGCGACGCAGTACACAATCGACGACGATCTGCCCAACGTCCGGGCGTTGGCGGATGATCGACTTGGCACCTTGCCCGTTGTCCAAGGGCAAGGCTTCTTTGATACGGCGATAGTCGATGCTCACGCGATGGCCTCCCGATACGCCCGACCCGCAAGTTCTTCAATGTGCGGAGCCATGCGGTTCACGACGCCCTTTGCCGTGCGGCCATAGATTTGATGCTCACAGACGCGGCGTGTGAAGTCGGGTTCTTCCGAACTGAACCACATATCGAGGATCACGTTCGTTCCGATGGTGACGTGGATTTCGCGGAGTGTCCCGTACTTGGTTTCAAGGAACTCACGCGCGACCTGTTTGGCCGCGTCGTAGAAGTTCATCAGGAGCGATCAATGTGCAACGGGACGTCACGGCGTTCTGCTTCTGCCTTTGCCGCCGCGTACTTCTTCACGTCGCGGGCATCGACTTTCGCAATCACGACAGGGTCGCCACCTGTCTGCGCTGTGCCTGTGGCTGACGCAATCTTGTTTGTTGCCTCGGTCAGCATTGCCGCAAAGTCGTCGGTCGTTGACTTCGATGCGACCAACTCTTTGAGCAGCGTTTCGTTCTTTTCGGAGATGCCTTTGATCTGCTGCTCGACGCGCTCAGAGACTTTGCTGATCACGGCGTCCGCGAGCTTGCTTTCGATCTTTTCGATGAACTTGTCCATCAGTTCGGACTGGTTTGTAGTATCGGTCATGTGCTGTTCCTTTTGCTTGGACATGAAAAAGGGGCAGCTTTTGCAAGCCACCCCTTCCTTTTTGCGTCCAGCAAAAGGAGAGCGTGGCCCCACCACCTCTTCAAGGATGAATGTAAGCGGTTGTTTATAGACGCTAAACCGAGAAAGAAGGTGCAGGGCGGGTAGTTTTAGGTAGCGAAAAATTCTTCTTCGCGCTTCGCGATCCTTGACATGGAGTCCGCAATGTCTGCTTGCCGTAAACGCTCTTGCTCCCGGCGCTTGGCAACGGCGCGGGCTTGCGCTGCCCGTGCCTTGGCCGCTTTGTCCACGTCGCCCGTAATAGCGAAGAAAATCGCTTTCGTTTTCTCACCGGACGGGGCGCGGCCACGTCCCTTATAGACAAATGACAGAAGGTGCCCGTCGTCTTCATCGTGCAGCCAGCGCAGAACGGTTTCACGCACTATGTCCGGGTCAATGTCCGCAATGGCGCAGTGTTCATGCCGCATTTTGGCCCAAGCGCCGCTGGTCGATGTAAGAAAGCGCAGATTATCCTTTTGCTCATTTACTGTCGGCGCACCGTCTCCATGCGCTTGCGAGGCCATGAACAGGTCCAGCACGGCCCGGTGCAGTACAGCCGCGCTCAGAAGCCGTTCCGGTGACGCGCGAGGCGCGCTGTAAAGGTGGGCGGTCGGGTCGCCAAGCATCTTTACGTCTGCGCGATTGGGATAATGTTTGACAAGTCGCCACCGTCTTCTTCGATGGCACCAAGTTCTTCCTCGTCCGTGCGGTTCGCGTCGATGATCTCACCCTTGCGCAGGTTCGCCATATAGGTTTCGCGCGAGATCGACCCGGACATCAAGGCTTTGTTGAGCGCGTCCATCATCTTCGGATCAATAGTGGTTTCGATGAAGTCGCGAGACAGCTTGATTGATGCCTCGTCCGCATCCTCACCCATCCACTGTGCCGCAAGCCGCAATTGGCGGTTCAGGCCCATCTCGACCATCACAACGACAGCGTGCAGCAAGGCAAGTTCCGACCGTGTGCGCTGTGTTGCCGTGTCTAAGGTCTCGTTGCGGTTCATGTTGACCGACAACATGCGCGCCCCAAGGGTCGCCATCGTGTCGATCTTTTCATCCATCAGCGCCTTCTGCGCGTTGACACCGGGGCCTTGAAATTCAAGCATCCCGACCTCCGTGCCTTCGGGCAAATGCCAGATTGTCCCGGCCCCGATCTGCGTCGGGATTTTGTCGGCAGGAACGCTGCCCGCGATCCACGGCGTTGGTGCAGACAGATGCCACATCGTATGCTCCCGGTCGCAAGAATTGCGGAAGTGAGAGACCGCCACGGTGCACAAGTCCAGGAACGGCGGTTTCACGTCTTCGACGCCCAGCCCCTCTTGCGACACGATCACCATCGGAATGTAGTTCAGTGCCCTGCCGCCAACCTGCGGGATGATTTCCTCGCCCATATCGACGCGAGAGCGTCCGTCCATGATGAACCGCCGCACTTTGTAGATCGTATCGTCAAGCAGGCATTCAATGTAGACAGCGGACCCGTCAAAATCCTCGTCTGATGCGAGCACAACGCGGGTCAGTTCTTTGCGACCGTTCACATAGGCCGTGTCCCAATCAAGAATTTCCTCTGCCTTCCAGTTCGAGAAATAAGGCGTCGTCAGGACCGTGTTCCCCTCGCGCGGAAATTCAAGCAGGATGCCGTAGCGCCCCATGCTCATGACTTCGCGCACCGTTTCTTCGATCATTACGGAAAGCGGCGCATTTTCATGGGTCGCGTTTAAACGCATCGGTTCGAGGCGGCTTGGCAGCTTGACCACGGGGTCCTTGCGCAAGGCCAGCCCGCAAAGCGCCCGCAATGTCATTTCAGGCGCGCCGTAGAACGTGCCGCGTTCAAGATAGTGGGCGTAGTTGTCCATAGACATGCCGTCGGGCTTCTTGACGTAGATTTGCCCTTGCCCCTTGACTGCGCGCTCGCCGTCAAGACAGTCGCGGATCAGATTGTATTCTTTGCTCCGCGCGTCATAGCGGACGTGGTTGATGGCGGTCATGCGGCCTTCCTTTCGATGGTGGGGAAGGCATGTCGAAAGACGCTGACGGAAAAACAGCGCATCGGGCTGCACGCCTCCCCCATTTGGGATCAGACCGATACAGCGATTTTGGACGGCACGCGGCGGGGTGCTCAACCAAAGTTAAAGGTGGAGGTGGAGGTGGAAAACGGGTGTTTCAGCTTCGAATAGTAAACGCCCCGAAGCGATAGCGCGTGTGCAAGTCAAACTTTTTTGAAGCGCGTTCATCAAAGTCAAAAACAATGCTGTCAAGCGTATAGCTTGCCCGTCGAAGCCAATCGTCTTCAATCTCGACACGCCCCGTATCTGAGATTTTTAGTGGGAACTCGACATCTTTTGTTCGGGTTTTAAAAAGATCATTAACAACGCAATCATTGTGGGCAATCAGATTTCGGATTTCAGATGCTATCAGAGTGATTTCGAATGCCTCTTCCGATGGGAAAATCTCAATTCCAGTTCTAGAACTAATGAATTTTCGCAGCTCACGAAGCGGTTTGTAGGATAGTTCATGAACCTTCCGCTCCACAATTTGCCAAATCAGGTCTTCGTAGTTTCCGGTCTCAATAATAGTAGAAACGTCGATTTTGCTGTCAGACTTAAGCATTTCCGGACGCGCCAAAAAAATGTCCCTAAGTATCGTCGTGAGGTACAGATCGAAAGACTCGGTCGCCCGAGATAGCATTACCTGATTAACTAGAGGCCTTTGATTTGAGAAATTGTACTCAAAAACCTTAAACTCCTCTTTCTCTTTCTGATCTTCTATTGCTTTTCCCATTTCTTGCGAAGTCTTTACGAAACCAAAGTAGAAACCGACAAATTCCCGCAATTCCATAATGCGCGCCATGTAGGTCAGACACGGATCAGTTGTATGATCTGGAGGTTGCCGAAAACCCTCTGCTTGTGGGTCAACTTTCGGGTCTTCACTCATTACTTAGTCCTAAAAGTAATTTTTGCGGAGGCATGTGTTGCGCTATCAATGCCTAGAACGGAATTGCATCAATTTCATCGCGACGTTCTTCTTGTTCCTCAGCAGTCAAATATCTGAGGTTTGAGGTGCTTGCAGATTTTTCACTGCCAATACGTAAAGCCTTAGTACGCTTTTGGCGAACAGAGTTCATTTCACTGGAAATTTTTTGCCCTCTCTTCGAGGATTTTCCGACGACATGGCGTATGCCTCCGAGATGGCTCAAAAGACGAGAGCCAGCGGTATCAATTTCGTCCACAGTGTCCGCTTTCTGAAAGTCGCGCCACAAATCTTTTGAGCGGCGCTCAACCGAGCGGGGAACCACTAAATTGCTGCCGACAACACCAATGCCAGTTATGAAGACAGCCTTATTTCCTGTGCGATACTTCAACTTGTGTGACCTCAGCCCATGTGAGGCGACGATTGCTCTGACTTGCGATACAAACCTGCCAGGTATTTGGTTACCTGAGATAGTAAGGTCATCAACCCAAACGGTATGACCCAGGTCATAGCTGGCACAAAGATCAGCAATCGCATCGAACATTGGCCTATGAACCAACGAGGCCAAGACTGGCGTAAGTGGTGAACCGAAACAAGCTCGGTCATCGGCAGTTGCAACGTGAGCTATCAGGCCAGCAACGTCTGCCTCCATCCCGAAAAGATCGACCAGCGAATTTCGGATCATTCCTCGGGTGGTCGATGGGTAAAATTGCTTAATGTCAAGTGTCAGGTACTGCGCGGCATCGAGATGCGCGGCGGCATTGTCGCGTTGAGACCGATTCTTTCTAGGACTCATCAGATAGCTGGGCTGAACAATCTTGTTCAGATGAAATTTTAATCGCTCATGTGCTGCGCGCAATCGGCCTTCGGGATAAACAAGATCACGAGTTTTTCCGCCCGACTCAATACTACGGCGGACGAGGAACTGTTCTTTGAATTGAGGTGTCGCCAAGCGGTTTAAATCGCTCTTATTCTCAGAAATCAGTGACGCGATGTCGCGTTGGGACGGTCTCTGCGCCAACGGGGAACGGTCGATTTCGTATCTCTCATAAGCTTTACGGACCCGGCGTTTGCGCACAGCCATGCTCCGAAGGTTTCAGTTTCTCCAGAAGATCCAGCGCCTTTCGGGCAATAATTAACCTGCCTCGACGAACCGGCACGTCATCTTCAATTTCCTCTGCAAAGAACATAAGCTGGGATTTCTTGACACCGAGCGCTTCGCTATAGCGTTCTAGGGTCTCTAAAGTCACAGATTTAGATCCGCGCTCAATTTCAGAGACCATCGCTTGCGACATTCCGAGCGCTTCGGCCATCTCCACTTGAGAATAACCCCAATACAACCGGGCAAGGGTCAGCGCTTCATTGATAAGTTCGCGATTTGACTTAGACATTTGCCCACCTCTGGGCTGTGAAAGGGTCACCGCCGCTGGCCCCCAAAAACTCTGAGGTCATTCCCCGGAGCCTGTGAGCAAATCCCAAAGTCGGAAAATGGTCACAATGACGATGTAGACGTACCGCCACTTTGAAGGTTTTTTGCGGTGCCGCCGCTGGTGCTGAACGTTCTTTCTTCGCATGGCTTTTACTCCTCGATTCCGGCCAACAGTGGCCCCCGTAGGAATGAGGAAGAAGATCAGCGGCGTTTGACCCTTTACATGCCGCACCCAACCCCGGTGGGGTGCGGCGCGCGGCCATCCCCCGTGCCGAGACGCAGGTGAGAGACGAAGGCTCTAAGCCTTCACAGGGCCTCTGGCCCCAGTTCTCGTCGGGTTCTGCATACGAAAGGTTCATCACAACAGTAGAGCTACTAGAGAACAGCACCGGCGGCAAGTAAAATATCGCTTTTAGTAATAATTTATTTTCTCGGGGACTTTGCTGGTTTCATCTCAGAACTTTCCGAACCTACCCGCCCCTTTCCATATATCAGCGGAGGGGGTCCCCTTTGTGGCGATATGTATCTGCGACTTGGTCGCAAACGGTGCGTTGCAGAGTTGTTGCAGAACGGTGCCAACGTCTTGATATATCAGTGCAATAAGCGCGGTAGATTGATACGTAATCAATTGGTCGGGCGATATTTATGTCAGCATTATTGACGCATATCGCATCCGCTGCTCCGACATCGGCAGGCTGGCTGCGCATTGGCACATTGTGCCGCAGTCTAAACCGTCACTCGCGTTAATAAAGACATACTCTATTAAGAGCAGTGACGGTTTAAATCTGCCCATCAGCCATGCAGCCATTGATCTGCATCCTGCCGCACTGTGCCCACCATTGCTCCAATGTCGATCTCGCCCCATGCTCCGCGCACCTTGCCCGAAGGCACGAAACCATCTTCATCGTGCCAAGCCTCGCGCTCAAACGCCTCACGCAAAACCATCACATCGCGCGCGTGCTCAGTCTGACACCGCAACACTGTGATCCGATCAGCGTTGTCGTCCGCCCGCGCGACCACATCCCGCCAATCGAC
The DNA here is from genome assembly GCF_000154785.2 of Roseobacter litoralis Och 149. Lineage (NCBI taxonomy): Bacteria > Pseudomonadati > Pseudomonadota > Alphaproteobacteria > Rhodobacterales > Roseobacteraceae > Roseobacter > Roseobacter litoralis. The sequence goes on from NC_015730.1 coordinate 2,333,398, forward strand.
TACCTTGACCCGATCACACAGATACTGCCATCCATCACGTGCAATCAACACACGCGACCAATGCTTCTGATCCTTCAACCGCACCTCAATCAGTTCAGCGTCGTTCTTGTCAGCCCAGTCATGCAGATTGCCGAGCGACTGCTTGATTCCATTCGCCGACATGCCGTCGAACTTTGAGAACATGTGCTTCGCAAGGGCTGGTGACGCGACGCGCACAGGCGCGTCCTGATACTCCCGTTCCTCTGGCAGCAAAGTCTCGAACCGTGCAACCTCGTCCACATGCACGGGCAACACCATGTTCGTGAACAGGCGGATTTCACAACTGCGCCTGACATGCCGCGCCCGCGCCGCCGCCTGCATCATCGCACCCTCGCACACGACCCAGCGCACGTCCTCAACGCGCGGGTCTGAATGCCGCTCACACCACGCCACGCCCTTTTCACCGACAGTCGCAATCGGACGCTTGTTGTACCACATGCCGTCAGACACGATCTGTGCACCGTCCTGATGGATCGCCCGCGCCATGTCCTCGACGACCTCAGGCTCTGGCAACGGCCTGCCCACAATGTCGATCTTGCCGCCAGCCCAATCGTTCAACCCTTCGACGGCATTAAACCATCCAGCGAGTGGAACGCCCTCGTCTATAAGCGACTTATACGAGAACAGGTGGCGCCCCTCCGATACGAGCATGAGGTCGTCGCGGAATTTGGCGGCAGCGGCTTTCTTCGCTGCGTTCGTTTCTTTGTATTCCTCCACACGCTCACCCGTGCCGTAGAGCAGCGACGCCTTAGACGCATTCAACATGACTTGCGTCACCTGCGCATCCTTGTGCTTTTCGACCTCAATCGTGACCCATTCATCGATGGGCAGGACTGCCTCGACCATTGACCGCTTGATCGTTGCGGACAGGATAAGAACAGGCACACGAGGCCTGTCTGTCTCATTGTCCCAAGGAATGCCCGCAATCTTCTGCCGCCAGTTCAGGAAGATGCCTTTCTTGTTCTTCGTCACGCGCAGGCGATTGAGCGAACGCGCTTCGAGGGCATCGCGCAAACGACGCCAGAACGACGCATACTTGTACCACTGCCCATCGTAACAGCCTGCCGCCTTCAGCGCCTCCTCTGCTGACATGTCAGGCGTGATCTCAACCTCTGGGGCAAGCTCGGTTTCGGCCTTGATCAGCGCCTTGCAAATGTCGGCTGTGAAGCCTGCGGCCTCCAACCGTTCAATCGTCAGACCTTCCTTGATGACCACGGCAATCTTAAGCAGCCATTCAGCCATGTCGTGACGCGTCACGTCACAAAGGTCTTTCACCTCAACATATCCCTGCTTCACCAGTGCACCGATGAAGTTTTCATCAATGACCACGAAGTCAGGAACGCGCGACATGCCGGGTTCTTTCGCGATCTGCAATGGCAGGTGGGCATGGGTGCGAATACGCAGATCATGCGACAGCGACTTGTCGTGCAGGTCCCACCAGATACAACCCGGCCGATCCGAACACTGCACCATATCGTTGCCGCAGAAAGTTTTACGGGTTTCGGACACGATGCCCTGCACCTTCGAGATCGCTTCGTGCTTTGTGCAGACAGGCCGACCGTTCAACTCTTGGCCACGCCCAAGTTCCGTGTAGGCGGTCATACCGTGAGAGCGCGCCTCAGCTTCGATCTGTGCGGACAAGTTGTGATTAGGCACATAGAGGTCAGTTTGAAAGGTCGCGACGCCTGTCTGCTCGGTATAACGCGTTTCGACACCAAGCCAATACAACGCGCTGTAGGTTTTGCCGATGCCAGCCTCGGCCTCGATCACCTTTACGCCCGGTTCACGCGCCTCAACGAATTTCTTGATCTCGTCAGACAGCATCTTTTCGGCAGCGTTCAGGGGCAGTTCGTTCCTGATCGTTGGGAACGCCTTGCGCTTCCGCTTTGCCCCAGTGATCTTCTGATAGCGCGCCTGAACGTATTTTTCCCCGAACTCGCTCTGATCTTTTACCGACACGCAGAGGCGGTCGTACTCGGCTTTCAAAGCTGTCCAGCATTCCAAATAGGTGCTGTCTGGAAACGCAGTCTTGAACCCGACCATGAACGGAAAGACCGAATTGCTGTGGCGGTTGTTTGGGTCCCAGCGCAGAGTGGGCATGGTGCCGACGCTGACCATGGAACCCGCGTCCACCTCGACCATGTTCGGCATTTGGGGCAGCGCAACGGGACCATCTATCCCGTCGGCGACAAACGCGCGAACGGGGTGCGGATCGTCGAGACCTTTCAGCTTGGGGCGTGATGTGAACACGAACCCCGCAGCCTTGTAGATGCCATGGTCGATGAAATTGCGATTGAAACCGAGGCGGCGACAGAGATCCGCATTCCACTGCTCTGCGTAAATCTGCATCACGGTCAGGTCCATTGGTTCGACTTCGAACACGACGCGCAGACGATGGCCGGGTTTGAACCCTGACGACGGTGAATAGGCATAGACATATTTGCGCCCGCGCAAGAACGGGAACGCGTAGCAGATGGCTTCTTCCGCTGTGCCGTCAAACTCAAGGGAGTCGAGGTCTGCAAGAAAGAGCGTCGTTGCAACATCCACGAAGTCGATGCCCGTGCGTCCGCCGCTTTCGATCAGAGGTTTTCCAAGAACCAGAGACGCGTTGGGAACGTCTGACAAACGGTTCAGCAGGTCGCAGACGCCGTCCAAGGCGTCAACGTGATGCTCATCGTAGATGAAGTCTTTAGCATAGCGATAGCCTTCGGCACTTTCATCCTGCCAAGGGCCGTCACTGCCATTGCGCCACACTTTGCGCAGTTCATGGGTCGGGCTGGTTGCTGTATAAATATGCATCTGAAACTCAGACGCTATTTCTCGTTTCCCGGTTGGGGCATACCACGCAAAATGCTATAACTTGGTTGTTCAAACTTGGTCGTGAGAACTTAGCACTGGGTGGGTTCGGAGATTAGCGTCTTCGAACCCCCTTTCAGTTTACGCGGTGCGAACGTGCCCAAGCGAGCACGTCGTCACGGTCATACCGAATAGTGCGAGCCGTCATGTGGAGGTATGGGGGCCCCTCGCCGTTCTTGCGCCATTCGAACATTACGTCCTTACCAACGCCAAGAAATTCGGCGCACTCAGGAGTGGTCATCAGTTTTTCATTTGGTTCAACACGGGCCAGCTGTTCGGCCATCTGGTCGACGGTTTCGCGCAGAGCACGGATTTCTTCTGAGAGTTCGATATCAGTCATTGCAATCGCCTTTCTTGGCGTTGCCATTGACCGGGTGCTTATGCCTTCGCGTTCAAAGTCGCACTATGCTTAAGGCCCCACAGGGGCGTTAACTTTGATCCTGCACCACGGCCTCATCTCACGGAAGGGCGCGTGTGAGATGGGGCGTTTATCAAGCTTACATCTAAGAGCTGCCTTCGATCCGATCAAGTACGAAACAAGGTGTTACTCCACATTCGGCGCAGATGCGTTCGGCAATCAGGTTTACGTCGCCGTGGTTGGCTGAGCCTTGATCATAGATGTCTTGAACCTTCTTGGGCGTATCACCCCGCAGTTCGTCGATTACATATTCGGGCAGACGCGCCCTCCTCGCCGCCGTCGTGAATAAGCGGCGGCAATCGTGTTGCCGCAATGCCTTCTTCGGGCGTTCATTACCCTCAAACATCTCGATGCCGCGCGTGCGTGCATCAAGCTGGCCGATGTGACCCGTATGTGACCTTGGCGTATCAGCGGGGAACACAAACCCCTTACGATGCGGAAGGCGCGCCAGCGCCGCACATATTACGTCTGAGATCGGGAACGTCCGGTCGAGACCGTTCTTCATTGCGGTCAGTTCAATCGTCTTCTTTTCGAGATCGACCTGATCCCACATCAAAGTGCGCGCATTCAGTGACCGAAACCCCGTAAACAACATCAGCAGCCATGCCGTGCGATGGACGAGGCTGTTACACTCAAAAATCAGATCTATGGCGGGCCACTGCTCTGACGCATCAAACTTGACCTTGTTCGAGGGCTTGTACTTTTTCGCGCCCTTTACTTTGAGGCTGGCCGACACATCAAAACACCGCCTGACAGTGGATGCGCGCCTAAACGCCATTTTAATAATCTGCGCCAAATGCAACGCCTGCGACACACCTTTGTCGGCAATAGCTGCTTCCAGCATCGGCAACGTGATCTTTTCAATCGGTAGCGAAAACAGAACGTCCAGATGATTTCTGACTTGCAGGCGATAGTTTTCAATCGTCGCCCCTTTTGCATCCGACTGAGAGAGATGGGACTCGAAGGCATCATGCAGGGTGGCGACGTTTGTTGATTGGGCGTCGGTGCCTGTCTCAAGTTCAACGATCTTGTCGCGGGCAATCTCCATTGCCTTCTCGCCGTTCACCACATCTGGCCAATTACCAAGCTTCATAGAGCGTACCTTGCCGCCTACCCGCTTGGTCATGATCCATGACTTCGACCGTGTACCAACAGCAAGGCGAAGCCCTTTCAGCGCGTCGCCCTGATGTGAGTAAAAATCGGTTTCGGACTTCGGGTTCTTGATTTTCGCAATAGCCGGGCGGCTCGTCAGGTTCGTTTCAAATTTCGCCATTCTGCAACAATCTCTGCAACATTCATCAGCGACAACATACGATCCAATACCACAGCGCCCAACCGGATATTTGGGTAAGATACTGTTTTACCTTGTATTTTCAAGATTATACACGGTCAAATCCGATCAAACACAACTCAGAGTTGTCCTCTGTTAATCAATTGGTCGTAGGTTCGATCCCTACCGCCGGAGCCATTTTTCCCACGTAACACCTTTATTTCATTGAAATTCGGCGTTTTCGTTCATCTCTCAGCACATATTTGCACACCCATGAGAGCCACAAATGGCTGTCCCACCAAAGATCGGCCACATCGACAAGCTTCCACACGGTATCCCGAGATTTCAGCGAAGATCTCTTAAGGAGGTTTTTCAACATACCGGAGGGGAGTACCTTCGGGTCCATATTCGCAACACCGAGGGTGTTGCCTTCGCCCGTTCGTATCAAACAGTCCTCGACAGGTTCGACCGTCTATCCAACTTCTTTCATGGGGCTGCTCTCTCGAGCATTGGATGCACTCCGGCGCCTTGGTCGCGCCATCACGGCGAGGTGTCCCATTTTTGTCAGCTTCAATGCCCACAAGACGCAAGTCTTCGGGGTGCATCCAAATGTCAAAATCTGGGTTTGATCCATCACACAAGCGAACCAGAACCTCCCGTGCTCAAACAGCTACGAAATCCCATTTTACGCGAAAACGGACAGTAGATCCTCTTCACCAGTTGCTTCAACAACCGGTGGCGGGCAAGGGTTGAGCTTTAGACAATAAAATCACCCACTAAATAATCACTGGCTCTCGTGGCAGCACCGTCATTGATCCGAACCGCCAGATCAATGGTATTGTCATCGTCCACAAGACCATAGAGCCGCGTCTGAGTGCCAAAATCCTCAACCCACAGCGCGCCAGCGCCTGCCGCGAGGCCCTGTGCGGTTGTCAGAGCGCCAAGGAACACGAAACCCTGATTTCCACTGGCCGCGAAATCGGCATCAATCAACGACAGGTCGATGACATCGCCTCCCTGAATGCCGACACCATCAAAGCCGTCGATCAGGTCCGCACTGCCAAAGGCAGAATCCGAGGCGTTTGCAAAGACGAAAGTATCGTTCTGGGCCTGTCCGCGCAGGATGTCCTGCCCACTGCCACCGTTCAGAATGTCCTTGCCATTGCCCCCTTCGAGCGTGTCGTTGCCTGCGCCACCATCAAGAGTGTCAAAACCGTCGCCGCCGCGCAGAATATCATTCCCCGCCTCGCCAAACAGCAAGTCGACCTGAGTGTTGCCATTCAACACGTCATTGCCCGCACCGCCATACAGCACATCGTCATTGAACGAGCCAAACATCACGTCGTCGCCGTCACCGCCAAAGAGCGTGTCATCGCCCCCGCCGCCGCGCAGTTCATCTGCACCGTCACCGCCATCCAGTACGTCGCTGTCGAGACCGCCGATCAGCATATCGTCGCCGCTGCCACCATTGATCGTGTCATTGCCGCCGTTACCGCCGAGCATATCGTCACCGACCCCGCCGTTGATGATATCATCGTCGTTACCGCCAAAGACCGTATCGTCGCCCTCGCCGCCCTCGATCGTATCGTTTCCGGCACCACCGCGCAGAAGATCGTCGCCAGCCTGCCCGTTGATCTCATCATCGCCATCGCTTCCGATCAGTTCATCGTCGCCCTCGCCGCCATCAAGCATGTCATCCCCGGCTTTGCCGAAAAGGACATCGTCGCCGGTTCCGCCTTCGATACTGTCGTTGCCGTCGCCGCCATTCAGCCTGTCATTGCCAGAGCCACCCGACAGCATGTCATCGCCCTCAAGGCCCAGAATACGGTCGTTGCCCCCAAAGCCGAACAGCTGGTCTTTTCCATCATGGCCGATCACCGTATCGTCGGTGCCCAAGCCCCCCAATGCAATCGGGTCGCCCTGATCGTCAAAGAAGACATCCACCCGGGTTGGATCGAAAACAATGGCGGTCTGGCTGGCTGGGTTCACAATGCGCACAACCTGCGTGACCGCAGGTGATGCCAGGGCACTGCCGTCCTGCGTTGCACGCACGGTGAACCTGTCTTCAAGGAAATCTGCACCTGCGAAATCCAGCTCCGCATCCTGACGATACACAAAAGAACCGTCGGGATTCAGAACCAGCGCGCCCAACGTCGGCGCCTGTTCGACACTTAGCGTAAACGCGTCATTCTCTGCGTCTGCGGCGTTGATAGTGGCCTCCAGAACACCGTTGGGTGAAATCGGGTACAACAAGCGCGCCACTTTTGGCGCATCGTCCACCGGTGTGATTTCGATTGTGATCGTCTGCCCAGCGCGGCCATCACGGTCTACAGGCGCGTCGTCGGTCCCCGTTGTCTGGCTCAATTCACGCAGACCAAGACCTGTATCAACCTCATAGGCCACGGCCCCCACGGACCCTGTCGCATTGTCCGCAGGTCGGTAGGACAGCCCGGCAAGTTCTTCCGGTGTCAACGTGTCGCCCACCGTCACGGCAACGGGCATGGGCATCGTCACCCCAAGCGCAAGAAAGCCCGAGTCGGGCCGCATGATGAACAGGGTGCCGCTGTCGGGCGCTTGGGTGATCGTCACAGTAAGCGGATCGCCATCCGGGCTGGTGGGCGCCGTGATGTTCAGCGACACACCGTCCAGCGGTGCAACACTTGGCAGGGTTGCGATGCGCGAAGCTTCCGGTTCCGGCGGATCGACGCGGGCGAATTCCAAGCGATCAACCGCATCTCCGAAAAGCTGACCCGGGATAACCTGCAATGCGGCCAGCTCATCGGCGGACAGAACATCGCCCACAGCCACCGGACCGGCAGCGGCGACATCAGCAGGCAGTATGATCTGCGCAGTATCGGGCAGCGCCTCGATCCGGAACGTGGCCCCGGCACTGCGCTCGACTGCGGGCACTATGATGCCCAGATCAAACGGATCGCGCGCGTCCTCGGTGATTGTCAGCGTGGTATCGGCATCAACCACCGGGTCTGCTGCGTTCAGGCGAATGCGCGCGCCATCAATTTCGATGAACTCGACATTGGTCAGATCGTAAATGGCGGGGGATGCGTCGATTGCATCCAAGGCCGCCGTAAAGCTGGCCTGCCCGGTTATGTCGATCTCTCCAATTGGATCGGAGGTCCGCTGGACAGAGGTGAATGGAAAGATGAAATCCGTGAACGTGCGGCTGTTGATGAACGCAGTCGTCTCGATTGCAACGGGTTCCGCAGCCACGGTCACAATAGCCCGGCCTGCGCCGTCGGATTGCAGGCTCACAAACGCATCAGACGCAAAGCTCACCGTGTCAACACCGTTGCCCCCGTCGATGAAGGTGGTGCGCTGCGCTGCCGAGCGCCCGGTCAGGGCTCCGTCAGGAAGTGCCGCGACGCTCACCATGTCGTCGCCCGCGCCCAGATCGATATCATGCACAACACCGGTCAGATGTACGGTGTCGGCTCCGTCACCCATATCGGCCACGACCGGCATTCCGGCGCCCGCTGTCAACACATCGTCGCCGTCCCCCAGCGAGACGGTAACCAAGGGTATCGCAGATGTCAGTAGCCGGTCATACACCGGAACGGTTTCGGTAAAGACCCGCGTTTCTGCCGGAAATGTTTCATCGTTGCCCGGGAAACCACCCGGTACCGTCACCTCGGGAAAGAAATGCGCCACGTCAAATGAAAGGGTTGCATTGCCTGTCGCAACCGGCCCTGTCAGGGTCACCGTGTCAGCGAAGTCTGACCCTTCAAAGCGTTCGAAACCGACCGCCGTGTCCCCTGCCGCATCGCCAGTACCGCCGCCGCTGTTTTCCAGTCGCACGCCTGCGCCGTCGCGCACAAGGTTCAGTTCGACGCCTTCGGAGGCCAGCGCATAGCTGGCCGTATCCATGCCCCCACGCCCGTCCATCGTATCGGCCCCGCCGCCGCCTTCGATCCGGTTGTCGCGCGCATCACCGCTGATAATGTCGTCATTCGCGGTGCCCAGCACGTTTTCAATGCCGTAAAGCGTTGCATTGACATAAGAGCCACGCGCGCTCGCGTCTTCGCCCGGGTTGGTGAAGACTGCCGTGCCATAGACGACACGTTCCCCGGTAAAGGTGTTAATGGTGGTATTGGTCGGCGCCACATCCAGATCGACGATGGCGCGCGCTGCCGGGCCGTCGCTCGGCAAAAAGCTCAGGCCCCTGTCAAAGCGCAGGTCCAGCGTGTCTATCCCATCTCCTCCCCACAGGAACGACCCCCAATCGACGCGGGTGTTGCCCGCGCCATCCACATCGCCGGTGACAGTCACAGGCGCCGCGCTGGCCACGCGGTCATCTGGGTCAAGCGTGCGCAGGCGTTCAAGAATAGTTGGGTTGTTTTGCGGTGCGTTGGTGCCGCCGCTACGACCAAAGGAAGGAACGGCAGTATCGCCGGGTGGATCGGTAAGGTCTCGCAGGGCCTGGCCCTCGCCAAAGCCCAGAATGTCATCACCTGCTGCGGCCTCGATATAATCGTCTCCACCATTGCCGTAGAACGCCTCATCCGCGCCCGCGCCAAAGAGTTCATCGTCTCGCGTGGTCCCGATAACGCCTTCGACGTTGCTGAACGTATCAGTCGACAGGATTCTTTCGCTTGAGGACAGGCTGCCGATTGACCGGATATCTGAGGAATAAAAGCTCGAGACAATCTCACTGGACGACAAGCCACTGACCGCGTCAGCGATGAAAGTATTCAGTGAGTCTCTGCCTGTCCCGTCTACAAAATCGTTGCTGGACGCCAGCAAGGCCGACCGCGTGAAGCCAAACTGCTCAAAGGTCTGGATGTTAACATTGCGCCAATCCGTCGGGAAGTTAAGCACGCCGAATTCGGTGTAATTATACCGACCGTTGACGCTGACGCTTGTGAAGATGGCGTTGCTGTTGATGTCTTCCTCGACCATCTGGGCCACACCATCGGCCATACGCACGCGCAGGAACTGCTCTACCGGTGCGCTGTAGGTGAATGTCCCGGTCCGATCTACGTTGTTGTCTTGGAAAGGCAGCAAGCCGCGCGGGTCGCGATCAACGAAGCGTACCGTGCCGCTGACTGAGCCCGTCACAAAACGCTCACCGCCCTCGAAACCGCCCAGCAAGTCAAAGCCGTTGCCGCCATCAAAAACATTGGCACCCGATACCTGCCCCTCTTCGGCGCGCAACAGCAGGTCGTCACCGTCACCTCCACGGATCGTATCGTTTCCGGCGCCTGCAACAATGCGGTCATCGCCGTCGCCGCCTTCAATGGTCATGCTGCGGTCGCCGCCCCGGAACAGATCGTTGAACGCAGATCCTTCGATGCGCTCAATGTCGATCAGCACATCGCCCTGCGCCTCGCCGCGAAAGCCCAGCATCTGCGCACCGGGCACCTCACGGATGAAAATGGAGGTTGTGCTATCGGCGTAGCTGACAGTGTCGGTCCCTGCCCCGCCGTCTAGCACATCCGCACCCAAGCCGCCGATCAAAACGTCATTGCCCGCCCCGCCGAGCAACATATCCGCGCCACCACGCCCGATCAGAACGCCGTCGCCAGTACTGTCCTGCAGCCGGTTGGCCCCGTCGTCGCCCGCCAGCGTCCCCGCACCGCTGTCCAGCCGTATGACGTTCTCGAACCCGGTAAACGTCACCCCGAGCGGCCCAGTCGAAACCTGCAAGTCGACGTTTCCGGCAACTCCAATGGTGTCTACACCTTCCCCACCAAAGATGGTCATCCCCGGCGCAAGGTCTGCCAGACCGCCGCTGCCAGTGACTGTGAAGCGGTCGTCACCCTCCCCCAGATCGATGGTGAGTTGCGGCGCATCAATGGTACGCCCACCAAGTGACGACGTCACGACAACGTCATTGCCACCCAGCAGCGACACATCGCGCAGATTATCCAAAGCACCAAAGGCGATGTCTTCCATCCGCAAAACGTCAGCAAAATCGGTCAGGCGCCAGCGCTCTACGTTGCTGACCTCTGTGACCGGGCCTGCGGTAGCGTCGCTGTTGATCTCGGCGGCGGTCTCAGTCCCGCCATCCAGCGTCACATCAACACCCGCGCGCACGCCCGACGGCAAAAGACCGTCGTAGCCTGTAGTAAGGACTGCGCCGATCAGATCACTGAAATCTACCAGATCAACGCCTGCGCCCCCGTCGACACTATCCGCGCCCTCACCCGGGAAGAGCGTGTCGTCGCCCTCCAGACCCAGCAGCCTGTCGTCGCCGCCCAGACCGATGATGACATCCGCCTGCGCTGTGCCGCGCAGTTCCGGGTTGCCCGCATTGGCGAGTATCAACTCAGCCTCCGCCAACTCCGCATTTGCCTGATTGAGTGTCTGTATTAGGCTGTCGCGCTCAGCCTCAAGCGCGGCAAGCGTTGCTTCGGCTGCGCTTAGATCAGCGCGCGCCTGATCCCGGGCCGCCCTAGCCTCAATTAACACGGATTCCGAAACTGCGCCAATATTGAAAAGAGCTTGAATCTGTGCGAATTGTGCATCTAACACCGCTGATAAGGAATTCGCCTGTATTACCGCCGCTTGAGCCGGAGGCACTGCAGCACTCGCCGGGCCGATCAGCGGCTCTGTTTCATCAATGACAACCTGAGCATCAGCGGCTTGCTGCCGCGCGGCGACGATGGCCACAAGGTCAAGGTCTCCAAATTCTTCCGGTGTCAGATTATCATCTTCTTCTGTCCCAACGATGGCGCCCGGCGCCAGTTCGCCCTCCGCTTCATCCCCGCCCAGCAGGAAGGTGGTCGTCTTGCTGTCCGTGATCGAGAACGTCTCGTCGAACAGCGTGATCAGGTCCGCATCAAACAGCGGAATCGTCTCGTCAAACAAGGGGCCAACGCCCAGATCCAGACCGACACCAACCGAGAACGGCCCAAGATCGACACTGGCGTTGAAGCCTGCCTCAAACTCCAGCCCCGACAGCAGCAACGACAGGTCAAACTCCAGACCCGTGGTGCTTCGGATAATCGGGCGCGCCTCGGTCTCGACCTCGACAAAGATCTGCTCACCGCCATAGATCACATTCAGCGCCGACAGATCGGTAAAAAAGTCGGTTTCCGTCAATCCGGCGGGGGCTTCAACCTCCACAAAGCGGAAGACGGTGTCGTCCGGGTTGAAGTCCAATGGGATGACTTCGGTCGTTTCCGGCCCGTTGATCTGGCTGCTGATGATATAGCCGAATTCTATGCCCGTCAGATCGAGGTCGACGTTCTGGTTTTCACCCAACTGCGGTGCAGATTCGACGATCGGCGCATCGCCCAAGGCATCCAGCGGCTGGAATGGGCCGCCATCTCGGCTGATGCCCAACACGCCCGACACACCGCCCACATCCCCGGTGAAAGCACCCGGAATGGCACGCTCAAGGTCCACAAAGAGTTCAATGTCGCGCGCCACCTGTGTCGATTGCGCTGCCAGTTCCGACAGGCGCTGTGCCACCGCATCGCTTGTGAACGAACCGGACGCATCAAACAGCAACTGCTTTTTCGTCTGCGCAACTTGTACCGCGACCGCATCGCCCTTTTCGCCCTCTGGTGTCGTCTCAAAGAAAGACACTTTGGTGGCGATTTCAGGGGTCAGTTCAAACTCCTGCGCCAGCGGGAACGCGGCCCGCAATTCCACATCCAGCAGGTTGTAGTAGAAATCAATGGCCAGCTCAAAGGGGCTGGCGTCCTCTTCGGTCTCACCGTTGTTGCTGTTGAACAGCTCCCAGCCCAGTTCGAGCGGCGGGAAAGCCCCACCGGTGGCAAGCGTGGTCAGCCCGTCCAGATCGAGCACGAGGGCGGCCAGATCATCTTTGTTGCCCTGGCCTGTCGCGTCGTCCTGCACCACGCCGTTGACCACGCGTTTATCGGGATCGGCCACGTAAACGCCATCGACCTCCTTGGAGGTGACATTAATGTTGGGCACGAACAGTTCAATGCGGCCGATGTCGATCTCTGGCCGTTCGGGCACACGGCCTTCGGGCTGTTCACCGGTCACATCCGTCGTGCCGCCGGCGCGGTCTTCTGGCAATGTCGTATTGAAAAAGGCGTTCAGCGGCACCGAGATGCCCGCGAATTCGCCGTTCTCGTTCTCAATCGGGTCGAGCCCCAGCAGGCTGATGATCGTCTGTGTCCCGATGCCCAGTACGTTCAGCGGGTCTGCATCGCCCTCGTCATCCGTACGCGCGGTGTCCACGGAGATTAGCGGGATCGACGTGGAAGCATTGAAATCAACCGGGGTGAAGGTCGTGTTCGAGCCCAATATACCGACCTCGGCCCCAAGAACGACGTCCAGTTCGTTGATCAGGTTCATCTCGAAAATCAGGCTGGGAAAGCGGGTCTGAAAGCCTGTTTCCGCGCTCGCACCCGGGTTGAAGGTCGTGTCAAAGAACAGATCAACCAGATCACCCGATGCAGCGTCCGCTGCCAATGTGGGATAGGCAACCACCAGATCATAGGGCAGAACCGCTGCGATCTGACCCGGTGTGATCAGGTCCGGATCATCGGGGTCATCCGCGCCCTTCTCCAATCCGGCGGTGATCTCGAGCCCCATGCGCGCGCCAAGCTCACCAAACAAACGCGCGGTCAGCACCTCAGTCTCGCCAAGAAACGGTAAGTCCATCACCACGGGGCCGCCAACGCTGAACGGGGTCGTGCGCAACTCATCCCCGCCAATGCCAAAGAACATCGGCTCAATCGGATCCCCACCCGCGCCGGGGCCGAACTGGCTGTCTTTTGGAGTAAAAGTTACGGTGGAGGCGACAACGTTGTAATTGCTACCGAAATAAGAAATGGCCATGGGTGTCTCTCCATCCCAGTGTCCAATTCCAAGTTAAATTCCTCGGCAAGAACAGCCTGGTTTCAAATAAACTAAGTAAGACCCCGCATTGGGGTCTTGTCGATCAATTTTGATTTAATTTGGAGTTAACGCTATTTAGGCATCAGCACTGCGTCAACATATTTTTGGGCTGTTCCAGACCAGTTTTTGTCCGTTTCAGCAACCACTCGTAGTAAATTCTAGCGACACGGGAAACTCAACAACACCCGTCGCGCGAAAGTGCCAAAAAACGGTCAAAATACCGTCTGGAGTAATGCGCATCCGGGGTGCGAAGTGGAACAATCGTGTACTCCAGACCTGTTTCGCATCTTGAAATGAACTGACTTCATGCACGCGCAGAAAGCGGCGCTCTCAATTTGACAAATAAGGCGAAAAATACCGAGTTGGTTATTTGAGGCCCTGTTCCATGAGACGATCGCGCTGAAGGTACCACCCGACAGGCGCAGGTCGAAACTGCAGCATAGTTCGCCAAACTTGTACCCTACAGCCGACAAATATTCTTCCAGCTACGCGAGACAGTCGGCGATAGTCGACTGGTGAAGTTTACTCCCGCGCGTAGACGCATTCCGTATCGCTTCAGGCTTAAGAAGGTTGCCTTCCAGAACATTTCCGGCAGTGTCTGATCCGAACGCCCATGTTCTCCCAGCGTATGACGCGCCTTTGCAAAAACGGATGCCGGTCACTGGCAAGCGTAGCTTTTTCGCCAACCCAAGGCCGACACCATGTGCATCGAGGACCTTTTGAACTGCATCCTCGCCAGCGTTCCATCAGGTTCCGATATCTCTCTTGGTTAGTCGAGGTGTGCGGGGTTCCTCAAAGGTAGCTGCGAAGGGCCTGTCTCCTGTTTACGATTTCTTTTTGTGTCGCGAAGTCTCTTCCTGAAGTTGGGGGCTGATCTGATGCTCGACGTTTCTTGTTGCGAAGAACACCGGTTTGATCCAGCGGTATCGAAAATAGGAGCAATTGGTTCAGGCATAACCAAAGCCGCAGGATTCCTGCGTGACAGATTTACCTGTAGATTCGCAGCGTGGATGCTCTAAGACCTTTTCAGACTGCCAGAAAACCCTTTTTCCGATCTGTTTAGACCTTGCCCGAGACCGATACAAGAACGAGTGTTTCTGGCTATTTTCAAGAGGTTCTGGTGTCTGTGGCGGTTCCGAGAAAAAGTGCCGATTTCACCTTGTATTACTGGCAGTTGCGCGGTTATACCCGTCGGCGGAGACGTGGCCGAGTGGTCGAAGGCGCTCCCCTGCTAAGGGAGTAGGCCCGGAAGGGTCTCGAGGGTTCGAATCCCTTCGTCTCCGCCATAACCCTCTAAAGCAGTGACTTAGAAGTTGGGCGGGCAAGTGCGACACAAAGTGGAGCACAAGCCCATGAAGCTGTCAGCCTACCTTTCCCCGTCACGACATGGCGTCTACTATTTCCGGTTCCCGCTTCCTCGGGCCGAAAATGACCGACGTAGGACCGTTCGGGTATCACTACGGACAAAATGCCCAGATCGGGCTGGCGATTTGGCCCGTTATCTTGCATCCTGCGGGCGATTAGTTCGGGATAACAAGACGTTGGTACGGCTTAGGCAAGATCAGATGCGGGATATGGTGCGCAGCTACTTTGTGGCTTCGCTGGACCGCTATACCGAAAAGCTGAATGATAACGGGCTGTCTGAGCAATCCTTGGACCTTTTACGCCAAGAGTTGGCTGTGCATGAGGACGCCATAAGCGGCACAGATGACCTTTCCGACCTTTATTTTGATCCTGACGATTTTCGTGCTTCTACGGGCCTCACAGACGCGGAATGGGCCGAAAACGAGCCTGACTTGCGCAGGAAGATGCGCAAGACCCGCCGGGATCAGATCAAGGCCCTTTTAAGCCGCGCTGAAAGCCTTGACGGTCATTCCTTCGCTCAGCAGCCTTCTCAAACCCCGGCAACGCCACCACAGGCCCGCTCTGCGTCTCTGGGCGATGCCTACGCAGACTTCATGGCAGAGCATCAGCATTGGTCAGATCAGATGGCCAAGAAGGCGAGGGGCTTTCTTGCCGTGCTATTGGAGTATTTCGGTCAAGACCGCCTTATGGCTGAAATCACCCGAAACGACGCAAGCGAGTTGAAGAAGATCGTTCAGGCTCTGCCTGTGAACCGGAACACCAAACCCGAAACCAGAGACTTGCCACTGATGGAAGCGATAGAGGTTACGGGCGTTCAGAAGGTCTCGGTTGAGGTTGTCAACAATCACTTGGCTATGTTCTTTCGTTTCTGGGATTGGGCTGAACGGCACGGCCATGCGCCCCAAAAGCTGTTCGTGGGCATGAAAGTTGCCAAGGCAAAGCAGACTAAGGGTGGGCGTAAAGCCTACACAAAAGACCAGACTGCCAAACTATATGCGGAGTTGACCGAAAATCACTCAGGTCTTGTCAAGAAAGACGATCACAAGTGGGGTGCGCTACTGGGCTTGTTCACAGGCGCAAGGTTAAATGAGATTGCTCAGTTGGAAGTTGGCGACGTTGCGCAAGATGACGGCATATGGTTTCTGAATATCACAGACGATGGTAACAAAAAGAAGCGCGTGAAGGCCAATGCCTGCAGGCGCAAAGTGCCCCTCCACTCTGAACTGATCCGTTTGGGATTTCTTGATTGGGTGACAACCAAAGCCAAGGAACCGCGCCTGTTTATGTCGTTCAGCGATGACCAAAAAGACGGATACGGGCGCAACCTTGGCCGCTGGTTCAACGGGCCATTCCTAAAGGGGATCGGGATGAAGGAAGGCGGGCTGGTATTCCATAGCCTGCGCCACACGATGGTGAGGCGACTGGCGCAGGCAGACGTACCTGATGGGTCACGCATGGGTGGACGCGCCGCTGTCCGGCGGAGCCCCAAAGGCGCTGAAAGGTGAATTGACTTTGATGCTCGGTGGCGAGGCAGGCGATGTAACAACAGCCCGCGAAGTCCTCAGCCAGATTGCTTCGAATATCACTCATATGGGAAGTTCCGGCGCAGGACAGGCCACCAAGCTTATAAATCAGGTGCTCTGCGGTATCGGCTTTATGGCCGTCGCAGAGGCGACCGCCCTTGCCGAGGATGCCGGGATCGACGTTGAGAAGATCCCCGGCGCGCTCAGAGGCGGGCGCGCCGACAGCGCGATCCTGCAGGAATATATGCCGCGTTTTGCCGCCCGCGACTATCGCAAGACCGGGCGGCTTGATAATTTCATCAAGGATCTGAACGGTGCAATGGACCTCGCCCGCCAAAAAAACACCCCCGTGCCCTTCACTTCGCTCAGCTGCGACGTTCACCGCATTATGACACGCGCCGGATACGGCGCCGAGGACGAGGCCACAATGATTGAATATTATTTGGGGCCAAGCCGAAAAGACTGACCGCAGAAAATCTGTTGATTTCGTCACAAGCTGTGAATTCTTTGTTCGCCGAAGCGTATGATTTTTCGGTTATGCTCGTCCAATGGTGGCGTTCAAAGCGGCACAGTTTCGCAATGATCTCATCCAATTCCCGCCCCCTGAGACAGCAAGACCCTCAGGTGCCATTCCCGTAGTCTGAATAAATGCCACATGGCAGCCTTTGTGGTGGGTTGCGCCAACCAACGTGAAATGCGCTATTCAAATCTCCGCCCGGCGGCAAATCAAAAGAATTCAATACATATTTCTTTTGCAAAAGACCTCTCACGCGCTTTGACCACAGACCGCGTAAAAGACAAAGCAATTTACCACCGCCTAGACTATTCTTGAGTGCACGTCGCGATCCATAGCTGTAGCGAATATGATCACTGTCGCCGTTTCAATGAAAGAACATGGTCACATGTCATCAGACCAATTGCCACAATTGTAAATACCACCGGGCAGTGGAAAAAATATGGGGATACCATCAGACTCTGATATGATGTCTCGCTTTTTTTTGCAATTACTGGCGATCCACGGTCTTTGACTTTCGCGCTCGGGGTCTGCCTCAGTGAACGGCAAAGTCCGAAAAGGCATTTATGACAACTATTCCGGCGATGATGAGCGCAAGTCCGATGCCTGCAGCTAGGTCCAGCTGTTGCCCGAAAATGACGATGCCTGCCAAGGCGACCACAATGATTCCAAGGCCGGACGCTAATGCGTATGTGACGCCAAGTGGCATATATTCCAGCGCCAGAGTCAGAAAGTAGAACGAGCTCCCAAGCCCGGCAATCACCAATAGCGAGGGCCAGAACTTGGTGAATTGCGCGCTGGTATTCAATGCGGAATACCCTACCGCTTCGGCAATGACAGATGCGACGAGGTAAAGGTAATGAGTTGGCAAGATGATCTCCTTCATAGGTAATTTGGCCACGCTCGGGTGCCATGTGAAATTAAACCGAACCGGTCCTTTCATTGTGCAATCGTAATCCGTGGTGCGTTGAGTTGCTGGTGTTCTGCTGGCCTGCTAACCTTCGAAGGGAGCGAAAGAAATAGGTCTGGCGTCAACAGCATGGGAAAGGTCGCGAACGACACGGTTGTTGCAGAAACCATTGCCGAGGCGCGGGTCCTTGCGCGGCGCGGGCGGTTCTGGGCAGGGCTTCTGGGCGCCGGTTTCGTGATTGGGCTGACTGGTCCATTTGGGACCTATGACGCTTTGCCGACGCTAGTGCGAACCGCGTATTGGTTGTTTATTGTCACAACAACTTTCTGGCTTGGCTACCTGGTTTCATTCGCCGTCGCGACCACCGCGGAAGGCTATGGCATTGGTGCGCCTACGAGCCTTGGGATCGGAGCTGCGATTGCCAGTCTCCCTGTGACAGCTTGGCTTGCGGGCTTTCATATGGCAGTTTTCGCGACTCCGTTCTTGACGGATGCGCTGGAGCTTCTGCCCTATGTCGCGGTGATTTGTTTCGCTGTTTCAGCGCTGTCTGAGGCCGTCGCCATACGCGAAGTTGGTGAGGCGCCAAGCAGAACACCGACGCCAGAGCCCGCCTGGCTTGATCAACTGCCGGATCACTTGGGCAGAGATCTGATCTTACTGCACGCAGAGGACCACTACGTCAGGGCCGAAACGGAACTCGGCCAAACACTGATCAGAACAACGCTTCAGGACGCAGCAAATGATCTTGGTGAATATGGGGTCCGGCTTCACCGATCATGGTGGGTAGCTCGGCGTGCAGTACAAGCTTATCGGTACCGCAGCGGGGCACCAGTCGTCGTCTTGCAATGCGGACGTGAACTTCCCGTTGGTCGGACCTATCGCCGATCAGTGAAAGAAGCACTCCGATGACCATTTTCAGTGATCAAGCGGACATTGCATAACACCGTCAAACTGCCTGCGTCGTCGGCGGTCCGGTCGTTGTCGAGGCATCCATGCTGCGAATAAGCGCCAATATCCGTTGTGCAGGCTGTGACCGCAGCATCACAGACCGGTGGCGCATGTCTCTTTTCAGCCGCTTAAAGCGTCATGCGAAAAACCTGAATCAAATAACGCTGCCTGAAATCAAAGATTTCAACGCGTTACGTGATAACTGATATTTCAGGTATCTCGTCAGACGCTCTAGGCAGGCGAAAATGCTGCGCCGCATCCGAGTTTTGGAAGGGTTCCAACCCAGTCGTTGAGGTGTGACGCCGTGCGCGCGCAAAGCACGAAGATCGCCGCATCTGCTCGGATGTTGACGCTGCGTGGCGGCGACGATTTTGAGGGCAACTCACAGGTCGCGGGACGAAGCTGCGCTTTTCTGGTGTAGATATTGCAGACCCAGCATTTCCTCACGCATGCGGCAGCATTCGTTTTGTTGCGTTGCGCGCGGGCGCGGCCCTTCCCTGTGCTTGGAAACCAGAGAATGCAAAACAACCCGTTCACCGTATGTTGGCACAACAATCAGATCGCTGAGGAAGTCGGCTGTGAACGTGCCTCAACCAATGGCCGCGCAGCGAAATTACTCAAACGGCCACACGCAAATCGCGAAGTAAAAGAGAACCGTCGGGACCGCTTTACGCACGAAGCGGGCGGCTGTTAGCCTCCTGCGAAAAACGGGCGTTGCTTGTTCCCCGACCGAACCGACGGCTCATGCGCCTATATACGTACTGTATAAGTCCGAAATCGACGACGTCACCGGCCCCGGTTTCCCGGCACCCACCTTGCGCCCGTCGATTACTGTCACTGGTGTAATGCCACCCAAGGTGCCGGTGACGAATGCTTCGTCAGCAGCATAGGTTTCCGCCAGCGTATAGTCCTTTTCAAACACCGGTTTTCCCGCATCGCGCCACAGCTTGATCACCTTGGCGCGGGTAATCCCGTTGAAACAGGTCGTCCCTGTCGAGGTCCACAATTCCTCTCCGCGGATGATGAAGAAATTGGTAGAGTTACAGCTCGCAACAAAACCACGATCATCAAGCATCAGGGCCTCGTCTGCGCCCATGTTGATGGCTTGGATCAGAGCCTGAATAAAGTTCAGGCGTGAGTGGGAATTGAGCCGCAAATCGAACACGTCGGGGGTGGAGCATCTGATCGTCGAGGTCATCAGCTTGAGGCCGCGTGATTTCAGCGCGGCATTGGGTTGTTTATACTCCGCGACGATCACAATCGTCGCGGGGCCGGTGATGAAACGCGGATCCTGATTTGGGGTCGACTTTACGCCGCGCGAGATCATCAGGCGAATGTGCACGCCGTCTTTCATATTGTTGTGGCGCAGGGTTTTCCAGATTTCCGCCACCAGTGCGTCACGATCCATGCCGATATCGAGCTGGATCGCGTTCGCCCCCTCATACATCCGTGCCATATGTTCATCGACAGCCAACAGCTTGCCTTTGACCAACCGCATCCCTTCCCAGATGCCGTCCCCTAGAACAAAGCCTGCGTCAAAGACGGGCACCATCGCTTTGTCGCGGGCAAAGAAGTTTCCGTTCACGTAAACTTCGACGGTGTCGTTGCGGGGGTCGTGTGCGTAGCTTTGGGCGCTGTCTTGTGTCGCGTTGCTCATGGATATTTCCGTTCAGAATTCAAATTGCTTGTGGCGGGCAAGAAACGCTTGCGTGCGGGGGCTTTGCGGGTTTTTCAGCACCTGCTCGGGCGGGCCTTCCTCTTGGATGATACCGTCCGCCATAAAGATCACGCGATTTGCGACGTGATAGGCGAACCCGATCTCATGGGTGACCAACAACATGGTGCGTCCTTCATCGGCGATGCCGCGAATAACGTTGAGTACCTCGCCCACCAATTCCGGGTCCAGCGCCGAGGTCGGTTCATCAAACAACATCAATTCAGGGGCCAGCGCCAAAGCGCGCGCGATGGCGACCCGCTGCTTTTGCCCGCCCGACAGCCGCGAGGGGTATTCGTCGGCCTTTTCCGCCAGCCCGACGCGCGCCAGTTCTTCATGCGCGCGGGCCTCGCTGCTGGCTTTGTCCTTTCCTTGAACAATCCGCAGCCCTTCGGTGATGTTGCCCAGCACGGTTTTGTGTGGGAACAGGTTGAACTGTTGAAACACCATACCGACCTTCTGGCGCACCTTTGTCAGTTCATTTTCTGGATAGGCGCGCGGTTTGCCGGGGCGTTCGGTGCCGATTGTCTTGCCTGCATGGGTAACTTCCCCATCCGACGGGATTTCCATGAAATTCAGGCAGCGCAGGAACGTGCTCTTGCCCGACCCGGATGCACCCAGAATGGCGATGCAATCCCCCTTTTGCACGTCCAGATCAATGCCGCGCAACACGTGGTTGTCCCCGAATGACTTTTGCAGCCCCCGTATGGTCAGGATCGGTTCTTGTGACATCGATCAGTCTCCTTTGGCCAGACGCCGTTCAAGGGCATAGGTGGCCCGCACAATGGGGTAAAGAATGACGAAAAATGCCACTGCAACAACTGTGTAGGCCTCAATCGGGTTGAAATTGACTGACGCAATAAGGCGCGCCTGATGCAGCACATCGGCGTAGGCAATGGCGGAGGCCAGCGTCGTCATCTTGAAAATCTCGATGCCTCGGTTCGTCAGGGCGGGCATCATCCGGCGCACAGCCTGGGGCAGAATGATGCGGGCCATGATCTCGCGGTAACGCATGCCGATGGCGCGCCCGGCCTCCCATTGACCAGGGTCGATGGTTTGGATGCCACCGCGAAAGATCTCGGCGGAAAATGCAGCGGAATTCAGGGTGATGCCAAGGGCTGCGGCCATCAGGGCCGATATCTCGAACGGGGCGAGGATGGGGAAGGCAAAGTAAAACCAGAAAATTTGCACCAGAACCGGTGTGTTGCGGAAAAACTCGATGAAACACGCCGCAGGCCAGCGCAACCAGCGGCGCACAGAATAGCGCGCCAGTCCCATAGCAAGCCCCAGTGACAGGCCCGCCACAAGGCAGATCACAAAGATGCGCAGCGTGTTGATCAGGCCGACCCACAGGGCTTCGCGATATTCCCAAACCGATCCGAAATCCCAAGTGTATTCCATTTCAGCGCACCGTACTGTCGCCGCTCACGGCGAGACGACGTTCAAGGGCCTGCACGCACAGGCTCAGCCCGAAAATGACAGTGAAATAGATCAGCGCTGTGGCGGTGAAGATTTCGATGGGGCGAAACGTTTTCTGGGCCAGCTCGTTGGCCTGATACAGCAGGTCCGCATAGGACACCGTGGCGACCAGTGTTGTGGTCTTCATCAATTCGATTGAGCGTTCGGTGAAGGCGGGGATCATCCGTTTGATGGCTTGGGGCAGGATAATGCGGCGCATGGCCTGCGGGCGCTGCATGCCAATGGCCCGCGCAGCCTCCCATTGGCCCCGTTCGATGGAGACGATGCCAGCGCGGAACACTTCGGCAAAGAACGCCGAGGATTGGATCGAAAACGTGATGGCCGCCGCAAGATAGGGCGTCATCTGGATATCCATCAGGATCGGCAGGGCGAAAAAGAACCAAAAGAGCTGCACAAGCGGTGGGGTGGTCCTGAAGAATTCGATGACGAACCCGGCAGACCACGCCAGCCACTTGCGTGGCGACAGCCGCGACAACGCCAGCATCAGACCCAGCGGCAGGCCAAAGGCCAACGCTGTGCCGGTGATCGCCAGCGTCCCGAGAAGCCCCTGCCACAAAAGGTCAGAGTTCTCGATAACGGCGGTGAAATCCCACTCATACATTGCTTTTGCGCCCTGCTGATTGGCTTACAGGCGTTCGCGTATGATCGCGGGCACCTTGGACGGATCAAGGCCGAAGTCGCTCAGGAATTCTTCGTACCACACCTGCGTTTGGCCGGATTTGTAGTAACCGTCGATCTGCTCATTCACCCAGTTCACGAACGCAGGGTCGGTTTCTTGACGCACAGCCACCGAAGAGGGGCGCGATTCAACCGGCTGAGGTACGATGATCTGGCCAGAACCCAATTTCTGACGGGCCGCAATCAGCGGTGGGTGGAACAAGGTCACGGCATCCACACGACCGGCCTGGAAAGCGGCTATCGCCTCAGCGTTGCCGGGAAACCGCTGGATGTCAGCGTTGGGTGCGTTTTCTGTCAGGAATGCATCCATGCTGGTCGCCTGAGGGACTGAAACGCTGATATCAGACGAATTCAAATCGGCCCAATCCGTAATCTCAAGATCATCGCGTGCCAAGACGGCTAAGGAGTAATACAGCAGCGGTGTTTCAGGGAAATTCACCGCCTCTTTGCGCGCATCGGTGGCGTCCAGCACGAACATCAAATCGATACGATCTGCCTGCAGGGCCGCCACTGCGGTGCCCCATGTCACCTCAACAGGTTCAAATTCAACGCCGAGGGTTTCGGCCATGGCCTTGCCCATCGACACACCAAGACCGCCGGTCCATTCACCGCTGATGATGTCCTTGGAATACCACGGCGGGGCCTGAGTGACCCCGACCCGCAACACGCCGTTATCGCGGACCTGTGCCATTGTGCTGTCTTGGGCTTGGGCCACTGTGCCTGCCCCCATCACCGTCGCGGCAATCGCGGCCGCCAATACCGTACGTCTTTTCATCAATCTCTCTCCTTGTTGGTTTTTGGTTTCATCTCGGCGCTTCGCGCTTCAACAAATGCTTTCGTCGTCTCGAGCCCGAGTCGCATATGATCGCTTAGCTCGTCTTGCATCGCGCTCAGGCTGTCGCCGAGGGCAAAACGTATATAATCGTCGTGGCTGTCTCGTTTGGGTACAGCGGTCCCATGCGCGCGGCGGTGTGCTGCCCAATACAACTGCAAATGCCCGCGCAATCCGGTCCATGTGTTCAACAGGATGCGATTGTTGGCGTATTCATAGACAAGCCCGTGTAAATCAAGTTCGGCCTCAATTGCGGCCACGTGATCCGATTGGTCGATCGCCTCTTTGAGGGTGTCACTGCGGGCCAGCAGGTCTTTCTTGAAATCGCCGTCGCGCCGGTCCCAGACCTGCTCAAAGGCGAATTGCTCCAGACAGGTGCGCATGGCGTATATGTCATTCACATCCTCCAGCGAAATATCGACAACCCGCGTTCCTGTATATGGCACGCTGACCAACAAACCTTCGTCAATCAATTGTTGCATCGCTTCGCGCAGCGGCCCCCGGCTCGCACCGAGACGCAGAGCAAGTGTGCTCTCAACCACTTGGCTTCCCGGCTCAAACTCACCCGTCAGGATGGCGTGCCGCAATAGCGTCGCGATCTGAGCGCTCATCGTCTGACGTTTCAAAGGTGAAGAAATCATGAATCACTCAATAGTTGTTAGCCCATTTACGTATCGTTGGCGGTAGATTGAAGATTGTCAACAATTATTGAGATCTGAATATTTCGCATGCGTTACACAGCCTTGTTGCACGGCGCCTCCAAATAACAATCGTCACCCTCAGCAAAACGCCCCCTATGATGAGCAATCCCTTTCCAGACTCGCAGCCTTCGGTAGCGAGCGGTTGAACTAGGAATACCAAAACCCTTCGCAGCGAATGATCGGTGCGGTGAAGGCGGATAGATTTCAAAGTCGTCATCGCTGTTCATGGAATCGAAATGCCGCACTGGAAAACTGTGGTCTGCATGGGTCGGCCTTGTCCGCGTGGCGGTCGTCGTGGAGCTGTCCCGCTTTAGTGCCGCCCCTAGTGCTCGTTTAAGCCACCTTCCGTTCGAATGCGACAGGGCTTTTCCATCCCAGTGCTGAGTGACGGCGGCGTGGACTGTAGAAGCCGTTGATGTATTCAAAGATTGCCATCTCAGCGTGCCGCCTGGTTTCCCATGACCGCCGCCAGATCAGCTCGGCCTTGATGGTTTTGAAGAACGTCTCGACAGCCGCATTGTCGTAGCAATTGCCCTTCCCAGACATCGACACCTTGAACCCATGTTGGCGCAGAATCTTTTGATAGTCGTGAGAACAATATTGGCTACCGCGATCCGTGTGATGGATGCAGCCCTTTGGTGGCGCACGGAATACGATGGCCATGTTCAACGCCCGTATCGCTAGATCACGCTTCATGCGGTTACTGACGGCCCAGCCGATGACACGGCGAGAATGCAGGTCCAAGATCACAGCCAGATACACCCAGCCTTCACGGGTCCAGACATAGCTGATGTCGCCCGCCCATTTCTGGTTTGGCGCATCTGCCGCGCAGTCACGATCCAGTAGGTTCGGTGCTATATTGAACTTATGATCTCTATCCGTCGTGACCTTGTGTTTGCGTGTTCTGACCACTGATATGCCGTTCTGGCGCATCCACTGCCCGACAGGCGATTTGGCAAAGCCAAATCTGCCGAGAGGGGGCGGCCAACACGGCGGTGACCGATATCCAGGCCAATCTCTTTCAACTCCTCAGTCATGCGCGGCCTGCCATAGCTGCCAAGGCTCAGACGAGATTGTTCTTTGATGTGCGCCAGCGTGACCAAATCAGACCGCTGTCTGCGACTGGCTGGCCGGCTTCGAAATGCGCGTAGCCCGCGTGTGCTGACGCCAACGACATCACACAGCCGATTGGTGGGGAAGCTCTCGCTGTGTTCTTCAATGAACCTAAATCTCATTGCTTTAGGCCCGCGAAGAACTGGGTGGCCTTTTTTAAGATCTCCCTCTCCTCCTTGAGAATACGGTTCTCGCGGCGCAGCCGGTCATTCTCTTGAACGAGGCTCATATCCTCTTTTGACACCACATCCGTGTCTCGATGCGCTGTGATCCACTTGTTCAGTGTGGACATACCTACACCCAGATCGTCAGCCACCTGTTTGCGTGTCAGCCCACTGGTCAGCGCGATACGCACCGCATCTTGGCGAAATTCGTCCGTCCGTTTCAGTCCCATAGTCAGTCTCCTTTGTTGCAGTAAATGCTATCAAAGGGGCGGCATCAAACCGCGACAGGTCCATCGAACGATCTTACAATTCTGTACCTGCAGCGAAGGTCAGCTATGCGGGCTGCAACGGCAGCAATCTCATTATGTGTTCACCCGAAGACTCAAGGCAAGTTCCATCGTTGGCCATAGATGCTGAAGAGCCGCGTTTCGCGGGACAACGAAGACTTACCGGGTGATCTCGAAGGTGACGTTGCGGCCTTCCTCACCTACTGCAATACCCGGCGACATCGCGAGAGCCTGAATAACGTCAGGCCAGCCAACGTCCATTTCGGGCCCGACAGAGCCGTTTTCGGAGCAAGGGCGTCGAACAAAACAATCCGACAACACTGCTTGAAAAATCAAGAACCAGTCACACAAACGAGCCAGAACCTCCATTGCTTGAGCCGCTCTGACGTTCGACTTTTTACAACGACGGACATAATCCGTTCTGCACGCCTGAGACGCTGTCACCGCTGATGCCAGTGTACTCAGCAGTCTTCTCTGAAGCGAAGCCTTGTTCCCGTGCTTGTTTAGCCGTTCGGCGTTTGGCTGGTATGCAGGTGCCACTCCTTAGCGTATGCCCGATACTCTTTTGCGTCCTCCTCGATTGCGTCCAATTTCGGAAGAACGGGCGTCATGCCCTTACTGAAAAGGAGCGATGCGCCAATGCTGGTGCCAGTTGACGACTGGCCGTGCAAAACGGGTCGACCTGTTGCGACCGAGAGCATGGTCCTGAATGCCTTGTTCTGCGCAAATGGGCCTTCAACAATCGTCAAGCCTTTCGCCTCCAATAACGACAGGCACGTGTTCGTCATCATCGCGAGGTAAAACGCCAATGCCGCTGAGCGCTGTCCGGAGCCAAGCGCAGGTTCCCCTCCCCTCCAGCGCATTTGATGGCCACCAAACGGGCCGGAGGATGGCTCGACTGCCGGCAGGATCATAACTGCATTTGCAAGAACCTGCGCCACGTCCTGTGGTGTTGGTGGCTGCGATTGACCGGCTTGAATGATCTCGTATTCCCGCCCGCCCATGAAACGCGCGGATGGCAGGGGTTGGCCCATTGCGGTGACGTTGACGAGCGTGTCCCGGGTTGGATCGAGGTCCTGTACCTTACCGCCAACAGCCATGGCAACGACCCAAGTACCCGTCGAAACAACAGAAAATGGAGCCTCTTCGGTCAGAAGATGTGGATAAAGCGATGCATTGGAATCGTGAATACCGACGGAGACAGGCGTATTCTTGGGCAATCCGGTGGCCGCAGCAATCTCGGGCAAAATGGTACCAAGGATGTCAGCAGAATGTCGCACAGGTGCCATCTTGTCAGCGATGCCCAAGCGATCGACAAGCTCGGAGAACTGACCGGCAACCGGCTGCCAAAGGTCTGTATGACAACCGATCGAGGTCACATCCCACGCCATTTCCCCTGTCAGGCGATGGCCCCAATATTGCAGATAGCCCACGATATGCTTTGTACGGTCGCGTAAAGATGGGTCCTGATTGAACTGATAATGAAGCTGTGCGCCCACATTCAATCCATTGGCAAGCCGGGGAGAACCCGTTTTTGCGAAAGCGGGACGCATCGCGTCGTAAGCCCGTGAAACATCCGATGGGATCGGTTGTTCATAGTCAAGCACAGGTGCTGCGAGCTCTGCGCGCGCATCCAGCAGCACAACACTGGCACCATGCGTTGTGACGGAAATGGCATCGATGCCTTTTTCGGCATGCAGCGCCTTGAGCCCATTCAGCAGAAAATCCCAATGCCCTTCGGTATCGAAATGCCGCCAAGGCGGGCCGGGCAAAACCACATTGGGCCGCGTGCGTACGGCGATTTCACTGAGCGTGTCCAAATCGACAAGCGCCAGCTTCGCGTTTGTCTTTCCGATATCAATAACGGCGATATGGCGCGGATTTCTCATGGCATATGAAACAGGCAGGGCAGCGGGACCGCGACGGGGGCATCATCCGGCCCGGTCTCCATGATATCGGCCATATGCGCCCACCATTTCTGCATTATCGGGTGATCGGACAGCGCCGCCATCCCATGGTCCTCCGGGCGGATCAGCACGCCAATCAGCACATGCGTTTCCGGGTCCAGATGAATGGAATAGTCAGAAACCTTGGCGGCACGCAACAGATCGACCAACTCGGGCCAGATCGCATCATGGCGGCGCTGGTATTCCGCCTGTTTGCCCGCATGAAGGCGCATCCGGAAAACGTAGCGTTCCGTCATGATTTGCCGTGCGATGCAAACATCGTCCAAAGGCGCGGCAAGGCGATGACGCCAATCAACAGCAGACCGATAAAGATGGACATCACGATACCCGGCACGTTCAACAAGCCAAGCCCGAAGGTGACAAGCCCCATGACGAAGGCCGCGATCACCACGCCCGGGATCGACCCCGAGCCACCCAGAATATTGACGCCGCCGAGCACAACCATCGTGACGACCTCAAGTTCCATGCCGGTGGCGATACTCGGGCGGGTCGAGCCAAGCCGCGACGTCAGGCAGATCGCGGCGACACCCGACATCAAGCCAGTGAGCAGAAACAGAATGAATTTCACGCGCTGCACGCGGATGCCGCTGAACAGAGCCGCCGTTGGGTTGTTGCCGATGGCATAGACCGCGCGGCCAAAGTTCGTCTTGTGAAGCAGAACGCCATAGATCACCGCGATGATGACGAACAGCAGCATTTCGACTGTGAAAACCCAGTAGATATACCCCTGCCCGAACCACGAAAAGCTTGCCGGGTAGCCGCGGAACGCATCATCGCCCAGAATAATGAAACTGATACCGCGAAACAGACTCATCGTGCCGATGGTAACGACGATGGAGGGCAGGCCAAGGATCGTGACGAAAAACCCGTTAAAAGCCCCACAGAGCAAACCGACCGACAGGCCGATGATAACCAGTTCCGGGGTGCCCGCGCCATATTGGGTCGCAAGCCCCATGGCGGTGCTGGCAAGCGCGATGATCGAGGCCACGGAAAGGTCGATTTCACCCGCGATGATCAGCAAGGCCATGGCAAAGGCGATCATCGCTTTTTCAGTAAAGTTAAAGGTCGCGTCGCTGAGGTTCCATGCGTTCAGAAAGTAGGGCGAGGCAAAACTGTTCACGACAAAGATCGCGATGGCGACGGCCAACAGCAGGGATTCCCAGCTGCGCACTGTCCGGTACGCGCGGCTGTGCAGGCGGTCGGGGATGTGGCGTTGTGCTGCGATATCGGTCATCGGGTCGCCTCCGCGTCCTTGAGGATGAGACGGCCTTTCTTGCGGCCGGATTGGGCGTTGAAAGCGACCGCGATCAGGATCGCGCTGCCGGAAATGGCCAACTGCCAGAAGGGTGAGATATTGACGACGGGCAAGGCGTTCTTGACGACGCCCAGAAACAGCGCGCCCAGAACCGCACCACCAACGGACCCAATGCCACCGGCGATGGAAATACCGCCAATGACACAGGCGGCCACAACTTCCAGCTCGAATCCACCTGCGATATCGACATAGGCCACGGCATACCGCGCTACCCAAAGATACCCCGTGAGACCCGCAAGTGCGCCGGATATAACGAAGGCCTTGAACTGCGTTTTGCCAACATCAATCCCTGTGTAGACAGCCGCATGGGGGTTACCACCGACCGCAAAGATCGAGCGGCCCAAGGGCGTGCGCGACATCATCACCGCAAAGATGATGACGGTCAGCACGGCGCACCATGACAGAATAGGCAAGCCAAGCACAGCAGCGCGTGGAAAACCCGTGAACCCTTCGCTCATCTCATGGGCGTTCACCCATTTTCCGTCAGAGATCAGAAAAATGATACCGCGAAAGATGGTCATTGTGCCCAGCGTCACGACGATGGGCGGGATCGGCAGTTTCCATACCAGCAGACCGTTGATCGCCCCCATCGCACCGCCAAGGCAGATCGCGATGGCAATGATGAAAGGGATAGGCAGGCCGGGAAACGCGACGTTGATCATGGCAACGGCCATCCCCGTGAGGGCGAGGTTCGCAGCGACCGACAGATCAATGCAGCGGGTGAGGATGACCACCATCTGACCCAGCGCAAGGATGATCAGCGGTGCCGTGTCGTTGAACACGTTCACAAGGTTGGAGGGGGCGACAAAACCTGAAAAACGCGAGGCGATCAGAATCAGCAACACAGCAATCGCCGCGGCAAGAATGGTTTCGCGCACAGGGATGAAACGACTCATGCGGGGATACTTTCTGTCACTGGTGCAATGCCCGCGGCGTGGCGAACAAGGGTTTCGGGCGTCAGATCATCGCCCTGCACTTCGGCGGCGATGCGACCCTCACGCATCACGATCACACGATCGGACATGCCGATGACTTCGGGTATCTCGGAACTGACCATGATGACCGCGAGGCCTTGGCCTGCAAGCTCGGCCATGAACTCATGCACCGCCGCCTTGGAGCCGATGTCGATGCCCTTGGTCGGTTCATCCAGAATGATGACCTGCGGTTGCGTGGCCAGCCACTTGGCAATGACGACTTTCTGCTGGTTGCCCCCCGACAGGTTGCCCACATCCTGATCAAGGGCGGCGGCGCGCAGATCCAGCCGCTCGGCATAGTCGCGCGCCAGTTTGAATTCTTCGGCCATGCGCAAAAAGCCCGATTGCGACGTGCGGCCAAGTGAGGGCAAGGTGATGTTCTGAAAAATCGGCAACCCGATCACCGCACCCTGCTTGCCGCGATCCTCGGGGACATAGACAATCCCGTTGTTCACTGCGTCCGCAGGAGAGCGGATCACGCGAATGTCCCCATTGATCTTTGTCACCCCTTTGCTGGGCCGGGTGATGCCAAAGAGCGCTTGCATCAATTCGGAGCGCCCTGCCCCGACAAGTCCGTAAAACCCGAGGATTTCACCGCGTTTCAGCGTGAACCCGATACCGGCGAATTCCGTGGGATGCGCATAGCCTGTAACCTGCAGCACCTCCTCGCCAAGCGCTGCCTGACGTTCGGGAAAGATGTGATCGACCGCCCGCCCCACCATCATTTTAACCAGCGCGTCCTGATCAATGTCACTGATCAGGCCATCGCTGACAAAGGCCCCGTCGCGAAACACCGTGTAGCGGTCAGCAATGCGGAAAATCTCGTCGAACTTATGGCTGATGAAGAGGATCGCCTTTCCCTGCGCTTTCAGGGTTTCGACCAGTTCATAGAGCTCTTCGATTTCCTTGTGGGACAGCGCTGCCGTCGGCTCGTCCATGATCACAACGCGGGCATCCACCGACAAGGCGCGGGCGATGGCCACCAGATGTTTATTCGCAATGCCCAGTTCGCGCAGATAGGCACCCGTGTCGAAAGGCGCACCGATCTCGTCCAGCAGTCCGCGCGCCTTGCGGTGCATCGCTGCCTTGTCGATCAAACCCCATTTTGTGCGCGGCGCGTGACCGATGAAGATGTTTTCAGCAACCGTAAGCTCATCAAACAACACCGTTTCCTGATGGATGGCCGTGATCCCTGCGGCGGAGGCGTCATTCGGAGTGTTCAGAATAACCGGCGCGCCCGCGATCCGGATGGTGCCCCCGTCCGGCTGATAAATTCCGGTCAGGATTTTGACGGTCGTGGATTTCCCCGCCCCGTTTTCGCCCACAAGGGCCGTGACCTGCCCGGGGTAAAGATCAAGCCTGACCTGATCCAGCGCTTTGACCCCCGGAAACGTCTTGGTGATGGCATCCATGGATACCACGGGCACATCTGCAGATAGGGTGTGCTTTGACATGACGACACTCTTTTGGGGCGTTGATAAAAGGGGCTGGTCCGGCGCAAGAGGATGCGCCGGACCCGTCACAAATTAGAAAATCGACTTGAACTGCTCGATGTTGCTTGCGTCATAGACGAAGGGATCGGCCATGGCGCCTTCGTTGTTTTCATCAAGCGTCAGGCTGCCCATGCGCCCCATGGGGATTTCGGCACCGGGCGCGGCCTCAACGCCGTTCTGGCTGAGTTCATAGGCAAGCATGGTCGCAGAATACCCCAGATCAATCGGATTCCAGATGGCGAAAGACTGCGAGGCACCCGATTCAATCGCACCGGCCATTTCGGATGGCAGGCCAAGGCCCGTGACATTCACCTGACCGACTTTGCCCGCATCCACAACAGCTTGCGCCGCAGCCACGATCCCGACGGATGTCGGCGCGATGATGGCGTCCAGATCCGGATAGGATTGCATCAGGCCGGTCGCCTCGCGGTAGGATTTATCGGCAAGATCATCCCCGTATACCGTCGCAACAACTTCGATATCCGGGTAGTTGCCCATCACCTTGTTCATCTCCTCCATCCAGATGTTCTGGTTGGTGGATGTTGTGGTCGCAGAGAGCAAGGCAACCTCGCCGCCCTCTGGCAAATGATCCGCAGCCAGTTTGATGATCATATTGCCAATCAGCGCGTTGGACGATGGGTTGAGATGCAACTGACGCCCCTCTGGGGCCACACCGGAATCCCAGCTGATCACCGTGATCCCGCGCTGCATCGCGCGCTGCAGGGCGGGCACCAAAGCGTCCGTGTCATTGGAAGACACGGCAATGGCGTCGACCTGCTGGGCAATGAGGGAATTGATGACCTCGATCTGCCCTTCAGCGGTCGTGTCAGTGGGCCCTGTGTAGATGATTTCGACATTGCCGAGTTCTTCCGCCGCCTCCTGAGCGCCTTCCGCAGCCGCTTCGAAAAAGCCGATACCCAGCGCCTTGACGACCAGCGCGATGCGCACGTCCTCTGCCAGCGCGGGGCTGGCGACCATCGTTCCTGCCAATGCAACGGATGCTGCTAGTTTCTTAAGTACACTCATGGTTTCCTCCCTGGAGTGGTTACATCAGGCGGGCAACTGCGCCACACCGTCTTTCTGCGTGGTCCCGGACGGGACAACGATCAATGTGATATCCGCCGCGTCCAGCATGTTTGCCGTGCGATCATCCATGCGGTCATCGGTGATAAGCGTATCGATCCGCTCCAACGGACACAGCACGAGGCTGGAGCGGTTTTCAAACTTCGTACTGTCCACCAGAACGATCAATTCATCCGCCTGCCCGATCAATTTCTGCTCGGCCTGAATCAGCAGCGGGTCCTGCTCCATCAAGCCCAGCGGGCCGATGCCGGCGGCCCCCATGAACATCCGTTTGGCATAGAAGTTGCGCGTCACGTCGTTCTCGAAAGGCGACAGGATGATGTTCTGTTCGCGGTAGATGATCCCGCCGGACAGCATCACGGTATTGGTGGAATTCTTCAACAGATGCTCGGCGATGGGAAAGGAGTTGGTGAACACCTGCATCCGACGCGAGGCCAGCGGGTGTACCATCTGGAAGGTGGTCGTCCCACCGTTGATGATGATCGGCTCACCATCCTCACACAGATCAACCGCTGCCGCCGCGATGGCTTGCTTTTCAGCACTGTTCATCGTTTCGTTTACTGAAAACGGGCGCCCCGCGAGGCCCACAAACGGCTTTGTCGCCAGCGCCTCGGCCCCGCCACGCACGCGACGCAAGCGCCCTTGCGCATCCAGCGTGTTGATATCGCGCCGCACCGTTGCCTCGGACGCTCCCGTCAATGTGCACAAGTCCATGACCGTCACGAGGGACCGGTCCTGAACGGCCGATAGGATTACGCGATGACGGTCTTTTTCGTGCATGGATGCCCCTTTGCTCGCCGTCAAGCTGACGCGAATCGCAGCTGCGTGTCAATCAATATTTGTCACATTCAATCATTCTGCATCGCAGCATGATTGCTTTTGACTGATTCTGATTGACATGGTTTCTGCGCTCGGCCAACGTGCAGCGCAGAAATATCCTGAACTCTGGCGTCCATGGAGACTGCAATGACCCACCCATCCGCAACGCAACGCCTTGAAAACAAGTGGGATGTTAATCTTGCCGCGCCCATGAGCGAATCCGAGAAGCTGCTATATCGCTCCAACCTTCTGGGATCAGACAAGAGAATCACAAACTACGGCGGCGGCAATACATCGGCCAAGGTGATCGAAACTGACCCGTTGACGGGTGAGCCTGCCGAAGTGCTCTGGGTCAAGGGATCGGGCGGCGATGTCGGATCGATCAAAATGGATGGGTTTGCGACGCTCTATATGGACAAGCTGAACGCATTGCGGGGCGTCTACCGTGGTGCCGAGTATGAGGATGAAATGGTGGCCTTCCTGCCCCATTGCACGTTCAACCTGAACCCGCGCGCCGCCAGCATCGACACGCCGCTGCATGCCTATGTGCCGGCAAAACACGTCGATCACATGCACCCGGATGCGATTATTGCCATCGCCGCCGCGAAGGATAGCAAAAAGCTCACCCAAGAGATTTTCGGGGATCGCATCGGGTGGCTGCCATGGAAAAGACCGGGCTACGAACTGGGGCTTTGGCTGTCGGATTTCTGCGAAAAGAACCCCGATGCCAAAGGTGTTGTGCTGGAAAGCCATGGGCTCTTTACCTGGGCCGATGACGCACAGGATTGCTATGAACTGACGCTGGAGATCATTCAGACCGCGATGGATTGGTTTGCAGAGCAAACAGCGGGCAAGCACGCTTTTGGCGGCGCAATCCATCACAGCCTGACATACGCGGCCCGCCGTGCCACCGCGGCGCGTCTCATGCCGGTTCTGCGCGGGATGGTATCGGATCAGCAGCATATGGTCGGGCATTTTGAGGACAGCGATGCGGTGCTGGAATTTGTGAATGCCAAAGACATGACACGGCTCGCAAGCATGGGCACGTCCTGTCCCGATCACTTTTTGCGCACGAAAATCTGCCCGCTTGTGGTGGATTTTGACCCGGCCAACCCTGATGTGGAGGCAACACTTGCGGGGCTCAGCGATGCGGTGGCGGCCTATCGGCAGGGGTATCAGGTCTATTATGAACGTTGCAAACGCGCCGATAGCCCGCCCATGCGCGACCCGAATGCGGTTGTCTATCTGGTGTCGGGTGTGGGGATGATCACCTTTGCCAAGGACAAAGCGACTGCGCGGATTTCCGGCGAATTCTATGTCAATGCGATCAACGTGATGCGCGGTGCGGATGCCGTGTCCGAATATCAGGGCCTGCCCGAGCAGGAGGCATTCGACATCGAATACTGGCTGCTCGAAGAGGCCAAGTTGCAACGCATGCCCGCGCCCAAGGCACTGGCAGGCCGCGTGGCACTTGTGACGGGCGGCGCGGGCGGGATCGGCTCGGCCACGGCGGAACGATACCTGCGCGAAGGTGCCTGCGTGATGCTGGCCGATATTGACGACGCCGCCCTGGCGCAAACGGCGGCAAAGCTGTCGGCACGGTATTCCACGGATGTGGTGCGCACGATCAATATGGACGTAACGGATGAGGCGGCGGTCATCGCCTGTTATACCGAGACCGCTGCCGAGTTTGGCGGCATTGATATCCTTGTGTCAAACGCCGGTATCGCCAGCTCTGCCCCGGTCGAGGACACGACGCTGGCGCTTTGGAACAAAAACATGGCGATCCTGTCGACCGGGTACTTCCTCGTCAGCCGCGAAGCGTTCAAGGTGTTCAAGGTGCAAGATATGGGCGGATCGGTTGTTTTTGTCGCCTCCAAGAACGGTCTCGCCGCCTCGCCCAATGCCTCGGCCTATTGCACGGCAAAGGCATCCGAAATCCACCTTGCCCGCTGCCTTGCTCTGGAAGGCGCCGAGATGGGTGTCAGGGTCAATGTGGTCAATCCGGATGCGGTTTTGCAGGGCAGCAAAATCTGGGAAGGGGAATGGCTCGACCAGAGGGCTGGCACCTATGGCACGGACAAAAGCGGGTTGGAGGCGATGTATCGCGACCGCTCGATGCTCAAACGCTCTGTCCTGCCGCAAGATATTGCGGAGGCCGCCTATTTTCTTGCCTCTGACCTGTCCTCGAAATCAACCGGAAACATCATCAACGTGGACGCAGGCAACGTTCAGGCGTTCACGCGTTAGGGAGGGCAGCATCATGATCCATTCAGACATCATCGCGCAGACCAATGAAACTGCGATGGCAAAATTGCAGGCAGATTATGACGCTCTGGGCGCGCACCTTGATAGGCGCGGGATCGACATCGCGGCGATCAAGGACCGGGTGGCAAACTATGGCGTGGCGGTGCCCAGCTGGGGCGTTGGCACAGGCGGCACCCGTTTCGCGCGCTTTCCCGGCCCCGGCGAGCCGCGCGATATTTTCGACAAGCTTGATGATTGCGGGCTGATCCACCAATTGACGCGCGCAACACCTTCCGTGTCGTTGCATATTCCGTGGGATGCACAACCTGCCGCCGATCTCAACAGCAAGGCCGAAGAAGTCGGTCTGCGCTTCGATGCCATGAATTCCAACACCTTTCAGGATCAGCTGCAACAGCAACACAGTTACAAATTCGGCTCCCTTTCCCACACCAACGCGGCCACGCGCCAGCAAGCGGTTGATCACAACATTGCATGCATTGAACTGGGGGTTGCCATCGGATCAAAGGCGCTGACGATCTGGGTCGGGGACGGGTCAAACTTTCCGGGACAGACCAACTTTACCAAGCAGTTTGAACGCTATCTTGATGCAGCAAAACAGGTGTACAACGCCCTGCCCGATGACTGGACGCTGCTGAGCGAACACAAGATGTATGAACCAGCCTTCTATTCCACGGTGGTGCAGGACTGGGGCACCAACCTGCTTATCGCGCAGCAGATGGGCGACAAGGCAAAATGCCTTGTAGATCTGGGTCATCATGCGCCCAACACGAACATCGAGATGATCGTCGCGCGGCTGATCCAGTTTGGAAAGCTCGGCGGATTTCATTTCAATGACAGCAAATACGGCGATGATGACCTCGACACGGGCAGCATCGACCCCTACCGCCTGTTCCTCGTGTTCAACGAGTTGGTTGAGGCGGAAACGCAGGCTGACTTCGACCCGATGCATATGCTGGATCAAAGCCACAACGTGACCGATCCGATCGAAAGCCTGATGGTGTCCGCAACAGAGGTGCAGCGCGCCTATGCGCAAGCACTTTTGGTCGACCGCACCGCTTTGCTTGGATTTCAGGAAGACAACGATGCGCTGATGGCCACAACGACCCTGAAACAGGGGTTTCGCACGGATGTCGAACCCATCCTCGCAATGGCACGTCTTGAGCAGAACGGTGCCATTGACCCGGTTGCGACCTATCGCGCGTCCGGGTATCGCGCCAAGGTCGGCACACAACGTCCTGCTGTCTCCGGCGCTGGTGGCGGGATCGTGTAGGCAAGCTGCGACATGGGCTTGCTGTGGTGTGCGGTCGATCCCAGTGGGGCGCTGAGGGTCTGATGGCCCTCTGAAGCATGGAATTCCACCGCTTAGATCGCGCATTTTCCCGTTGATTTGTTTCGTTCTGCAGATCGCTGGAGCTATACCCGCAAGGCCCGTGCACCGCTCACACAAGTTCATCTGGCAGGCATATTCAAGCAGGATGACCGCCCCTTCACCTATGCCGCA
The DNA here is from genome assembly GCF_000154785.2 of Roseobacter litoralis Och 149. Taxonomy (NCBI): domain Bacteria; kingdom Pseudomonadati; phylum Pseudomonadota; class Alphaproteobacteria; order Rhodobacterales; family Roseobacteraceae; genus Roseobacter; species Roseobacter litoralis. Next base: position 2,370,464 of record NC_015730.1, read on the forward strand.
ATGACACCGATCCTCGCGCCCCGAGCGATTGCATGCGCGATAAAAGGCCCAGCACGTTTTGTTGGGCCTTAACAATCTCTTGGTTTTCGGTGAAACTGATGCGTAATGAAGTTCTCTCTGGGTTTGATACTGGCGCTCTGCCTCGCTGGATTGCAATTTGTTGCCGTCACTATTGTGGTGTTTTCATCCTTTCTCACCTCCGAAAAAGTTCTGCTGGAGCATGCGCGCGACCTCTTGAGCGATGTGGGAACCAATACCATCGAGCACTCGAAGGGATTCCTCAAACCTGCCAAAGGTGCCGCTGAGCTTGCAACACGGCTTGCCGAGAATCAGGTTATTGCGAGCGATGATTTCAACCAGCTTGAAAACCTTCTCTTTCAGCAGCTTCAGATTTCACCGCAGTTTGCAGGGGTTTTTTATGGTGATGAGGCCGGGAACTTTGTCTATGTGATGCGCAGCGAAGGGCCCGGACCCTTCCGAACCAAGATTGTGATGCGCGACGGCGAGGCACGCGAAACCGAGCTGATCTGGCGTGACAGCAATTATCAGGTGCTTGCGCGCCAAGACGACAAAGCGGACACATATGATCCGCGCACGCGCCCCTGGTATCAATCCTCCCGGGAAAACCTGACAGGCATCTGGACCGACCCCTACATCTTTTTCACCTCGCAGCGTCCCGGCATCACTGCCGCATCACCCGTTTTCAATACCGATGGCGGATTACGCGGTGTCGTCGGGGTGGACATTGAAATTGGCGCTATTTCCGGGTTTCTGAGTCGGCTCAATATCGGAAAGTCAGGCGTTGCACTGATCCTGAACCGGAACGGCGACGTCATTGCGCACCCAAATCAAGCACTGATCCGCAAGCAAAACCCGGACGGAACATTTCGGTTTGTCAACATCAACGAGATCGACGATCCGGTCGCCCATGCCGCCTTTGCCGATGTGGTCCGTGGGTCGGAGGTCTATGTAGATCGTGAGGTTGCGTCGCGGTTTGAGTTTGACGGGTCTACTTATGTCTCGACCGTGATGCCTGCCATCAGTGATGAACTGCCGTGGACGATCGCGGTCTATGCGCCGGAAGCGGATTTCACCGGTGAGATTACGGGAAACCGGACACAGAATGTCTGGATTGCAGCAACAATTGCCCTTGCATCGGGCGTGGTGGGGTTAATGCTGGCGAATTATATCCACAAACCTGTCCGGGCTTTTGCCGTTCGATCCTCGCTGGTTTCGCAGGGGGAAGCCTCGGCGGAGGAACCTTTACCCAAAACCTACAAAGAGCTTGAACGCGCAAATGAAACTCTGGTTCAGGCCATCGCCGAGCGCAAGAAATCAGAAGCCGAATATGACAGGACCTTCGATCTTGCTGCGCGCGGCATGGCCCGGATACAGGCGCACACCGGTAAGATCCTGCGGATAAACAGACGGCTTGCCGATTTGCTGGGCTATAGCGAAGTCGAAGCGCTTGATTTGACAATTCAGGACATATCGCACCCCAGTGACCCCGTCGCCAAAGTGTTCACCGCGTCAAGCGGCGGAGGTCGCTCAGAGTATTTCAGTGAAAAGCGGTATCGGCACAAAGACGGTACCACCATCTGGGTCAGTGAAAACGTGATCGTTATTCGAGATGACAATGACGTGCCGGTCTATGCCGTAGTCGCGGTTGACGATATTTCGGAAAGAATTGCAGCGGACCTGAAAATCCAGCAGTTGAATACCGATCTGTCGCATTCTGCACGGATCAACATGATGGGACAGATGGCGACCGGGCTTGCGCATGAATTGAACCAACCCCTGCTTGCGATCTCGCAAAACATGGACACGGCTGTTTTTCTGCTCAAGGACACAGACCAGAAGGCTTCCGCCCTGCGGGAGCTTCTTGTGGAAACAGACCGGCACGCACACCGCGCCGGGGACATCATCAAAGCGCTGCGGGCGTTTGTGAAAAAGGAAGGCGCTGAAAAAACAGAGTTTGATTTTGCCGAACTGATGGAGCAGTCCCTGCATCTGATGCGGGCTGAGGCTAAGGACCACGGCATCAGCATCACCGCAACAGGCAGCAATCTTGAACCCGTTTATGGATCACGCGTGCAGATCGCTCAGGTGCTGGTGAACATGTTGCGCAATGCCATTGAATCCATTGCCCAGAGTAACATGCGCGACCGCAAGGTCACTCTGAAAGCAGAGAACACCCAATCCGGGGCTATGATCAGCGTCACCGACACAGGACCCGGTTTGCAGGAAGACGTGGACGTTTTCGAACACTTCAAAACGACCAAAAAAGACGGCATGGGCATGGGGCTTTCGATCTGCCGCACAATTGTGGAATCGCATCGCGGGGAAATCTGGTACCAGCAGGACCCGGATGGAAACCCCCAATTTTGCTTTACTCTGCCTGCATTGAAACCAAAAACGGAGGTGGGGAAGGCATATGAATACAGCCACTGAACCTTGCGTTTTCATCGTGGATGATGACGAAGACATTCGCACGTCTCTCTCGCGCGCTTTGCGCACCCGTGGATATAACACGCAGGTCTTTGACTCCGCACATGCCTTTCTGGCGGGCTACGACCCCGCCCGGTCGGGATGCCTGATACTGGATTACGGACTGCCACAGATGAATGGTCTGGAACTCCAGCAGGTGCTTGTAAACCGTGGCAGAGCGTTGCCTATCATTTTCATCACCGGGCATGGCGGCGTTTCAGAAGCCGTGCGCGCGATGAAATTCGGGGCCGTCGACTTTCTGGAAAAACCGTTTCGTCAGGAGGCGTTACTGGCCCGAATTGATACCGCCCTGCAAATAGATGCAAAGGCGCGCGACGTCGATAACGCGTTAAAGATGACCCAGAACAAACTAAAAAGCCTGACCCAGCGCGAAAGGGAAATCGCAGAATTTCTGGTGTTGAATCCCTCCAACAGTTCCAGCAAGGATGTAGCACGTCATCTCGATATTAGCCCACGCACGGTCGATCACCACCGCGCACGCATTCTGGATAAAATGAACGTCCAGTCGGTCGCAGAGCTTGTCGATCTGGCGCTGACCTATCAGCTTTTTGAAAAACCCGAGACGTGAACGGGCTATAGGCAAGTCTACCTAGGTAACAACGCGAATATACCTTGGCCGTCTTTTGAACGATTGTATGCGTGCAGTGTGTATTTTGGAAATTTTGTGCGCTGCAGGTGCAATGGGTTAACGAGTGATAGAGAAACGGAATTAGCTGGTTCTCGGTTGGCCTATCTTCCCGTCCAGGATAAGATTTTGCGCCTTGTCGCGTGAATGACTGGAATAGCGCTGCGACCTGTTTTGCACCAACAGATCGCAGCGCACCACTAATCCAACACTAAAAAGCACTTAAAAGCGTCATGCGAAAAACCTGAATCACATAACGCTGCCTGAAATCAAAGATTTCAACGCGTTACGTGATACTTGATGTTTCAGGTATTTCGTCAGACGCTCTAGTCCGACGCGTTGTTGCGACGTCACCAGCCTACCGCCCGCGCAACGCATCCTCCAGCACAGTGAGCACATCGCCGGCTGCGACGTCGGACGTCACAAAAGCCTCGCCCAACCCGCGCGCAAGGATAAAGTGCAGCGTCCCTTGCATGACCTTTTTGTCCTGCCCCATCAGATCAAGCAATCCGGCAGCATCCGGCAATTCGCCGGGAATGTCGCGCAGGTCGGTTTTCATCCCCATCGCTTTGAGATGCGCGCGCACGCGGCTTGGGCTTTCCTGCGAGCAAAGGCCCATGCGGGACGACAATTCAAAGGCCATAGCGCAACCAATGGCCACCCCCTCGCCGTGCAACAGGCGATCCGAGTACCCGGTCGCCGCCTCCAGCGCGTGCCCAAAGGTGTGACCCAGATTGAGCAGCGCGCGGTCCCCCTGCTCTGTTTCATCGCGGATGACGATATCTGCTTTCATCTGAACCGAGCGCCGCACGGCTTCACATCGTGCTTGTTGATTCCCCACCGCCAGCGTTGGCCCGTTTTCTTCGAGCCACTCGAAAAACGCCAGATCACCCAGCAGGCCGTATTTAACGACTTCGCCGTAGCCCGCCAGAAAATCACGCGCCGTCAGGGACCCAAGCACGTCGATATCTGCCAGCACCAGACTGGGTTGATGAAACGCACCGATCAGGTTCTTTCCCTGCGCCGCATTTATCCCGGTCTTGCCCCCGACAGAGCTGTCGACCTGCGCCAAAAGTGACGTCGGGATCTGCACGAACCGCACCCCCCTGCGCAGGATCGCAGCAGCGAACCCGGCAAGATCACCAATGACACCGCCGCCAAAAGCCACCACGACATCGCCGCGCTCGACCTTCTGATCAAGCAGCCAGCCCACGGTCCGTTCAAGTGGCTCCCATGATTTCGTGGCTTCCCCTGCGGGCAAGGCCAGTGCCGTCATCTCAATGCCCTCGCGCGCCAGCCCTGCACGCAAAGCGTCCAGATGCAGTGCAGCCACGGTTTCATCCGTCACAACAGCGACCTTTGGTCGATTAAGCAGCGGCAAGATATGCGCGCCAGCCTCTGACACAAGCCCCGGCCCAATCCGTACGTCATACGCACGCCCGGGCAGATCGACATGAACAGTTTCAATCATTTACAACCTCCAGCACATCGGGTCGCGACACCAAGACCTCTGCCACACGCCGGGCCATTTGCTCGATCGCGACGGGCGGGGCACAAGGCACGGTCATATCGGCCTTGGCATATTCCGGAACCCGCGTTTCATACAGTGCGCTCAGCGTTGCCTTTGGATCAGGCGTGCGCAAAAGCGGTCGCGTGTCCCTGTGTTTGACCCGGTTCCACAGCAGTTCAATATCCGCATCCAGCCAGACCGACACACCGCGCGCCGAAATAGCGGCGCGGTTGGCCTCAGCCAGAAACGCCCCCCCACCCGTTGACAGCACGCACGCCTGCCCACTTAGCAAGCGGTTTATGACTTCACTTTCACGCGCCCGAAAAAAGGCTTCGCCATCACGGGCAAAAATTTCCGGCACGCTCATATTGGCTGCCTCTTCGATCTCATGATCCGAATCAAGAAAGGGAACATCCAGCAATTGCGCCAGCGCACGGCCCACAGCAGTCTTGCCCGCCCCCATCATTCCGATCATCACGATCGTCTTTTTCAACACAAATCTGTGTGTTTGACCCGTTTCGGCTCCGGTTTGCTCAATTTCGCTCATAATCGATTGAATGACGTGATATTATAAAAAAGGCCATATATAACTTAAAGAAAAACGGCAGGCATAAAGGCAGTAAAATGCTCCGATTATTCAAATTTCTGATCTATCTGGCCGTGATTGGCTTTATCGGGCTGGCGGGTTATGCCTATGTCGGTCCGTTTTTCGGCGCTGATTTCTCAGCCCCCTCCGAAGAGACACGTGTACCCGTGACACTGGATGCCGATTAAACATCTTTCATACGCGTTCTTTGGGATATTCCTGTGCACTGCCGGTTTGGCGCAGGATCAGCCACTGTCGGTCATTGACTGGGTTAAGCGTAATCCGGACCAGCCTGCGATGACCTCGGCCATCCCGGCGCAGCGATTTGAGCCGCCCGTGTCACCCGGTGCGCATGTTCCGGTCGTGAGTGTCGCGCCGCTGGATCAAAAGGCGCGCCGCATTATCGGATTGGTGCCTGCGTCAGTCACTGGCCTGTCCGAAGACATATGGTCAGGCAGTGATGCGCGCGCGTTGCAGGCACAACTCAACGACATCCCCGTCTTGCGGCTGCCTGCCGCGCAGACCCTGTTGTACACCGTGCTTTTGACCGAAGCCAAAGGTCCCGGCGATGACACGGCGGGTGAAGACCTGCTGACACTTGCCCGCGTGGACGCGTTGATGCGGTTTGGGGCACATGACGCGGCGTTGTCCTTGCTTGATCAGGCAGGGGTAACGCGCGATGCGGCACATTTCAGGGCCTATATGGATCTGGCGCTGCTGACGGGTCAGGAAGACACGGGCTGCGCCATTCTGACCACGACACCGCACCTTGCGCCCTCCCTGTCGCACCGCGTCTTTTGTGCTGCCCGGCAGGGGGATTGGCCCACGGCCGCCCTGCTCTTTGATACGGGCAACACGCTGACGGCGTTTTCCGATGCTGAGACAGTCGCCCTTGAGAGGTTCCTGCACCCTGAGGCGTTTGAAGACGCGCCCCCCCTGCCGCGGCCCGCTGAGATAACTCCGCTCTTGTTCCGGCTGCATGAAGCCATCGGAGAGCCCTTGCCAACCGGTGCCTTGCCCCGCCCCTATGCCGTCGCTGACCTGCGCGATCTGGCGGGCTGGAAACCACAACTTGAAGCCGCTGAACGCCTCGCCGTGACAGGCGCCTTGTCACCAAACCGGTTGCTCGGGCTGTACACGGCGCGTCAGGCCGCAGCCTCAGGCGGCGTCTGGGACCGTGTGCGCGCGGTTCAACGGTTTGAGACTGCGCTGCGCACACGCTCCACCGATGCGATTTCAAAAAGCCTGCCCGTTGCATGGAGCGCCATGCAGGCGGCGGGTCTGGAAATGATCTTTGCCGACCTGTTCGCGGATACGCTGACCCGGTATCAACTGGGTGGGCGCGTACAGGAAATCGCGACCACCATGGCGCTTTTATCGACGGATTACGCAGGCGCACAACTGTCGGAAGACACGGATCCGTTTCTGAGTGAATTGGCGCGAGGGACACCTGAAACCATGATCAGTACCGATCTGCGCCACAGCGCGATCAGCCGTGGGTTTGACCCTGCGAACGCACGCCGCGACCTGACACAGATGGCGCAAAACGGCCGGCGGGGCGAGGCGATACTGCGCGCTTTGATCTTGCTTGATGACGGGGCTGCGGGTGATCCGGTTGCCCTGACACAGGCACTTGCCACATTGCGTTCCTTTGGCCTCGAAGACACTGTCCGACGGGCCGCGTTGCAAATCCTGCTGCTGGACAAATACAGCTGATGGCAGCGCATAGTACATGGATTTCCGCCTTTCTTGAGGCACAGGCAGCCGAATTGGGCGCCGCACGCAACACGCTGCTGGCCTATGGCCGTGACCTCAAGGACTTTGACAGTTTTCTGACACATCGAAATCTGGATTTTCACGCCGCAGCACAAGCTGATGTCGAAGCCTATCTGATTGCCTGCGATGCGGAGGGTCTGTCCAAGGCAACGCGCGCACGCAGGCTCTCAGCGGTCAAACAGCTTTATCGGTTTGCCTTTGAGGAAGGCTGGCGCAGCGATAACCCGGCCCTGCAGATCACGGGTCCGGGACGCGACCGCAAACTGCCGAAAACACTGTCCGAGGCAGAAGTGGACAGGCTTCTTGAGGCGGCCCGCAGCTCAGGGCGCAACACAGCGGACCGGGCGCGCAACACCTGCCTGATGGAACTGCTGTATGCGACCGGTATGCGCGTCACCGAGCTGGTCAGCCTGCCCGTGTCTGCAGCACGGGGCGATCCGCGCATGTTGTTGATCCGCGGCAAGGGCGGCAAGGAGCGGATGGTGCCCCTCTCGCCCCCTGCCCGCGATGCCACATCAGAATGGCTGCGGCTGCGCGATGAGAAAGAAGCCCTCAAGAAGGCCGACGGGCATCCGCCCTCACGCTTCCTATATGCATCGCGCGGGGTGTCCGGGCATCTGACGCGGAATCGTTTCTATCTGTTGATCAAGGAACTGGCCGTCGATGCAGGCGTCAGCCCGTCCAAGGTGACCCCCCACACGCTGCGCCATGCTTTCGCGACGCATCTGCTGGCGAACGGCGCGGATCTACGCTCGATCCAGACACTACTGGGTCATGCGGATGTGGCCACGACCGAAATTTACACCCATGTGCTTGAGGCAAGGCTTTCCGAATTGGTTCTGACGCACCACCCCCTGGCCCAGGAGGACCCGCGCCCGCCGGGTGACAAACCTGTTCTGGACGCATCGTAATGCCGTTCCACTGACACGGGCCTTTCCGGCGCACTGATGATCGCAACGGCGCCACACTGTCGCAGACCTGCCCAGATGCACATGCAACTCTGGCTCATCCCTTGATTGCGGGCACCATCGCCCCCATAACCAATGAACACATCTCAAAGGTACGCTCTAACATGGACATGTCCACCGCCACCCTCGACGCCACATTCTGGATGACCTCAGGCGTTATTCTGTTTTTGCTCGTGCTCTCGGGGTTCTTTTCCGGCTCTGAAACGGCACTGACGGCCGCATCGCGGGGAAAACTGCACTCGCTTGCCGACAAAGGCAACAAGGGCGCGGAGCGTGCGCTGCAGATCACCGAAGACAATGAGCGGCTCATCGGGTCGGTTTTGCTGGGCAACAATCTGGTGAACATCCTTGCGGCGGCTCTGGCCACGTCCATCTTTACGCGCGCCTTTGGCGAAAGCGGTGTCGCTCTGGCCACATTGGTGATGACCTTGCTTGTCCTGATCTTTGCCGAAGTCTTGCCGAAAACATACGCCATAACGAATTCAGAGAAAGCGGCAAGCTTCGTGTCCCGCCCCATTGCGATTGTGGTGACCGTCTTTGCGCCCATTGTGGCGGCTGTGAGGCTTCTGGTCCGTGGCGTTCTGCGGCTTTTCGGTGTGACAATCGACCCCAACAGCAATATCCTCGACATTCATGCTGAAATCGAAGGCGCGCTGACATTGGGTCACTCCGAAGGCGTCGTTGAAAAAGAGCATCGCGACCGTATTCTGGGCGCGCTTGATCTGAACGAGCGCGCCGTGGAAGAAATCATGCTGCATCGCTCCGGCATCGAGATGATCAACGCCGATGATGATCCGCAGGACATTCTGCACCAGTGCCTGCAATCCAACCACACCCGCCTGCCTGTGTTTCAGGAGCATCCGGAAAACATCATCGGTGTGATCCATGCGAAGGATCTACTGCGCGCCATGTACAAGATCATCGGCGGGCCTGAGGGGGATGCCTCGAAACTGCGCAGCTTCAAGCTGTCCGACGTGGCAATGAAACCCTATTTCGTGCCCGAAACCTCCACCCTTGATGAACAGATGCGCCAGTTCCTGCGCCGTCGGACGCACTTTGCCCTCGTGGTCGATGAATACGGTTCACTGCAGGGTCTGATCACGCTGGAAGACATCCTCGAAGAGATCGTGGGTGAAATCACGGACGAGCATGACCCGACGGACATGGCACCGATCCAACAGACCGAAGACGGTCAGTTCGTGATCGATGGCGCGATGACGATCCGCGACCTGAACCGCGCCGCCGACTGGAACCTGCCGGATGAAGAAGCCAACACCGTCGCCGGGCTGGTCATCCACGAAGCACAAATGATCCCGACCACCGGTCAGGTGTTCTCATTCCACGGGTTCCGGTTCGAGGTCTGCGCGCGCGAGGGCAACCGCATTACGGAACTCAAAATCCGCGCGCTTTGACCACGCGCACGGGCGGTTGGTTCCATGGGCTGTCGCGCGGCGCGCCCGCGTGACACACTGGCGCGCGCCGCGCATCACGCGCGCAGCCGCAGCCCTTTTGGATCAAATGGGGGTTCAGCCAGTATGCGCGCTTGATGCGGCCGACCCAGCACCATGACCTCAACCACGTCGCCCGATTGCGCACCGCTCACAAAGCCAAGCGCGAGGCTCATCCCAACGCTGTATCCATAAGCACCAGAGGTGACGCGCCCAATGCCCTGCCCGTCTTTGAAGATCGGCTCGCCCCCTGTGGCATCTGCGTTCGATGCATCGGTTTCCCCGCTGTCCAAGGCCAGCACGACAAGATGTTCGCGCGCAGTTTTGGCAAGTGTTTGCGCAACCGCAGCTTTGTTCAGGAATGCCTTGTCCATCTTGCACAACCGATCAAGGCCGACTTCCTGCGGCCAGTATTCGGGGCTGTATTCGCGCCCCCATGACCCGTACCCTTTTTCAACACGCAGGCTCATCAAGGCGCGGCTGCCCACCGGGCCTGCACCGACCTCTTTACCCGCGACGAGCAACGCCTCATAAAGCTGCGCCTGATCCTCAGTCGCGCAGTGCAATTCCCAGCCCAAATCGCCGGTAAAGCTGACGCGCAAGGCCAAGACCCGGACACCGGCCAGTTCAATCCATTTGGAGCGCATGAACGGAAAATTTTCGGTGGACAGCGACGTATTGGTGAGCCGTTGCAGCATGTCGCGCGACCTCGGTCCGGCCACGTTGAAACCGCTCATCGCATCGGTGTGGCTTTCAAATATGGTGTCGCGGGGCAAGGGCACAGCCTTGAAAAATCGCTGGTGATAGCGTTCGGCCATACCGGAGCCAATCACCCAGAACTCCTCCTCCCCCAGACGCGTAACCGTGAAATCACCCGCGATACCACCCCGCTTGCCAATAAGCGGCGTAAGGCAGGACCGCCCCACCGCCTTGGGCATGGTGTTTGCAAAAACGCTATTCAACCAGCCTTCGGCCCCCGGCCCGGCGCAGCGGTATGTCGCGAAATTCGAGATATCAATCACCCCTGCGTTCTCGCGCAGCATCCGGCATTCCGCACCGACCTGATGCCACCAATCCTGCCGGGTGAACCCTTCTGTGTGGTCTTCGGCCCCTTCGGGATAGCCAAAATACAGCGGGTGTTCCCATCCGTAGTTCAGCCCGAATACCGCCCCACGTTCGCGTTGCATGTCGTAGACGGGGCGGCGGCGCAGGGGGCGACCGGCGCTGCGTTCTTCATTCGGGAAGTGGATTTTGAACCGGTTTGCGTATTGATCGCCAACACGCGCCTTGGTGAAGGCCTTATCCGCCCATGTCCCGAACCGCGCCATGTCCCATGCGAACATATCATAGCGCGTCTCGCCCGTGACGATCCAATCAGCGGCCAACAGCCCCATGCCACCCGACTGCGAAAACCCCGGAATGATACCGTTGCAGCAGAAATAGTTCGACAGTTCAGGCGCGGGGCCGAACAGGACATTGGCATCCGGCGACCAGATCATCGGCCCGTTGATCACGCGTTTGATCCCCGCCTCTCCGACTGCGGGGACGCGGTCGATTGCACGCATCATGTTGTCTTCGATCCGTTCCAGATCATCGGCGAATAGCTCATGCCCAAAGCCCTGCGGCGTGCCGTCCTCGGCCCAGAACCGCAGGTCCTTTTCATAGGCACCGACAAGCAACCCTTTGCCTTCCTGACGCAGATAGTATTCGCCGTCCCGGTCGGCCACCGATGGCAAACGGCGATCCAGTGCTGCGATCTCGGCGATGGTTTCGGTGACAAAATACTGATGCTCGGTCGGCTGCAAAGGCAGGTCCAATCCGGCCAATGCCGCAACCTCACGCCCCCAGAGGCCCGCCGCATTCACGACCCATTCGGTGGCAATATCGCCTTTGGTCGTGCGCACGATCCATGTGCCATCCGGCTGCTGCTCCGTGGCCGTCACCGGGCAAAAGCGGATGATTTCGGCACCATTCTGGCGTGTGCCAGCAGCATAGGCATTGGTGACACCGGATGGGTCCACATTACCGCCCGAGGGTTCGAACATGATGCAGCGGATACCGTCAAAATCGACCAGCGGATGCAGGCGTTCGGCCTCATCCCGGCTGACCTCATGAAAGTGCAGCCCGTAGTATTTCGCTTTGGCCGCCTGCAGGCGCAGTTGGTGTTCGCGCGCCTCGGTCTGCGCCAGATAGAGCGAGCCGGGCTGGAACACGCCGCAGGACTGCCCTGTTTCGGCTTCCAAAGCGTTATAGAGATCCATCGTATAGTTCTGAATGCGCGTGATGTTGTTGTTGTCATGCAGACCGTGGATATTTGCCGCCGCATGCCAGGTCGAGCCGCTGGTGAGTTCGTCACGCTCCAGCAGCACCACGTCTGTCCAGCCCAGTTTGGTCAGGTGATACAGAATCGAGCAGCCGATGACGCCGCCTCCGATGACAACGGCTTGGGCATGAGTACGCATGGTTGAGACCCCGATGATGGCATGTAACAGGGACAACCTGACCTGCCATCGCCCGCACTGTTAGCCGATTTGCGACATCTGTCGTCGCGCGCATACAAGGCGGGTCTATTTATTTTCCCCGCGCACCTCCGGATGCGCGCTGGCACAAATGCGGTCGCGATCCGGTTCAAATGCAGTCGCTTTCAGCGCACGCGCCAGACTTTCCTGCGCAAAATCACATGCGGCGGCGGATAATTTCGGATCAGGATTCCCGATGAGATTGCCAAGCGTTTGCTGAAGCATCTGTTGCACCTCGACAACCGCAACCCCGTCGCGCGCGAGCGTTCCAAAACCGTCGCGCATAAGATCAATCGGATCAAGCGGCGCGACATACAGGTGATCCAGCGGGGTATCAGGCGTTGCGTTTTGTTCATCTTTGTAGACAGACAAAATGCGCCCGATGCGCGTGATAATGTCAATCGCCGTGCCCGGATCATTGATCCCTGGCGACAGGGCCTTTGATCCGATCTCTCCCAATACCAGCAGGCCAAAGCGTGGGTCCTGATCATAGCTGCGCAAATCAGAAAGGACGAGCATCTCGCGAATTTGCTCACAAAACGACTCCCAATCACGGATATTGTCCGCCCGGTCCACATACAGCACTGGGGACTCTGTAAAGACGTAGCTGCCAATGTCGCGTGTCATGTAGAGTGTGACGTCGCACTCCTTTGCCAGCGTATTCATCGCTTCGGGATAAATGCATTGAATATACCCGCTGTCCCATGCGTTCAGCGTCTTGGCGCTCTCAGGTGCGTCATGCACCAGCGGCATGGCACCCAGACAGGGCGTCTGCAAACGCTCATTGAACCGGGCGCGGGTCACGGCCTCCACCTGACGGGTTGTATTGGTCAACTGACCAAACCCCTGCAAATGCAGAACCCAGCGGATCAGATAGACCACAATGATCGCCAGAACAAAGACCGTCATCCAGAACAGCACGAAGGCATGGTCGTCATCGTAAACGCCAAGTTCGCGCAGGATGATTCCCAGCAAGGCATAGACATAGGCCCCGATAAAGACGGCAAGCGTGTTCTGGGTGGTCCTGTCCTGCATGATCAAGCGGTGCACACGCGGCGTCCATTGCGTGGAGGAGGATTGATAGACCGAGACCATGACCGTGATCGAAAAGATCGTCACCGCAAGCATGGCGCTGGCAATCAGTTGCAACAGGCGGTCTGCCGCCGCGCCATCTAGGCTTCTGGACAGGGTATCGGGCACATAAAGCTCAACCCATTGGCTGAGGGCCACGGCAAGCACAGCCAGCAAGCCGATCAGCACCACCCGCACCCAGAGCTTGCGCGCATAGCGGCGGGCTTTGCGAAAGAGGGTCATCATGAAAGAGCTGGCATTATCCATACGCTGTCCTTAGCACCTTAGGCCGCCATAGCTAAATACCCAGTGAAGACATATGAGCGGCAATCAGGCGAGAAACAGCGGCGAACTGGCCGCAATAGACCACGCCAGAACAATGCCGGAGCCTACGCCCGCCGTCTCTGCCCCCTGCCGGAGCGCGACGGGGCGTGCCATCGTGCCATACACCAGATAAAACAGCACCATCACAGGCAAAACGGTAAACAAAAGCCCCAGGCTTTGTGAAAACAGGATCATGCTTGCCGATAAGGATGCAACAGGGACCATGCGTGCCACAACCCGCTGCCAAAGCGCTGCACCGTCCAGCAGGACACGATCGGCAACCACGAAGGGCACTGTGCCAAGCAGAAGTACGCACATGATTGGCAAGCGCGGACCACTGGGCAGAAAGGCCGCTGCGTATCTGTCAAGCGCCACTGCGAAAACGCACAGGCACCAAAAGGTCAAAAGCAAAACACCGGAGGGTTTCGGCAAGGTCAAACGGTGACCCGCCGCCCGCAGCACAGCGAGCACCACAAGACCCCATGTGGCAAAGAACACAGCCAAAGCGCCAAAGGCCGCAGTTTGGAAAAGCCCACCCCCAAGGCCGAGCGACAAGCCGATGGCGGGCAAAACCGGTGCCAGCAGCGCGGCCCAGAAAACCTTTGGACCCACGGGGGTGGCGGGGGACCGGGACTGTGGCAACAGGCGGGTGAGCGGCCAAAAGAGGACAACCAGGCCCACCAATACCGCGGTGATCGCAAGGCCCTGCGGCATAGCCCGCCCTTGCCCGCATATTTCGAACGCGGACATCAGCCAGTCGCGCGTTTCCCGCATCGTTTCAGCGGCAAAGAGAACAGCCACATGTTCTGTATTGGGGATGGCGACCGCGCGCCTGATGACTGGCCCGTCGGATACGGTTTCGCCCTCAACAGGTTCACCTGCAACAAGTGCGACGGACTGGCGGGCCACATCGCGCAGTCGCCCCTCATATTCACCCGAAAGCACCAGCAATCTCTGCGGGAAATCTGCCGTGACCGCATCCGAATACATCGAAATGGCAACGATGGCGGATACCTCTGGCGATGCTTTTGCCGCGCGAATGACGATATCCGTCGCCATGGAATGGCCCAGCATGCCAACCGGGGTCACTGTGCCGATCTCAGCCTGCACAGCTTGCAGAACGGCGCGTGTCTGCGCCACCAGTTGTTGCGTTGTCCCTTCGATCCGGGTGACATCAGAGGACATGCGTTCAGGGTTGCGCCCATGGCCATAGAAATCAAAGGACGCGACCATAAAGCCAGCCCGTGCCAGATCACGCGAGATATACTGCATCATCTGGCGCGAACCGGCAAACCCATGCGTCACAATGACAAGAGGCCCCGGCAAGCCCGAAGGGTCGGTGTAGAGGGATACCCGTCCGACATCCGTGTCAATAATGCGCTCACTGACGGTCGCGCGTTCGCTCTCAAGACTGAAAATCGCTGCAGAAACACATACAGCAGCCAAGGCCCATAGCAGCGCACGAAATGAAACCAGATTTACAACCATCAGCTTACGTCTTCGCAACAACGCATTTAACAATCCTTCTTTCTCCGAGCACCCGCCAGCCCAAGGCGCACACAGTGATGTACCTGTGTAGATGATAGGTCAGATTTTGCTTAGTCCATGACGCGCTTGGATTTCACAGAGGGTCAGCGCGCTTTTTTTGTTACGGAGAATGCACCGTCCGGCGGCCTCAAAAAAAGGTAGCAACGCCAGTCAAAACACCCGCAAGGATACTCAATTGCTCTGGTTTCGTCAGCACCAGGTGGGATACTTCAAAACAGTGGTTTTGGCCTGTGAGATCCGGTTATATGGTACGTAGCGCGCTGCACTACCGTCACAATTTGCCTGTCTCAAAGACCACAAAGCGCCGGCGCCCGGTCATAACAGCGTATCCGAAAGGTTCTAAAAAGCTGGCATGACACCAAAATGTCAGCCAAAGCCGCGCGGATCGGTGCACCGCCGCGCGACTTTTTTTCTTGGACGCTTTATTTCAGCGCGGCATCTGTAATAGCGCTCGTCCATGCGCCTTCGGGCGCTTTGGAGATCACCGGATCAGACCCGCCGGCCAGCAGTGTCGCCACCGTGCGCTCGTAATCGGCCACATCCAGCGACCCGTCCGAGCCTTCGATCAGCTTGGCGATTTCACCCATCATCCGGACCTGATGCGACTCGGTCTGGGCGCCGGTTTCATCATTGTCCAGAACGATACCCGCAGCCTCATCGGGGTTGGCCCCAGCGTATTCCCAGCCTTTCATCGATGCGCGCACAAAGCGGACCATTTTGTCCTGAAACACCGGATCGCTCAGGTTCTCTTCAAGCGCATAGATACCGTCTTCCAATGTGGCGACACCCTGATCTTCATATTTGAAGGTCACAAGCTCATCCGGTGACACGCCCGCATCGAGCACCTGACCGTATTCGTTGTAGGTCATGGTGGAAATGCAATCGGCCTGACGCTGTAACAGCGGATCGACATTGAACCCTTGCTTGAGCACAGTCACACCGTCCTCGCCCCCATCGGTGGAGATACCCGCCTGTGACATCCAGCTCAGGAAGGGGTATTCATTGCCAAAGAACCACACACCGATGGTCTTGCCCTTGAAGTCCTCAACAGAGGTGATGCCGGTGTCTTTCCAACAGGTCAGCATCAGCCCCGATGTTTTGAAGGGCTGCGCGATATTAACGACCGGCAAGCCCTTTTCGCGCGCGGCCAGTGCCGACGGCATCCAGTTGAGCATCACATCAGCACCGCCACCAGCCAGCACCTGCGGGGGGGCAATATCCGGCCCGCCGGGCAGGATTGTAACGTCAAGCCCCTCTTCTTCGTAAAACCCCTTGTCCAGCGCCACATAGTAACCCGCAAACTGCGCCTGCGTGACCCACTGCAATTGCAATGTCACCGAATTGGCATCATCGGCATAAGCCGCCGTTCCCAGACCGGCCGCAAAGGCCGCGGATATCATCAGTTTTTTCATCTTCCGTATCTCCTTGTCAGTATTGAAAGCGGGTCTTTCGCCCGCTTTATCGTTGTGACGGATGCCAGAAAGTCACCCGCTTCTCTATCAGGGCGATAAGCCCGTAAAACGCCGAGCCCGCAAGGGCTGCAACGATAATCTCTGCCCAGACCATATCCATGGCAAGCTGACCCACCGAGGTTGATATCCGAAAGCCCATCCCCACAGTCGGAGAGCCGAAAAATTCAGCAACAATCGCACCGATCAGCGCAAGCGTTGTGGCAATTTTCAACCCGTTGAACACAAAGGGCATCGCAGCAGGCAGCCGTAGCTTGAAAAGCGTGGTCCAGTAATTGGCACCGTAGGTCCGCATCAGGTCACGCTGCATCGCGCTGCTGCCTTTTAATCCCGCGACTGTATTCACCAGAATGGGGAAAAACACCATGACCCCGACAACCGCCGCCTTGGAGTGCCAGTCACTGCCCAGCCACCGCACAAAGATCGGCGCGGTGCCGACAATCGGAAGCGCGGCCATGAACGCCCCAACTGGCAATATACCCTTGGTCAAGAAAGGCGAGCGATCCGCAAGGATGGCCACGGCAAAGGCCGCAATTGCCCCCAAGACATACCCGGTCATCGCCCCCTTGAGGATCGTTTGTTCAAAATCAGCCCAAAGCAGATGCGTGGAGACCGCAAAACGCGCCGCGATCGCAGAGGGAGGCGGCAGGATCACCCCGCTGATGCCCAGCATCTGAACCAGAATTTCCCACATCACCACAATTGTGACCCCAAATATCACGGGGATCAGCAAGCTGAACAAACGCGTGTCCGCGCGCGGCGAATGCGACAGTTTGATGTTCAGCCACCAGCCCAGCCCCCAAACGATCAACGCCAGCACATAGGCCATCATGCTGCCTCCATCCCCATGCGCCTGAGCGTCTGACGCTCAACCAGTGTCAGAATGGCAACCAATAGTGCCGCCGTAATCGCCGCTGCAAACAGGGCGGCCCATGTCACCATCGGCTGACCGTATTGATCCCCGACCAACATACGCGCGCCAAAACCTGCCCGCGCGCCAGTCGGCAATTCGCCCACGATAGCACCCACCAACGCGGCGGAAATACCGATCTTGAGCGATGCAAACAGATAG
Organism: Roseobacter litoralis Och 149; assembly: GCF_000154785.2. Taxonomy (NCBI): domain Bacteria; kingdom Pseudomonadati; phylum Pseudomonadota; class Alphaproteobacteria; order Rhodobacterales; family Roseobacteraceae; genus Roseobacter; species Roseobacter litoralis. Next base: position 2,387,888 of record NC_015730.1, read on the forward strand.
GGCACCGAAGCAGGCAGGCGCAGCTTCCAGAACCCCTGTGACGGGCTGGCGCTATAGGTGCGCAGCAAATCAAGCTGCATCGCATCGGGGCTGCGCAGCCCCTTGACCATGCCCACGACCACGGGGAAAAAGCTCAGGTATGCGGAAATGACCGATTTGGGCAAAAGCCCCTGAATGCCAATAGCGCCCAGCATGACGATGATCATCGGTGCCAGCGCCAGTATGGGAATGGTCTGCGAAGTAATCGCCCATGGCATCACGGATTTGTCCATCGTACGGCTATACACGATGCCAACGGCCAGCAGAATGCCCAGACCTGTCCCTATGATAAACCCCAACAGCGTCGCCGAAAGCGTGACCCAACCATGGTACACAAGGCTGCGCTTCGACGTGATTTTCTTGGTGAATATACTGTCGTAAAGTTCGGCGGTGACCTGATGCGGCGAGGGCAAGCGAGGGCGCACCTGACTGTAGGTCAGCGGTATGATCTGCGGGTTTTTCAGCGCAAGCGCGAGGCCCGAGTATTCTTGCCGCTCCGCCGGGGCCTCCGGCGCAATGATCAATCCGTCCCGCTGCGCCTGATCTGCGGTCAGATGCGCGTTCATCGGCACAACGGCCATGGTCCAGAAGGCGATTATGACCGCCACCACAACGAGGGCCGGCACGATGCTGGCCAGTTTATTCATCTATGTGACCCGCGCGCAGCCCATCGCGCACACGGTGGGCGATCTCGATGAACTCGGCACTGTCACGGATGTCCAGCGGGCGCTCCTTGGGCAGCGGGCTGTCGATGACATCCGAAATACGGCCCGGGCGCGGGCTCATCACCACGATTTTCGTGGACAGATAAACCGCTTCAGGGATCGAATGGGTCACAAAGCCGATGGTCTTTTCGGTACGCGCCCAAAGCTGCAAGAGCTGCTCGTTGAGGTGGTCGCGCACGATCTCATCCAGCGCGCCAAAGGGTTCATCCATCAGCAAAATATCGGCATCAAAGGCCAGAGCGCGCGCGATGGAGGCGCGCTGCTGCATGCCGCCCGACAATTGCCATGGAAATTTGCGGTCAAACCCATTCAGGTCGACAAGGTCCAGAACACGCCCGACACGTTCCACCTGTTCAGACTTTGAGAACCCCATGATCTCAAGCGGCAGGCGGATGTTGCCGCCGATCGTGCGCCACGGGTAGAGCCCTGCGGCCTGAAACACATAGCCATAGGCGCGCGCCTGACGCGCTTGATCCGGTGTCATGCCATTCACGCTGATTTCGCCGGATGTGGGGGTTTCCAACCCGGCAATGCAGCGCAGAAATGTCGTCTTGCCGCAGCCCGAGGGGCCGATGAAACTGACGAATTCGCCCTTCTTGATCTCAAGGTTCACGTCCTTGAGCGCATGGACCGGACCGTCATTGGTTTCAAAGGTCAGATCAAGACCCTGCGCATGGATAATCGTTTCTTGGGTCACGCTCGGGCTTTCAGGTTCAGGTTTCAGACGCCGGTGGCGGGAATGCCGCTGCGCTCAACCGGGCGCGGGGCAGTCAGTTCTTTCCAGGTGGACAAGGCTTTGTTGGTCACGCCGTTGCCGTCGCGTTTGACGAATTTGCCATGTCCTTCCTGCGTGCGGATTTCACCGTCATGTATGGCCACATGACCTCGTGTCAGGGTATAGCGCGGCAGGCCTTTGACCGTTTGCCCCTCGAACACGTTGTAATCAATGGCAGATTGCTGGGTGCTCGCTGCAATCGTCTTTTCCTTTTGTGGATCCCACACGACAAGATCGGCATCGGCCCCCACCAGAACCGCGCCCTTCTTCGGATAGCAGTTGAGAATTTTGGCGATATTGGTGGAGGTGACCGCGACAAACTCGTTCGGCGTCAGACGCCCCGTGGCCACCCCATGCGTCCAGAGCATGGGCATGCGGTCTTCCAAACCTCCGGTGCCATTGGGAATTTTGGTGAAGTCGCCCACGCCAAAACGTTTTTGCTCCGTAGTGAAGGCACAGTGATCGGTCGCCACGACAGACAGAGACCCGGATTGCAACCCGGCCCAGAGGCTATCCTGATGCTGCTTGTTGCGAAATGGTGGTGACATCACACGGCGTGCGGCGTGGTCCCAATCCTTGTTGAAATACTCACTTTCATCCAGCGTCAGGTGCTGAATCAGCGGCTCGCCCCAGACACGTTTGCCCTGCTGGCGCGCGCGACGGATGGCTTCATGTGCCTCCTCACAAGAGGTGTGCACCACATAGAGCGGCACGCCCGCCATGTCGGCGATCATGATGGCGCGGTTTGTGGCCTCCCCCTCAACCTGTGGCGGGCGGGAATAGGCATGTGCCTCGGGGCCGGTGTTGCCCTCGGCCAGCAGTTTGGCAGAGAGTTCCGCGACCACATCGCCGTTTTCCGCATGCACCATGGCGATGCCGCCCAATTCAGCCAAGCGGTTGAAGGAGGCGTAAAGCTCATCATCGTTGACCATGAGCGCGCCTTTATAGGCAAGGAAGTGTTTGAAAGTGTTGATCCCGCGATCCTCAATGACGGATTTCATCTCGTCAAAAACCTGCTCCCCCCACCATGTGACGGCCATATGGAAGGAATAGTCGCAATTGGCACGGGTCGATTTATTGTCCCACATTTTCAGCGCATCATGCAGCCCCTGCCCCGGAGATGGCAGCGCAAAATCAATGACCATCGTCGTGCCGCCCGCCAGTGCCGCGCGCGTCCCGCTTTCGAAATCGTCAGAGGAATAGGTGCCCATGAAGGGCATTTCCAGATGCGTATGCGGATCAATACCGCCCGGCATGACATAGCAGCCCGTGGCATCCAGTTCCTCATCACCGCTCAGGTTCGGGCCAATCTCGATGATGGTGCCCGCGTCGATCAACACGTCCGCCTTGTAGGTCAGATCATGCGTCACCACAGTGCCGTTTTTGATCACAGTAGACATAAGTGAACTCCTTGAAAGGGTGGGATCATGATACCACTTCGGCCGTTTCCAAGACCGCATGCAACAGCACATCCGTGCCCGCAGCGGCCCATTCGGGGCTGATTTCTTCGGCCTCATTGTGGCTCAGACCATCTACGCAAGGGCACATGATCATTGCCGTTGGGGCCACGCGATTGATCCAGCAGGCATCATGACCGGCACCAGAAATCAGGTTCATGTGGCTGTAGCCCAGACGCTCCGCCGCGGTGCGCACAGCGCTCACGCAGCCCTCGTCAAAGGTAACAGGATCAAACCCGCCTACCTTTTCAAATTCGATCTCAAGCCCCATGGCATCGACAATCGCCTGCGCCTCGGTCCTGAGGCGTGTTTCCATATCGGTGATCACATCCAGATCAGGCGAGCGCAGGTCCACGGTGAAAACCACCTTGCCGGGGATCACATTGCGAGAATTGGGATAGACGTCGATGTGCCCTGCAGCGCCCACTGCATGGGGCACATGGGACAGGGCGATTTCATCCACCTTTTCGAGCACCCGCGCCATGGCAAGCCCCGCATTCTTGCGCATCGGCATCGGCGTTGAGCCGGTATGCGCGTCTTTTCCGGTGATGGTGATTTGCGTCCACGACAAGCCCTGACCATGAGTCACGACGCCAATTTCCTTGCCTTCAGCTTCCAGAATGGGGCCCTGTTCGATGTGAAGCTCGAAAAACGCATGCATCTTGCGTTGGCCGACTTCCTCTTCGCCGCGCCAGCCAATGCGCTGCAACTCATCGCCGAATGTCTTGCCCTCCGCATCTGTACGCGCATATGCCCAGTCCTGCGTGTGCAGCCCCGCAAAAACGCCGGAGGACAGCATCGCGGGCGCATAGCGCGTGCCCTCTTCATTCGTCCAGTTCGTGACCACGATGGGGTGCCTGGTTTTGATATCCAGGTCATTGAGCGTGCGCAGCAGTTCCAAACCGCTCAACACTCCCAATACGCCATCGTATTTACCGCCGGTCGGCTGCGTATCAAGATGTGATCCCACATAGACCGGCAGCGCGTCGGGGTCCGTGCCTGCGCGGGTCGCAAACATATTGCCCATCTGGTCCAGCCCCATGGTGCAGCCCGCCGCCTCGCACCATTTTTGAAACAGGTGCCGCCCTTCGCTGTCTTCGTCGGTGAGCGTCTGACGGTTGTTACCGCCCGCCACACCCGGTCCGATCTCTGCCATTTCCATCAGGCTGCCCCACAGCCGTTCGCTGTTGATCCGCAGGTTTTCCCCGATGGCTGGCATTGCGCGTTCTCCTTGGCAATCTGGCGTGCTGGCTCTTCAGTTTTTATTTGACCAACTGGTAAAAGCAACGCTACCAGAGGGTTCGGACGAGTCAAGGCGTATGCTTGACATATCAAGGGTATCATCGTGCTGTCGCACAACGGGCAGGCATCGCAATCAAAGATACTCCACCAATACGGGCGCAGCAGATGACAAAGACTGAAACGCGCATACAGAAAAAGAATCAAGCAGCCATCATGACGGCTGGATTGAAGGTGTTTTCGCAATACGGATTTCGCGGATCCACTCTGGATCAGATCGCCGCTGAAGCAGGCCTGTCAAAGCCGAACATACTATATTATTTCGCCTCAAAGGACGCGATTTATCGCGCGCTTTTAACGCGTTTGCTGGACGAATGGCTGCAGCCCATTTACGAGATAGATGCCAGCGGGGACCCGGTCGAAGAGCTACTGTCCTATGCCCGCCGCAAGCTTGAGATGAGCCGGGATTACCCGCGTGAAAGCCGCTTGTTTGCCAATGAGGTGATACAGGGCGCGCCGCGCATCGGCGACGCCCTCAGCGGTGAGTTGCGTCGCGTTGTCAACAAGATCGCTGCGATCATCGATGGCTGGATCCGCGAGGGTCGCATCCAGCCCGTAGATCCGCATCACCTGATTTTCTCAATCTGGTCCATGACGCAACACTATGCGGATTTTGACGTTCAAGTGCGCGCCATCCTGCCGGATCAAGACCCGTTTCCGGGGGCCGAGCAGCACCTCGAAGACATGCTCCGGCGGATGCTGACCCCTCAAACCTAACTGCCGAAGCACTCAGGATGAGTACTCCGGCAGCCAGGGAGAAACGATTGTCGTGGATTATTCGGCGGCAACTGCGCCGGGGTTGTTGGGGTGCGTGGTCCAGTTGGCGTAGTCTTTTTCCACAACTTTGCCGGTGCGCGGATCGACCTTGCCCTGCTCCATCGGGACCATGGTGATGCAGTTTTCAACCGGGCAAACCTCAACGCACAGGTTGCAGGCGACGCATTCCTCGTCGATGACGCTGAACACCCGGTCTTCGGACATGGCGATGGCCTGATGGGATGTATCCTCGCAGGCCGCATAGCACCGCCCGCAACTGATGCAATCGGCCTGATTGATCTGCGCCTTGGCGATGTAATTGAGATTGAGGTACTGCCAGTCTGTCGTGTTTGGTATGGCGGCACCCATGAAGTCACGAATATCCGTATGCCCTTTTTCATCCATCCATTGGGACAGGCCGGAAATCATTTCCTGCACCACCTTGAACCCATAGGTCATGGCCGCCGTGCACACCTGCACATTGCCGCAGCCCATGGTGATATATTCAGCAGCATCGCGCCATGTGGTGACCCCACCGATGCCGGAGATCGGCATGCCGCGGGTTTCCGCGTCCCGCGCGATCTCGGACACCATGCTCAGCGCGATAGGTTTCACAGCCGGGCCGCAATAGCCACCGTGGGTGCCCTTACCGTCAATCGAGGGGTGCGGGCTCATCGTATCGAGGTCGACCGATACGATGGAATTGATCGTGTTGATCAGCGACACCGCATCCGCCCCACCGCGTTTGGCGGCTGCTGCTGGTTTGCGGACATCGGTGATATTGGGCGTGAGTTTCACGATCACCGGCTTGCTGTAATACTGTTTGCACCAGCGCGTGACCATTTCGATGTATTCAGGCACCTGCCCGACGGCGGCCCCCATGCCACGCTCTGACATACCGTGCGGGCAGCCGAAGTTCAGCTCGATCCCATCCGCGCCCGTCGCTTCGACCTTGGGCAGAATGTCTTTCCACGCCTGCTCTTCACAAGGCACCATGATGGAGACGATCATGGCGCGATCCGGATAGTCCTTTTTCACGCGCGTGATCTCTTCTAGGTTGATCTCAAGCGAGCGGTCGGTGATGAGCTCGATGTTGTTCATCCCCAGCACCCGCCGGTCGGCACCGTGGATCACGCCGTAGCGCGGGCCGTTGACATTCACCACCGGCGGCCCTTCAGCACCAAGCGTTTTCCACACGACACCGCCCCACCCCGCCTCAAAGGCGCGGCGCACGTTGTATTCCTTGTCAGTGGGCGGCGCAGAGGCCAGCCAAAACGGATTGGGGGACGTAATGCCCAGAAATTCCGAAGTCAGATCAGCCATTATACGCTCCCGTTCAATGTTGCATGAATATCCATTGCCGCGTCGCGTCCCTCGGCTACGGCAGTCACGGTCAGATCATCGCCACCATGGGCACAATCGCCGCCGGCCCAGACCTGGTCCAGACTGGTGCGCCCCGCACCAGACACGGCAATTTTGCCGCTCTCGGTTTCAAGGGACTCATCCATCGTCAGCGTCTGCCCGATGGCACGGAAAACCTGATCGGCCAAAACGCGTGTCTTTTCACCGGTCCCGGCAAGGCGGCCATCAACCGATGCGGTATATTCCAGTTCAATCTCAGCCGCCGCCCCGTTGCCATGTATGGCGACCGGCTGCACATTGAACATCAGCTTGACGCCATGGGATGCGGCGAGGTCCTGTTCGTAGCGGCTGGCACTCATCGCGGCACGGTCGCGCCGATAGGCTATCGTGACATTCTCCGCGCCCAGCAGCTTGGACTGGACTGCGGCGTCCACGGCCGTCATGCCCCCACCGATGACCACGACGTTGCGGCCCACAGGCAGCTTGGTCAGATCGCGCGACTGGCGCAGCGTTTCGATAAAGGACACCGCGTCCGTGACGCCGGATTTGTCATCCCCCTCAAGGTTGAGCGCATTCACACCGCCCAGACCCACGGCCAGAAAGACCGCATCATACTGCGCCGACAAACTATCGAGGGTCAGATCACCGCCCAACACCTTGCCGGTTTCGACCGTGATGCCACCGATATCCAACAGCCAAGCCACCTCGCGGGCCGCAAAATCATCCGTGGATTTATAGGCCGCGATCCCATATTCGTTCAGACCGCCCGGTTTGGCGTGGCCATCATAGATCACAACATCATTGCCAAGCAGCGCAAGCCTGTGCGCACAAGAGAGACCAGCAGGCCCCGCGCCCACAACCGCGATCCGCTTTCCAGTGGCTGCCGCGCGGGTATAGGGGTGGATGTCGCGCTGCATCAGCGTATCGGTCGCATAGCGTTGCAGACGCCCGATTTCGACCGGTTTGCCCTCAGCCATTTCGCGCACGCAGGCCTGTTCGCATAGATCTTCCGTGGGACAGACCCGCGCGCACATACCGCCCAGTATGTTCTGGTCAAAAATCGTCTTGGCCGCTGCTTCGGGGGTGCCCGTGCTGATCTGGCGTATAAAAAGCGGAATGTCGATTTCCGTGGGACAGGCCGTCACGCAGGGCGCGTCATGGCAGAAATAACAGCGATCCGCAGCAACCGCTGCTTCATGTGGCTCCAAGGGCGCGTGGAGGTCGGCAAAATTTGCGGCCAGCTCTTCTGCGTTCAGCCTTTCGGCAACGATGCCCGGTGTGCGTTGGCTTATCATGGCTACTCCGTCGGGTTTTGTTATATCATCAGCATTGCATGGTTTAAAATTTTATCAAACGGTAAAAAATGGAAATTGGCAAGATTTTTTCATCCATGGCGTTCGATGCTGAAATGTTCATCAAAACCACCACCTGAGCGGTGTTGATCCGGCAAATCGCTTTCAGAAAGACGCATCCCTATGCTGAATACAGCATTCTGGCGACTGGCGCGCACGCACAACAGACACAGCCAGCGCACGGTGTCTGCGCTTGGCCGGTTTCAATTCATCGGCACCGATCTGGACGAGCAAGGTTAAATGCTTGACGCTTCAGAAGCAAACCGGGTGCGCGACAATATCCCCGAACGCCCGGTTTCTTTTTGCCGCGCGTCGCCCGCAGGACCGCTGAGCGGGCATGGCGACTACTGTCAACGCGTCAGTGTACGGTGCTGGTGTTGTCCTCGCTGACACGAAACACACCGATGATCTTGCCAATGTTGCCGTTCACGTCTTGGCGGGCCAAGCCGAACGACTCAATCGGGATCGTTTCACCATCCTCGTTGATGATGCGCAGTTTAAAATGAAACTCTCCGCCTTGTGTGCGCACTCTTTCCACTTCAGCTTGCACGGTTTCGCGGTCTTCGGGGTGATAGAACGACAACCCATCTTCCAGCTTTGGGGAAAAGGTATCAGGATCCTTGCCATGGATGCGGTACACCTCTTCGGACCAGAAAACCGTTTCATCTTCCAAATCCAGCGACCAAAACCCAATGCGCGCTATTTCTTGCAACAGTATGAGCTGTGCAAGCGCATCCTCGGCCTTATCGCGCGTTTCTATGACTTCGGAGATATCCTGCCCGATCGTGTAAATCGAAGCGTCGTCCCCTGACGGGTCAGGAAACAGAAAATTCTCTGAATTCAGGCAGACTTCCTTTTTATCCTCAACAGACCGGAGCCGCAGCATATCCTGCAGGTGACCATCATTGGTTTTCAATAGTTGGGCATCATGTTCCCGAATGGTATTGGAAATACTTCTCGAAACCAGATTGTAGAAATTGGCACCTTCCGCCTTGTGACGCGTGGTGCCGAAAAACCGCGCTGACTTCTCGCTGATCCGCAAAATGGTGCCATCCTGCGCGCGGTTCAGCATGTAGATTTCGCCATGATCCAGAATGAGGTCCAACTCCTGAGCAAGTCCCGGAAAGGCCGAAACAACCATCGTGACCCCTTTCATTTGACCGCGCATGTCAAAAAACGGCGAACTTGTCAGCTTGTATCGCGAACCACCCGAATTGAATTCCTTTGTAATGGGCTCGCCCAGTTTGAGTGTTTCATTGCAGATCGGCGCCAAGGGCGGAAAACTATTGGGCAGGACGCATTGGCTAATATGCGGATTTGACACTGGACGCGTCAAATTGAACATATCGCAGGCGGCATTGGTCGCTTGTGATATCTGCAAGGCGGTATCGAGCACCATGATCGACAGCGGCGCGGTTTCCAGCACTGACATCAGTTCGCCCGTGCGACCGCTCAATTCCGCCGCCGTGACCTGAAGCTCTTCGTTGACAGTGATCAGCTCTTCGTTGGTGGACTGCAATTCTTCGTTGGATGTTTCCAACTCTTCGTTGGTTGCCTGCAGTTCTTCATTTGTGGATTGCAATTCCTCATTCAGGGATTGCAGTTCCTCATTGGAAGTTTCCAACTCCTCGATGGTCTGCTGCAGCGCTTCTCTGGTTGTCGCCACTTCATCTTCGAGCAAGCGTATTCTGTCGCTTTCAAAAATCGAGTCCTCATCGACTTCCGAAGCACCGGAGGCTTTGCTGCGATCGACCTGCACCTCGGTAAAGACCACCAAGGCCGCGCGCTCGTTTATGTCGCGTGCTATGATGGGGTAAACGTCGAGCCTGATTTCGGCGTCGTCGTCTTCCGCAAGCAGATGGCGCACGCCGCTGCGGTGTTCGCCATGCTTCAAAGCAAGTGTAACGAGGCTGCGCGCTTCTTCACGAAACGGTCTGCGCAGCAGATCAATGTGCATCTTCAGGTTACTGGTTTCGTTCATCTCGATGAACGGGCTGACGTTTCCGTAGACCCTGATGATCCCGTAGTCATCCGTCACCAACACCGAATTCTTGCCCAGAGCCAGTGCCAGCGCCTCGAACATTTGCCGGTCCGTGGATTGCCCCGGATCCTGCCCCTGTTTGATCTGCATCGGCACCTTGCTGCGCGATTTTGGCAGGTTGCGCGGGTTGGAAAACACGTTCTGATCCGTTCGCCGGATCGAGCGGCGTCTGTAGATATGGGCCGAATGGCTGTCCTGTACGAACATTTCGTCCGAGCCAGCGACCGTTTCCGCCGTTCCCAGGAACATCAGGGAGTTGTCAGTCATGGCGTAGTGAAACCGTGACATGACCTTATGCTGCAAGGCGTTTCCAAAATATATCAACAGGTTACGACAGCAGAGCAAATCCACTTTTTGAAAGGGCGGGTCCTGACATACATTGTGATCAGAAAACAAAATGGCGGAGCGCAGGGAATCGATGACCCGGATGCCATCGTTCTGGGTCATGAAATAGCGATCAGACAGGCTTTTGGGGATGTCGTTCAGCGCGGCCATGCCATAGACGCCCTTGCGCGCGACGTCCAAGGCGTCTTTGTCGATGTCAGTCGCAAAGATCTGGACATGGTCTTTCAGATTTACCGTAGGGCCACCGAGAGCTTCGGACAGTAGGATCGCAATCGAATAGGCTTCTTCCCCGGTCGCACATCCCGCGATCCAGACCCTGAACGGTGGGTTTGACTTTTTCTTCAGCAGCGCCGGCAGCATCTCCTTGAGTTGCTCAAACTCCGATTTGTCGCGAAAGAACCGCGTGACAGAAATCAGCAGATCTTTGAACAGTGCATCCACAGCGTTCGGGTTTACGCGACAAAACTGCGTATATTCCGCATGACTTTCGATCCCCAGGGCCACCATGCGGCGCTCAATCCGCCGGTTGATCGTGGTTTGCTTGTACTCGCGAAAATCCACCCGCGTCCTTGCAAGCAGGATTTGCAACAGATCCAATGCCGGGCTGGTCTCGGACGTTTCCTGGCGGAAAGCGTCAAAGTCGCGTGCAGACGACAGGATCTTTTGCAGATGCGTCCCGATTTCGAAGGGGCGCAACACCAGATCAACGCAGCCCGTTTGCATCGCAGACATTGGCATGCCGTCATATTTTGCACTTTCGGTGTCTTGTGCAATCGTAATCCCGCCCGCCTCACGGATCGCCTGCACACCATAGGCGCCATCGGTGCCTGTGCCGGACAAGATAATAGCCATCGATTTTTCACCATGTTGATCCGCGAGGCTCAGCAGAAACCGGTCAACGGATGGTTTCGGCGATGCCACCTCATGGCTGGGTTCGACAAGACGTAACTTGCCCTCATCATAGATAATATCGGTATTGGGGGGCGTGATGTAGATGACATTCGGCTCTGGCAGAATGCTGTCCTTGACGTCTTTGACGATCAGACTTGTCTGGCGCGCAACCAATTCTGTCATCAGGCTTTTGTGATGGGGTGACATGTGTTGCACCACCACATAGGCCACTTTCATTTTTGTCGGCAATGTTGCGACAAGCTCGCGTATCGCTTCGAGACCACCGGCCGAAGACCCGATCCCGATGATAGTTATTTCTTTATTGTCGTCTGTCACGTTTCGTGTCCCCGCAAGTCCTTTTGGCCGTTAGGCTATTTAGTCATATGTTAACGGATGCCGCCCTGCAATCGGCAACTTAAAGTTGCGAAGCACTGCCGCTCAACTACTACAGAGTATTTTTATACCTGTAAATTCAGCGCCTTGGCCCACACGCAACAGGCACCGTACGGTGCGTTTACACTCCCTGCATGCCAGCCACGCATATTAACCCCATAAATTTATGAAAAAGAGAGGTGCAAGTTCATGGAAACTTTACCTGAGATTCAATCGATCCGGTCTGATCTGTCAGATCGAACGCTAACACTGAATTTGACTTTAAAAACCGCTGAAGAAGTGTCCGTACGATCCTGTGAAGTGATTGGCCGGAATTTTCGAAACCGGGTCTCGTTTCAAGAGACAAGCGAATTGGGCGACATTCTCGTACACCGGCTCAGCGATGCCATAAAATCAAGCCTGAAAACCCTTTCGGCAGGGGCACAGGTCCTGTCGCTTCCAGACTTTCTGATTGAACTGCCCGGTCTCGCGCTGGCGGGTGCTCATGTCATGGTCATGGAAGCGAAGGACGGCGTGCGCAATGCGATCTTCCGGTTCACTGAGTTCATGGGCACAATCAATAATGCCTTCAAACTGGATATCGGGTTTAGCGAACCCTATGCGACACACAGTGAGAAACTTGCGGTTAACATTCTGGAGGAGATCTGCCTGCCGATCCTGAATCTGTGTCGCGCCTTCGACATGCTCAACACGACGCAGGACCGGGCATTTGCCAAGGCAATCAGCGACAAGGCGATGGAATTCGAGTTTCAGACGGAATTGCTCAAACGCTTCATTTCAAATGCAAGTGTGGACCGCGACAATGCCCTGAGAGACCGCGCATATCTATCCGACATGGATCAGGGCTGGATGATCAGATGACGCTCCAACGCATGAGGCGTGGTATCTGATTTGCACAACGCATAGACTTCAGGCGTGACCGCATGAGAGGCTCGCCACATGATAACTTTGCGCTCCGCATCCCTGTCCGCTCAAGTCCTGCCCTTCGGTGCGACGTTGGCGGGACTTTGGTACAATGGGCACCCGCACAGTCTTGTGATTGGTTCAACCGACGCAGATGCATATGCGGAGAAACTGCGCTATTTCGGCGCCCTGATCGGCCCCATCGCCAACCGGATTTCCGGCGCTACGCTTTGCATCGATGGTGCCACCTGCAAGATGGAGCCGAATGAAGGCAGCAGTTGTCTGCACAGCGGGGCCGACGGGCTGCATGCGCGCGACTGGACGGTCGTCCGGCAATCCCCTTCTGCTGTCTCATTGCGGTGCTTTCTGCGCGATGGGGCAAATGGGTTGCCGGGCAATCGGACGGTCAATGTGGACTACAGCCTGACGGATGCGGGCCATCTCATTCTGGAAATGACTGCGAGCAGCGACCGCACAACGGCCATCAACCTCGCACATCACCCCTATTGGAACCTTGGCAATTGCGAAACGGTGAAAGATCACCGTCTGACGATCTATGCAGATAAATACCTGCCCGTGGATGCGCACACCCTGCCAACGGGAGAGATTTCACCTGTCTCGGGCACGGCATATGATTTTCAAACGGGGCGACTTGTCCCGACAGATCAAACGCTGGATGCAAATTTATGTCTTGCCGAAACGCGGCGAGACCACCCCACACCAGCAGCGCGCCTGAGCGGGCCATCTGGGCTGATGCTACAGATCGATACGACCGAACCCGGCTTGCAAGTATACAATGGAAGCGGATTAAATGATATCAAAAATTCTCTGCATGATCAACGGGTTTTGCAACCCTTCTCAGGTATCGCATTAGAACCGCAAGCCTGGCCTGACGCGCCACGCCACAGCGCCTTTCCCAGCATTATTCTACGCGTGGGTGAAACATACCGGCAAAAAACCACCTATCGCATTTGGGACGAATTGAACCAAATCGCCACAGTCTGAACACAGACCTGACGCTCGATTGGCAAACCCGACGTTAAGTCTGTGGCGGTATCTTTGTTGCGTTAACGATGGGAATCAGTTTCATGCCGACAGAACCAAAACAACCGCAAACACCGCCCCCCACCACGGGAAGCACGCCGCCACCACCGCCGCCGATTACTGATTACGCCAGTATTTGACGTTCCGCGACCGTAGCGTCTGCGGCCAATTGCCGGTAGTATCCTGCAATGACTTCCCCGATCTCATCCATCAGAAACCTCGGCCCCGCCTTCGAGGCTGGCTGCGCGAGAGCAGGCATTCACACCGCCGAACAGGTCCGGGCACTTGGGGCAGATGCAACCTATGCCGCACTGTTGCGCGCGGGAACGCAACCCCATTTCATCGGATATTACGTGTTGGTCATGGGGCTTCAGGATCGCCCATGGAATGACTGCAAGGGTGCTGAGAAAAAAGCTTTGCGCGCCCGGTTTGACGCCATCAAAGCCGAGGCATTTGATCAGGGCGGCGCCGAGTTTGAACGGCAGATGAATCAAATTGGCGTGCTGAAGCCCACAAAAAAGGGCCAGCGCACGCGCTGACCCTTGTCGCTGAATAAGCCGGGCGGTTTAGCCAACCAATTCCATGCCGGAAAAGAAATACGCAATCTCTTCTGCGGCCGTTTCAGGTGCGTCTGATCCGTGTACCGAATTTTCGCCAACGCTTTCGGCGAACTCCGCGCGGATAGTGCCGAGCGCTGCATCCGCAGGGTTTGTGGCCCCCATGACTTCGCGGTTTTTGGCAATGGCCCCTTCGCCTTCCAAAACCTGCACGACAACCGGCTCTGACGCCATGAATTCGCACAATTCATCATAAAACGGGCGCTCGGAATGCACTGCATAGAACACGCCGGCCTGCGCCTTGGTCATGTGGATGCGTTTTTGTGCAACGATGCGCAGTCCCGCATCTTCAAATTTTGCATTGATCTTTCCGGTGAGGTTGCGGCGTGTCGCGTCCGGTTTGATGATCGAAAATGTGCGCTCAAGGGCCATGATAGGTCTCCTGCAAGGGGTTTGATTTGCGGCGCATCTATCACGCGCCCTGCTTGCCGAAAAGACCTTAATTCAGTCTGTGTCCCCTGATTGCAGGAGGCACATTGACATGCCCGCGACAGTCGTTCAGTGCAAGGCGCATGTTACGTATAAACGACATCAGCTATTCGATTGAGGGTCGCCCTCTTTTCGACGGGGCCAGCGCCGTCATCCCCAATGGTCACAAGGTGGGCCTTGTCGGACGAAACGGGGCTGGAAAAACGACATTGTTCAAGCTTATCCGCGGTGAACTTTCGTTGGATGGAGGTGATCTGTCGCTGCCCACCCGCGCCAAGATCGGCGGCGTTGCGCAAGAAGTCCCTTCGTCTGAGACATCGCTTTTGAACACCGTGCTCGAAGCCGACACCGAGCGCGCGGCCCTGCTGCACGAAGCGGAAGAGGCCAGCGACCCGACCCGTATCTCGGAAATCCAGACGCGTCTGGCCGATATTGATGCCTGGTCCGCCGAAGGGCGCGCGGCAACGATCCTCAAGGGGTTGGGTTTTGATGACGATGAGCAACTGAAACCCTGTTCCGATTTCTCCGGTGGCTGGCGGATGCGTGTCGCACTGGCGGCGGTTTTATTTGCCCAGCCCGATCTGTTGCTGCTCGATGAGCCGACGAACTATCTGGATCTCGAAGGCGCGCTGTGGCTGGAGGCCTATCTGGCCAAATACCCGCATACGGTCATCATCATCAGCCACGACCGGGGTCTGTTGAACCGGGCGGTGGGCGCTATCCTGCATCTGGATGAACGCAAGCTGACGTTTTATCAGGGCCCCTACGATCAGTTTGCCCGCCAACGCGCCGAACAGCGTGCCCTGCAAGCGGCCATGGCCAAGAAACAGCAAGCGCGCCGCGACCACATGCAATCCTTTGTCGACAGGTTCAAAGCAAAGGCCTCAAAGGCCAAACAGGCGCAGTCCCGTCTGAAAATGATTGAAAAAATGGATATGATCGCAAGCCCCGAACAGGTGGCCAAGCGGGTCTTTACCTTCCCTGAACCCGAAGAGCTGTCGCCGCCAATCATTTCCATCGAAGGCGGTGCGGTGGGCTATACCGATACGCCTGTGCTCAACTGTCTGAACCTGCGCATTGATCAGGATGACCGGATCGCGCTTTTGGGCCGTAACGGACAGGGTAAATCGACGCTGTCGAAGCTTTTGTCTGATCGGCTGGTGCTGATGCAGGGCAAAGCGGTCAAGGCCAACAAACTGCGGATCGGGTTTTTCGCGCAGCATCAGGTCGAAGAGTTGCATGTCAAGGAAACACCGCTGCAACATATGATTTCAGCCCGTCCCGGCATTCTGCACTCGAAACTGCGTGCGCAGATGGCAGGGTTTGGCCTGGGCCCTGAGCAGGCGGAAACCGAAGTCGGTCGCCTGTCAGGTGGTCAAAAGGCGCGGCTCTCGCTGCTTTTGGCAACACTTGATGCACCGCATTTGCTGATCCTCGACGAACCAACGAACCACCTCGACATCGAAAGCCGCGAAGCGCTCGTGGAGGCGCTGACTGCTTATTCCGGCGCTGTTATTCTGGTCAGCCACGACATGCATTTGCTGTCGATGGTCGCGGATCGCCTCTGGCTGGTGTCAGACGGAACCGTGACGCCCTATGACGACGACCTCGACAGCTATCGCAAGATGCTGCTGACACCTACGAAACCCGTCAGCAAGACTTCAAAAAAACCAACCGCCGCCCCGGCGACCAAAGGATTGTCGCGCGACGAAATGCTGGCCCTGCGTGCCGACGCGCGCAAATCCGAAGCCCGCGTTGAAAAGCTGAATGATATGCGCGACAAGCTCGCCAAGAAACTCGCCGACCCCGATCTTTATGAGGACGCAAAGCGCGGTGAACTGGCAGTCTGGAACAAGAAATACGCTGAGGTGATGGACGCGTTGGAACGCGCCGAAGGCATGTGGATGGCCGCCCTCGAAAAATTGGAAAAATCAGGTGCTGCCTAAAGTTGCAGCCCTTTGAAATGGCCCGTCGGTCTGTCGCGGCTCACCACAAAATGGCACAGTTCGGCTCCAAGCGCGCAGCATGAGACCTCTTTGCAATAATAGGGGCGACCAAGGACCAAGCTGAACAGTTCGGCAAATACTGCGGCGTGCCAGATGCACCGATGTGGTGGCTGTGTGACCTTGTCCGCAAGTGGGTTTTCACGCAGCATAAAGTGGATTTCTCCATTCTCGCGTCTGGTATCCAGCGCGCCTGAACCGCAAAATGTCCATGCATGGTCTGAGATGGCTTTGGTCAGCATTCTTTCCGCCCAAACGCGTGGCAGGATACGCAGCATAACCCGAGCGGCCTTGGGGATACGGTTTGCCGCAATGTAGCGCGCGGTGCCGACCCCGGCTCGGTCTGACAGTGTTCCGGCCTGCTCGGGGAAGAGGCGCCACATCGTATGATGCACGAGCCCAACATCCTCTTGCGGCACCATTTCTTTACCCGATGGCATCGCCACACGGGTTATCTTCAGTATCTGCGCCAACGCGCCCTGCCCCAACATACGATCAAGCGGCTCTTCCAATTGCAAAATCGCATTAGGCCCGATGCGCGGCGACTTTCTCAGTGGCTCGTTAACAGACATGTCAGCCATGGATATCCTCCGGTTTGCGAAGCGACAGATGGCCAAACCAAACGTGCCCCAATCCCGCAAGCGGTGCACGTCGGTCTGTCACCTGATGCATGGGCAGCATTTTACACCGTCCCGGCACAGCCTGAATGACATGGATCAAGTCGGTGTCATTGATCCCCGAATTTCGGTTTCGCGTCACATGTTCCTTTGCTTTCACGGCGCGACTCCCGTAGGGATCGCGACGGTTACGGTTTTGGGGCGCTCGCATGATTGTTGATACAGCTTTTCTGATTACCGCTTTTGTCACCATGTTCGTGGTCATTGATCCGATTGGTCTGGCCCCACTTTTCGTTGCGCTGACACATGGCATGTCGGATCAGGCGAGGCGCAGGATCGCGCTGCGGGCTACAATTATCGCTGTCGTCATTTTGCTGGCTTTCGCAGCCTTTGGCGAAGCCCTGTTGAATTTTATCGGCATTTCCATGCCTGCCTTCCGTGTTGCAGGGGGTGTGCTCTTGTTCCTCACCGCGCTGGACATGTTGTTTGAGCGGCGCACAAAGCGGCGCGAGGATCGCTCCGAAGAAGACGACAGCGACGACCCTTCCGTTTTCCCACTGGCAATTCCTCTGATCGCAGGGCCGGGTTCCATCGCGTCGGTGATCCTGTTGATGGGTCAGCGCCCGGGGCTGGAAGGCGCGGTGATGGTCCTTGGCGCAACCGGTCTCGTGATGCTGATCGTGCTGGCGTTTTTCATGATCAGCGGCCCGATTGGGCGGGCACTGGGTAAAACGGGTATCACGGTAGTCACGCGTCTGCTGGGCATGCTGCTCGCGGCCCTGTCCGTTCAATTCGTGCTGGAAGGTCTCGCGGCATTCGGCTTTGGCCCCGGACCGGGCTGACAATTTCCAACCAAGGCTTATATACAGATCTAACGCAATGGGAGAATGTTAGTGGACAGCTTCGATACCGGGCAGCTTATTTATCTGATCCTACTGGGCCTCATGGTCAGCGGGTGGTTTTTCATGCAAGGTCGCGGGTCGTGGAACAAGACACTGCAGCAGGCCGCCGCCTGGGCGTTCATTTTCGGCGGTGCGATTGTTGCTTACGGGCTGTGGGATGATATCTCGCGCACCGTCCTGCCGCAGCAATCGGTCTTTGCGGATGAAAACCGGATCGTCGTGCCGCGCAGTCCGAACGGGCACTATTACATCGAAGCAGAGGTCAACGGCGCCCCTGTGCGCTTCGTTCTGGATACGGGTGCCACGTCACTTGTCCTGACCCAGAAAGATGCAGAAGCCGCCGGTTTGTTGCGCGATGAACTGACCTATTATGGCCGCGCCATGACTGCCAACGGCGAAGTGCGCACCGCCCCTGTCCGGCTCGACACCATGAAGCTGGGACATGTGATCGACAGAGACGTCGTGGCGGTTGTGAATGAGGGCGAGATGAACAATTCGCTGCTTGGCATGACCTATTTGCAGAAATGGGGCAAAATCCAGATCGCGGATAACACGCTGACGCTGATGCGTTAACCGGCTTTGGTTTCGGCCTTTTTCTGCCAAGACCCACTTTCCTCGGACCAGTATTCCGCAGCGGCTCCGGCCTTTTTCAACGTGCTCCACTGGCCCCGTGCGATGTCAAGCGCCTGCGGGTCGTTGCCATCAAACAGCACGCAAACGCGGTCCAATTGTGCGACCTCATCCGCTGCGACATCGGCCCCGTCAACCGACATGACGCAGGTGGCCGCATTCGGAATGTCCGGCGTCGTGCTCAGCAGAATTGGCTGACGCGCATCATGCGCACCGCCCGCCAGACCATGCGGCAGAAAGCTGTCGTCCGCCCCCTGCCACAGTTTTTCATCAAGCCATGCCATCCGGTCAGGCCGCGTGCCGCGCACGACCACACGCCAGCCCGCACCTGTTGCTTTGCCAAGCAACATCATCAGCGTGTCTTCCATGGGACGCCGCGTCAAATGATAGAACATGGCCTTGCCCACGGAGTTACTCTCCTTCGAAACGATCCGCGACCAGACGGTCGAGCGCGCGCACACCCCAGCCCGTGGCCCCTTTGGGCGCATAGTCCGTTTCGGATTTGACGGAGGCGACACCCGCGATATCAAGGTGAATCCATGGCACACCGTCCTTGACAAAACGCTGAATGAACTGCGCCGCTGTTACCGACCCGGCCGCGCGGCCCCCGATGTTTTTCATGTCCGCGATGGGCGATTTCAACATATCGTCATAGGCCTGCCCCAAGGGCATCCGCCACGCGCCTTCGCCCTCTGCCTCGGCCGATTTCAGGAACGCGTTGCACAGCGTGTCATCATTGGAAAACACGCCCGCATTTTCGTGACCCAACCCGACGATGATGGCCCCGGTCAGGGTCGCAAGATCAATCATTGCAGCCGGTTCAAACCGTTCCTGCGTATACCACATCGCATCACACAGCACCAAGCGCCCCTCGGCATCGGTGTTGAGGATTTCCACAGTATCGCCTTTCATCGAGGTAACAACATCACCGGGACGGATCGCATTCCCCGACGGCATGTTTTCGACAAGACCGACGATGCCCACCACATTGGCCTTGGCTTTACGCAATGCCAGCGCGCGCATGACACCGGCCACGGTGCCCGCACCGCCCATGTCCATCGTCATATCTTCCATGCCTGCTGCCGGCTTGAGGCTGATGCCACCGGTGTCAAACACCACGCCCTTGCCGACCAGCGCCAGGGGGGCATCCCCTTTTGCCCCACCATTCCATTGCATGACCACGACCTTGGAGGGGCTGTCCGAACCCTGGCCAACGGCAAGCAGCGTGCGCATGCCCAGTTTCGCCAGTTCATCTTCTTCAAGCACTTCGACCTTTAGACCGATGCTTTCCATTGCCGCAAGGCGGTCTGCAAACTCCGTGGTGGTCAAAACATTGGCAGGCTCGCTGACCAGATCACGGGTAAAGAAGGTCCCCTCCGCGATCGCCAGCAACGGCTGAGCCGCCGCGGATACAGCCGCCGGATCGTTGCACATCACATGGATGCTGCCTGCTTTCGCATCCGCGCCGGTCTTGTGATCCTGAAACCGATAATCGCGCAGCACAGCACCCAGCATGATTTCTGCGGCCCATTTCGAGTTTCCTGTCGCCAGCAATACCTCTGCCTTGCCCCGGTTGCGCCCGATTGCAGCACCCGCTGCGCGCGCCTTGTGCACAGTCGTTGAGCGCGGAACACACATGACATCCACCGCCTCTGCGGCCATGCCCGCCGGATAGGCCAACGTAAAAACACTGCCCGGTTTCAAACCTGCCTCGGCCTTGGCCTCCAGCGCGCGCTTCAGCGCCCCTTTGGTCAGACGATTCACACGACGCCCCGCCACATCCATGCGCCCGGTGTCGTCAACAATGATCGAGACACGCCCGGCATGATCGGCCAAACGCTCAATATCAGTTTCAAAAAAGGTCACAGGGGTGGGCGTCGTCATATCATTAGCCTTCTTTTCATGGATTACGCTCAAGGACGTAGCGCGCCTGACCCGCAAAGACCAGATAGCAGTTTTACCGCAGCGCGCTTTGGTCTAACGTGACGCCAAGAATTCAAAACGCGTAAGAGGGAATCGGAGTGGTCAGACTCGACAGATACATGCTGTCGCAACTTCTGGTTCTATTTGGCTTCTTTGCGCTGGTGCTGGTTGCCATTCTGTGGATCAATCGCGGCGTATCCCTGTTTGACCAACTGATCAGCGACGGGCAATCTGCCCTTGTTTTCCTTGAATTCACCGCATTGGGGTTGCCGAAATTGATCACGACGGTGCTGCCCATCGCGACTTTTGCCGCCGCAGTTTACGTCACCAACCGCATGAACAACGAAAGCGAGTTGACGGTGTTACAGGCGACGGGTTCCGGCCCTGTGCGACTGGCCCGCCCGGTTCTTGTTTTTGGAGTGATCGTGTTTTTGATGGCCTCTGTTTTGCATCATGTGCTGATGCCCCTGGCCCAACAGCAATTGGGCCATCGGCAAAACGAAATCGCACAGAATGCGACCTCTCGGCTTTTGACCGAAGGGCGGTTTCTGCATCCGTCTGAGGGCGTTACTTTTTACACGCAGCAGATCGATGACGACGGTGTTTTACGGGACGTGTTTTTGTCGGACCGGCGACACGTTGAAGAAGGAGTTATTTACACCGCAGCGCACGCGTACCTGATCCGAGATGAAGACCGCACATCGTTGATCATGGTGGATGGCCTCGCGCAGCGGTTGACGACCGCAACGGATCGTCTGGCCACGGCGAACTTCCGGGATTTTTCCTTTGATATCTCAGCGCTGGTGCAAAATGATGTCAGCCAACGGCTCGATCCCGACAGGATGACGACTTTCCAGTTGCTGACCCCGTGGGATCAATTGTCACGAGAAACAGGGCGCAGTATCGGTACAATCAGTCAGAGCTTTCACGCGCGCATCGCAGACCCGCTGTTTTGTATCGTTGCCGCCCTGATCGGGTTTTCGACCCTGATGATCGGCGGGTTCTCGCGCTTTGGCGTCTGGCGCGAAGTCGCTTTTGCCTTCGTGCTGCTTGTCGCGATCGACGGGGTACGCAGCACGCTGCAAAGCCCGGTGCGGCGGGACCCGGAACTCTGGCCCCTGCTCTATTTGCCCACTTTCATCAGCGCGCTGCTCGTAATTGCGATGCTGTGGATTGCCGCCCGGCCACGGGGCGCTTTCCTGCGCCTTCTGCGGAGGCGCGCATGATCCTCCATCTATATTTCGCGCGCCGCTTTGCATCTTGGCTGATGATCGCATTTATCGCGCTCTTTGCGCTGATCGCCTTGGTGGATCTGGTGGATCAAACACGACGTTTCGCGGATCGGGGCGTCAGCGCGGCAGGCATTTTCGAACTCGTCATCCTCAACACCCCGCAAACGATCAGCCAGATCTTGCCCCTGATCGTCCTGCTGGCCACCGTCGCGTTTTTCCTGAGCCTTGCACGCTCTTCCGAACTGATTGCCACGCGGGCCTCTGGCCGCTCCGCGATGGGGGCCTTGATCGCGCCGGTTGGCGTTGTGATTGTGCTGGGCACGCTGGCCACCACAACCCTGAACCCCATCGTGGCCGCCACCTCCAAAAAATACAACGAGTTATCGCAGACCTACCGGACGGGCGGCGGGTCAACCTTTTCCATTTCCACCGAAGGGCTGTGGCTGCGTCAGGGAACAGATGACGGGCAGATGGTGATCAGGGCATGGCGATCAAACCCGGATGCCTCGGTTCTGTTTGACGTCACGTTTCTGGCGTATGAAGTGATCGGCACCCCGGTGCGCCGCATTCACGCCGATAGCGCGGAGCTGAAAGATGGCGCGTGGCTGTTGCGCAACGTCAAAGACTGGCCTTTGGCGCGCGGCATCAATTCAGAAGGCAATGCGACAGAACACCGGAGTCTCACGATCCCGTCCAGCCTGACGGTTGAGCGTATTCGCGAAAGTTTCGGGCACCCCAGTACGATTTCGATCTGGGAGATGAACGATTTTATCAAACAGCTGAACCAGGCCGGGTTCTCGTCGCTGCAACACCGCGTCTGGCTGCAATCGGAATTGGCCCGGCCTCTGTTTCTGGTCGCCATGGTGCTGATCGCAAGTGCATTCACCATGCGCCATACCAGATTTGGCGGCACCGGGGTTGCTGTTCTTGCGGCGGTGCTGCTGGGCTTCGCGCTCTATTTCGTGCGCAGTTTCGGGCTGATCCTTGGCGAGAACGGCCAGTTGCCTGTTTACCTCGCCGCATGGGCACCGCCGATTGCGTCGGTTTTGCTCGCCTTCGGGCCGCTGCTACATGCAGAGGATGGATGATGCGACGCGTTTTACTCACTCTCGTTTTGGCGCTGTTGCCCTGCCTTGCGACCGCTCAGCAGGCAGAAACACCACGCCCTGCCACACTGGTTGCCGATGAGATTTTCATTGCCGCCGACCGCGAATTGATCGCACGTGGCAACGTCGAAGCGCTACAGGGGCAAACCCGCCTGCAGACAGAAGAAATCCGCTATGATCGCGTCACCGGTGCGCTGACCATTGTCGGCCCCATTCGGATACAGGACGGCGACAGCATCACCGTTCTCGCCAATGCTGCTGAATTGGATGCCACGCTCCAGACCGGGCTGCTGAGCGGGGCGCGGATGGTGATCAATCAACAACTCCAGCTGGCCAGCGGGCAAATGGAGCGCGTCAATGAGCGCTACAGCCAGTTGTATCGCACCGCCGTCACCTCCTGCGATGTCTGTGATGACGGCAAACCACCCCTTTGGCAGATCAGAGCGCGGCGCGTGATCCATGACCGTCAGGAACGCCAGATCTATTTTGAAGACGCGCAGTTTCGCATCCGCAACGTGCCGGTGTTCTATTTTCCGCGCCTGCGGCTACCGGACCCAACGGTTGAACGCGCCACCGGTTTCTTGATCCCGTCGCTGGTCAGCACATCAGAACTGGGGCTGGGCATAAAGGTCCCCTATTTCATCGCGCTGGAAGATGACCGCGATCTGACCATAACGCCCTATGTCTCAAGCAGAACGCGAACAGTTGAGATGCGCTACAGGCAGGCATTCGTAAACGGTGACATCGAATTTGACTGGGCCATCAGCCGCGACGATGAAAGGCCCGGAGAGACGCGCGCCTACCTGTTTGGCGACGGGTCCTTTGACCTTCGCAATGATTTCAAACTAAACTTCGACATCGAGCTTACATCCGACGACGACTATCTGCAGGACTATGGGTATTCCGGCAAAGACCGGTTGGACAGCCAGATCAGCGTCAGCCGCGCCAGAAAAGACGAATACACCGCGGCGAGCCTTATCGGCTACAAATCCCTGCGCGACAACGAACAGAATTCGACCATACCCACCATTGTCGGCGATATTTTCTACCAGCGGCGGTTTTTTCCGGCAGCCACCGGAGGCGAGTTGCGCTTTACCGTCAATGGGCATAACCACATCAGATATTCGGACAGGGACATCATCGGGCGCGACGTCTCCCGCGTGAACACAGAGGCCGAATGGCTGCGGGGCTGGTCCCTGCCCGGCGGCTTGCGTGCGGAAACCCGATTTGGCGTCGCCGCCGATATCTTCAACATCACGCAAGACAGCAGCACAAATCAGAACCAATCGCAGGTTTCCCCCTTCAGCACGGTGGCTTTGCGCTATCCGATGACCCGCGTGGATAACAATGGGGCCACACAGTTTCTTGAACCCATCGCACAGCTTGCATGGACAGGCTCCACCCAGCTGGACATTCCCAATGAAGAAAGCACGTTGGTAGATTTTGATGACGGCAACCTTCTGGCCCTGTCCCGCTTCCCAAGCCCCGACCGGCGCGAGCGCGGCGGGGTGGGTGCCTATGGCGTGAACTGGTCCCGCTTTGCGCTGTCAGGCTGGGAGAGCGCGCTGACCGTGGGCCAGGTGATGCGCAACGACGAAGACGAAAACTTCACCGATGCCTCGGGTCTTTCCGGGCTGCAGTCAGATTACCTCGTGGCCGGACAAATCAAAACGCTCAACGGGTGGGCCGTCACCGCGCGCACACTTTTTGACGATAGTTTCAACTTCAGCAAGGCCGAGGTACGCGGGTCTTTCGATCACAGGCTCGGCGATGTCGGCGGCAGCTATCTGTGGCTGACGCGTGACGCGCAGGAAAGCCGCTTCATCGATACGTCGGAACTGTTCCTTGATGGCTCCTTCATCGTGGACCGCAATTGGCGTGCCAAAGCGGATTGGCGCTATGACCTGATTGCCGATCGCGCCTCGAACGCAGGGCTTAGCCTGACTTACTTTAACGAATGCGTGGAAATCGACTTTTCCGTGCGCCGCCGATATACCTCCTCAACAGGTATTGAGCCTTCTACCAGTTTCGGCTTATCCATCGGTCTGTCGGGTTTTTCGGCCAAACGGGGAACGGACACTTATGCCAAAACATGCGGGTGACAGACAGATGATCCGAATAAAAGAGTTTTGTACCGTGCTGATGGTCTGCGCTACATGCAGTTTTGCTGTACCGCTCGGCGCGCAAAGTCTGTTCAGTCCGGTCATTGAGGTCAATGATGGCGTCATCACCGAGTTTGAAATCGAGCAGCGTCAGCAGTTTCTGATATTATTGAATGCGCCAGGCTCAAGCCGACAAGCCGTGATTGAAGAACTGATCAACGAACGCCTGCGCGCGCAGGCCGTTGCAAACGCGGGTCTGGAACTCTCGGACGCTGCAATGCAGGACGGCATGATTGAATTCGCGGGTCGGGTGAACCTTGGCGTGGATGAATTCAAGACCGTGCTTGAGGAAAACGGGATCGCCGCCACAACCTTCGAAGATTTCGTTCGTGTCGGGGTGTCATGGCGCGATTTCATCGCTGCCCGCTTTGGCCCGCGTTTGCAGGTCTCCGAAGAAGAAATCGATCAGGCGCTTGGCAGCACCAATGGGGCCAGTAACATTCAGGTGCTGGTGTCCGAAATCATCATCCCCGCACCGCCCGCACGCGCGCTCGAAGTACAGGAAGTGGCAGAGCAGATCGCCACCACGACCTCAGTGGAAGAATTCTCCGATTATGCGCGGCGGTTTTCAGCGACGGCCACGCGCGATCAGGGCGGACGGTTGGAATGGCAAGCGCTCAGCAATCTGCCGCCAAGCCTGCGTCCGCTGCTGTTGGGTCTGGCGCCGGGCGAGGTCACGGAACCGCTGAACATCCCTGAAGCTGTGGCATTGTTTCAACTACGTGACATTCGAGAGACCGGTGCGTCAACGCCTGAGTATGCCGCAATCGACTATGCGGTCTATTACATTGCGGGCGGGCGCACTCCGGCAGGCCTTGCGCAGGCGGCCAAAATCGGGGCGCAGGTCGATGTTTGTGACGATCTATATGGCGTGGCACAGGGCCAGCCGCCGGAGATCCTAGAACGGGGCAGCAAACCACCGTCTGAGATACCGACGGACATCGCGCTTGAACTCAGCAAGCTTGATCCCGGAGAGACCTCGATCGCCCTGACGCGGTCAGAGGGTCAAACGCTGCTCTTTTTGATGATGTGCGGGCGGACGGCTGCCGCCAATGAAGATGTCGGTCGTGACGAGGCGGCAAATGCTTTGCGCGGCGGCAGACTTAACGCGATTGCAGAGAGCTTTCTGGAACAGCTGCGCGCGGACGCCAGAATTCGCGTCCAATGACCCCCGTGACGGGCCCCGTGCTGATGAGTTGCGGTGAACCGGCCGGGATTGGTCCGGAAATTGCTGTAGCTGCATGGGACGCCCTCAAGGGGACAATCCCACTGGCATGGATGGGTGATCCACGCCACCTGCCCGCGGGCACGCGGTTTACGGCAATCACACACCCGCGCGAGATTGCCGAGGTCGACGCGCATGCGCTGCCCGTTCTGGTTCATAGCTTTGCCGCACCGACGATCCCAGGCCACCCCAACCCTGCCAATGCGCAAGGCGTGATCGACGTGATCGCGGCCTGCGTCGGGTGGGTACAGGATGGGGCTGCCGCAGCCCTGTGCACCGCCCCTATTCACAAAAAGGCGCTGATTGATGGCGCTGATTTCCAACACCCCGGACATACGGAGTTTTTACAGGCGCTGGCAGGCGGCACGTCACGCGCGGTCATGATGCTGGCCAGTGATACGCTGCGTGTGGTGCCGACAACAATCCATATTGCCCTTGAAGACGTCCCCCATGCCCTGACACCAGAGTTGCTCCACGAAACGATTACCATCACGCACAACGCGCTGCGCTCACAATTCGGCATAAAAACGCCACGGATCGCAGTTGCTGGCCTGAACCCGCACGCGGGCGAAGGTGGCGCGATGGGCATGCAGGAACAGGACTGGATTGGCGATGTGATCGACACGCTTGCCGCAACCGGGATGAACATCCGCGGCCCCCTGCCCGCAGACACGATGTTTCATGCCCGCGCCCGCGAGGGGTACGACGTCGCAGTCGCGATGTATCATGATCAGGCGCTCATTCCGATCAAGACGCTCGATTTTGATCGCGGCGTCAATGTCACGCTGGGCCTGCCTTTTATCCGCACGTCACCAGATCATGGGACGGCCTTTGACATTGCGGGCAAGGGCATCGCCAACCCGACAAGTATGATCGAAGCGATCAAGCTAGCCGCGCATATGGCGGGCCAACATGTCTGAGACCGTGCGCGGTGGGCGCGCCCACCTATGACCACGATAGACAACCTGCCCCCCTTGCGCAGCGTGATCCGCGATCATGATCTGTCGGCGCGCAAATCAATGGGACAGAACTTTCTGCTGGATTTGAACCTGACGGCCAAGATTGCGCGTCAGGCCGGCGATCTGAGCGCCTGCGATGTGTTGGAGATCGGCCCGGGGCCCGGTGGTCTGACGCGCGGGCTTTTGGCGCAGGGTGCGCGACGTGTGCTCGCGATTGAGAAAGACGCCCGCTGCCTGCCTGCCCTTGCGGAAATCGCCGCGGCCTATCCCGGGCGGCTGGAGGTCGTGAACGGGGATGCCCTTGAGATCGACCCGCTGAGTGCTTTGACCCCGCCCATCCGCGTAGCCGCCAACCTGCCTTATAACGTGGGCACGGAGCTTTTGGTGCGCTGGCTTACGCCAGAAACATGGCCACCCTATTGGCAGAGCCTGACGCTGATGTTCCAGCGTGAGGTGGCCGAACGTATTGTCGCAAAACCCGGCAGCAAAGCCTATGGGCGCCTTGCCATTCTCGCGCAATGGCGCGCGGATGCTCAGATTGTGATGCAACTGCCACCCGAAGCCTTTACACCGCCGCCGAAAGTTTCGAGCAGCGTTGTGCATATCACCGCCCTGCCCGCGCCACGGTATCCTGCGGATGCGAATGTTTTGAGCAAAGTGGTCGCGATGGCCTTCAATCAGCGGCGCAAAATGCTGCGCGCGGCGTTAAAGGGGTTGGGCCCGGATATTGAGGACAGGCTTCAGGCGGCAGGCATCAAACCTACCGAACGCGCAGAACGCGTCAGCCTCCAAGGGTTTTGTGCATTGGCCCGCGCCGTGGCTGCCAAGTAACCAAAGGTCGCAGGTTATTCTGCGGCCTTTGGCGCGTCATCTCCGCCAGATGCAGGCGGTGTGCTTTCATCCGTTGCAGGTGCAGGTTTTGCACGTGGCTTGCGACGCGGCGCGCGTTTCGGCTTGGGCTGGCTTTCCGGTGTCTCAACCAAGCCGCTCTCAACTTCCTGTTCCGGCGCTTCAACCACCGGCTGTTCGACCACAGCAGCGGCATTTGCAGCATCCCGTTCCTGCCGCTCGGCACGTTCACGATCGCGCTCGGCCTGGCGTTCTCTGTTCTGACGCTCCTGTTCTTCACGCCGCGCGTCGATCTCGCGCTGCGCCTCGCTGAGCATACGTGTGTAGTGTTCGGCGTGTTGTTGAAAATTCTCCGCCGCAACCCGGTCGTTGCTCAATTGTGCATCCCGCGTCAGCTGATTGTATTTTTCAATGATCTGCTGGGGCGTGCCGCGTACCTTACCCTCTGGACCAGAGCTGTCAAAGACGCGGTTGACGACGTTGCCGCCCTGATTACTGGACCTGTTGCGGTTGCCCTTTGAACGGGAGCGTGATCGCGATGATTTCATGAAGTTTGCTCAGCCTTCGTGCTGTTAATCGTAGGGCCGGATGTGCTTATGGAGTTTCTCAAATCCGGGATTTCGATATGTTGGGCATAATGCCGCGCGGGACCGCCATAACAAAGCATCCACCGCTGCAACGTCTTTGAATAACCACGACAAGCGCGTCCCTGCAAGAGTAAAACCCGAAAAACCTAAAATTTCGTCAGTTTTGGTACAGTTCTGGCGGAATTCACCCAGGTTTTGACGCGCTGACAATCCTGTCACGTCCCCCAAGATCAGGGAGAATCGATAACTCACCCCACCCCTGCGCTTCGAAAATGTCACGCACGGACGACGCCTGTTGCCACCCGGTTTCTACCAGCACGCGACCTTCCGCGCTCAGGTATCCCTGTGCCTCGGCGGCGATCACGCGGTACGCCGTCAACCCATCTGCTTCGTCCGTCAGAGCCAAGCGCGGTTCGTGATCACGCAACTCTGGTTGCACCTGTGACATTTCACTCGCTGCGAGATACGGCGGGTTGGAAACGATCAAATCAAAACGGCCCTCCACCGCGTCAAACCAGTCCGATTTCAGCACCTGAACACGATCCGCAACCTCATGCAGCACCGCGTTCGCACTGGCTTGCAGGCACGCAGCCTCGCTGATGTCGATGGCAACGCCCTTTGCATCAGGCCGTTCCGCCAAAAGCGTCACGATCAGGCACCCCGACCCGACGCCCAGATCCAGCGCATCACTGAAGGGTGCAGATAGCGCCGCCTCGATCAAGCTTTCAGTTTCTGGCCTTGGATCAAGCACTTCACGCGTGATGTTAAAGCGGCGTCCGTAGAATTCACGCGATCCGATCAATTGGGATACGGGCACACGCACTGCACGCAATGACACCAGATGATCGTAGCGATCAATGATATCTGCGGCCATGTCTTCCGGTGCAATCAGCGTCACGCGCGCGGCATCCACCTGCGCGGCATGGGCCAGTAGCACACGCGCATCCCGGGCCGGATCCGGTACACCAGCTGCCCGCAGACGTGCCATGGCAGCCACCATCGCCTCTGCGGCGGTCATTGTCCCATGTCCGCCATCAGCTGCGCTTGCGCATGCGCCGTCAAAGCATCGATGATTTCATCCAGATCGCCTTGCAGAATGGCATCGAGCCGATAAAGCGTCAGATTGATGCGATGATCCGTCATGCGCCCCTGCGGGAAATTATAGGTCCGGATGCGTTCCGACCGATCGCCGGAGCCGACCTGTGCCGCCCGATCCGCCGAGCGTTCATCATCCACGCGGCTGCGCTCAAGATCGTAAAGGCGCGCTTTGAGCACCTGCATCGCGATTTCGCGGTTGCGGTGTTGCGATTTTTCGGAACTCGTGACCACCAGCCCGGTGGGCAAATGGGTAATGCGCACGGCAGAATCCGTGGTGTTCACATGCTGCCCCCCCGCACCGGACGAGCGCATGGTGTCGATCCGCAGATCGTTCGCCTCGATATGAATGTCGACGTCTTCGGCTTCCGGCAGGACAGCGACCGTTGCCGCCGACGTGTGAATACGCCCGCCGCTTTCCGTGCTCGGCACCCGCTGCACCCGGTGCACGCCGCTTTCGTATTTCAGCCGGGCAAAGACATCCGCGCCTTTGATATGCGCGACCACCTCCTTGATTCCGCCAAGTTCGGTTTCCTGCAATTCGATCACATCGACCTTCCAACCCTGCGTCTCGGCATAGCGTTGGTACATGCGAAACAGATCACCGGCGAACAAGGCCGCCTCATCCCCGCCGGTGCCCGGCCGGATTTCAAGCATGGCCGGTTTTGCATCGGCCTTGTCCTTGGGCAAGAGCGCCAGTTGCAGCGCGGCCTCAGCCTGCGGCAGGGCGGATTTGAGCCGCGGAATTTCTTCTTCGGCCAGCGGCGCCATATCGGGATCCCCCAGCATCTCGGCCGCATCTTC
The DNA here is from genome assembly GCF_000154785.2 of Roseobacter litoralis Och 149. Classification (NCBI taxonomy): domain Bacteria; kingdom Pseudomonadati; phylum Pseudomonadota; class Alphaproteobacteria; order Rhodobacterales; family Roseobacteraceae; genus Roseobacter; species Roseobacter litoralis. Next base: position 2,418,410 of record NC_015730.1, read on the forward strand.
CAGATCGTTCAGTAATTGCTGATAGGCGCTGATCTGTTCAACAACAGGGCGCAGATCCGAATACTCTTTGGCCAGCGTCGCGATATCGCCGCCACCATCCCCTGTGGACATGGCGGCTTCCAGATATTGGAACCGTTCGGTAATCTGGCGAAGTCTGTCAAGCGGGATCATCGTGCTGAAATCCGATATTGAATGCTATTGGTCAAGGCCCGTTTTCATGATAGATTATCGCCATGATACGATTTGCTTTCGCTCTTGCCTTTTTGGCCCTGCCCGCCGGTGCTGATATCACTTATCCCAGCGGTAAAACAGTGGATTGCTATTGCACCGATCGCGGTGGCGCACGCATCGAACTGGGCGAGACGATTTGCATGCAGGTCGATGGGCGCATGTTCATGGCGCAGTGTCAGATGTCGCTGAATGTGCCGATGTGGCGCGAGGTTGAACAGGGATGCCTGTCCTCTTCACTGGAGCGCGGCGATCAGCCCCTCCAGTCGTTCCCGGTTGACCCCCAAATCTGATTGGCCATATCGCAGGCGGGCGAAAGCTTTCAACGTGCCGTCCGCATATTCCACTGTGGTGTAGTCGGGAAACCCAAAGACCTGCGAACGCGTAATGTAGGTGATGCGCCCCTCGTCCAATGACCCCGCAAGCGCCTTGGTGCGCGGCAAAGCAGCCATATAGGCATCCGCTGCGGCGAATGTCTCGGGCGTCGCTGCGATCACGCGCAAAGCATCCCCTGCACCGTCAGCGTCCTGAGTGCCCGCTACCGGCACATGCCAGTTGCTAATATCGCCCTGCGACAGGCGCACGTATGCCAGCGCACAGACAACGATGATCAGGCCAAACCCTAAAAACATGCGCATATCTTCCCTCTTTTCTAACTCGGCTCGAAGCCTATGCCCTCAGCGATAGTCGACGCCGGGCAAAACACATATAAGCTCGAAAAGAAGATTTGCGCCCACCAGCGCGGTATTGCCGCTGGCATCATAGGGCGGCGAGACCTCCACAAGGTCACAGCCGACGATATTCAGCCCCCTCAACGCCCGGATCAGTTCCATGGCTTGCGGGGTTGTAAGGCCGCCGATCTCAGGCGTGCCCGTGCCGGGCGCAAAGGCCGGGTCCAGACTGTCGATGTCATAGGTGACGTAGACAGGTGTTTTCGATCCAATGTCGCGGCGGATCTCACCGCCCAAACCGGTGAGGCTGCGGTGCCAAAGCTCCTGTGCCGGAAACTGCTGAAAACCCCACCCCTGCGCCTCAGCGAAATCATCTGCCGTGTACCCTGTGCCACGCAAGCCGACCTGATAGGTTTTTTCAGGCAGGATCAGGCCTTCTTCGTAGGCGCGACGAAAGACGGTGCCATGGGTTTCCCTTTCGCCAAACATTTCATCATTTACATCGGCATGGGCATCCACGTGAATAAGGGCGACGGGGCCATGACGCTTATGCATGGCCCGCAAGATCGGCAATGTGATCGAATGATCCCCACCAATGGCCACTGGCATCGCGTCATAGTTCAGGATGGCATGGTAGCTTTCCTCAACGATCTTGAGGCTCTTGGCCAGCGAGAACGTATTGATGGCCAAATCGCCGATATCTGCCACCTGCAGGCTGTCAAAGGGGGCCGCGCCCGTTCCCATGTTATAGGGCCGTATCATCGCGCTTTCGGCGCGCACCTCTTTGGGCCCAAACCGCGTGCCCGACCGCCAGGATGTGCCGATATCCATCGGAATACCAACAATAGCCACATCCAGCCCCTTGAGATCATTGACCATGGGCAAGCGCATGAAAGTGTTGGGGCCGGAAAAGCGCGCCAGATCGTTCCCGCTGATCGGTTGATTTTTTTCTGCCATCACGCACCGCCTCGCATTTTCCAGCCCAAAAGGCACAGTATTTCTGTTGCCACATGCGCGCCTGCTATAGCGGTTGCCCCTGTGGTGTCAAAGGGCGGTGAAACCTCTACAATATCGCCGCCCACGATGTTTATACCCGCCAGATCACGCAACATCGCCGCCGCCTGCGCCGAGGTCAGCCCACCCCACACGGGCGTGCCTGTGCCCGGCGCGTAGGCCGGATCAAGCGCGTCGATATCGAAGGTCAGATAGGCGGGATTATCCCCCAGCACCTCTTTGATTTTCGCGACGGTGGCTTCCGGTCCGATGCGGTGGACTTCGCGCGCATCAATCGTTGTTACCCCAAGCGTGTCTTGATTGGTGGTGCGGATACCCACCTGCACCGACGTGGCCGGATCGACGATGCCTTGCTTGATGGCTTTGTAGACGAAAGTACCGTGATCAATGCGGCTTTCCTCGTCATCCGGCCAACTGTCTGAATGGGCATCAAACTGCAACAGGCTGATGGGGCCGTATTTCTCTGCATAGGCCTTGAGGATCGGATAGGTCACATAGTGATCCCCCCCCAGCGTGACGGTCGGCACATCTGCTGCGAGAATGGTGCCGATATGCGCCTTCAGCGTTTCGGGAAAGGCCGCGACATTCCCATAGTCAAAGGCCATATCGCCGTAATCAATGATCGCAAATTCGCTCAGCACATCAAATGGCCACCCATAGGGCGGATCGTAGGGTTGCAGCGCGCTGGCCTCGCGGATGGCGCGCGGCCCCAGACGGGTCCCCGGACGATTGGTCACCGCCTGATCAAAGGGCACGCCCGTTATTGCGATATCGGCGAGCGACAGATCCTTGGTGTATTTACGGCGCAGAAATGACGTGGCCCCACCGAATGCATTCTCAAAACTCGCACCCTTGAGATCATCGCGCGTAAAGGCGTGGTCTATTTCGGTCTTGGCATCTTCCAGTCCCATGTGTCAGGCACCCGAAACCGGCTGTGCATGCTCGACAAGGCGCGCAAAGAACGACGCGCCAATCGGGGCGATCTCATCATTGAAATTATACTTTGGGTGATGCACGCCCGCGCCCTCCCCCTGCCCCAGCATGAGGTAAGCACCGGGCCGTTTTTCCAGCATATAGGAGAAATCCTCGGCCCCCATCACCGGCTCTGTCGCGCTATTTACAGCCCCATCCCCTGCAATTTCACGAGCCACATGTGCGGCAAAGGCGGCTTTATCCGCATCATTGACCGTGGGAGGATAGCCAAACTCGAACTCAAGACGGGCCTTGACCCCGAAACTGGCCGCCTGCCCCTGCACGATCTCCTCCATACGCTGCACGACCATGGCCTGCACCGCTTTGTCAAAGGTGCGCACCGTCCCGTTTATATAACACGTCTCGGGGATCACGTTATCCGTGGTGCCCGTGTGTATCTGCGTGGTGGAAATCACCAGCGAATCGCGCGGGTTGCGGTTCCGGCTGACGATGGTCTGCAGGGCCTGCACGATGGAACAGGCCGCGACGACAGGATCAACGGAGTCATGCGGGCGCGCAGCATGTCCGCCCTTGCCCTCGATATGGATCGAGAAGGTATCAGCCGCCGCCATGATCGGCCCCGCGCAGGTGTTGAAACTGCCGAAATCCTTGCCCGGCGCGTTGTGGATCGCATAAACCTGAGCGATGTCGAAGGTCGTCATGATGCCCTCCTCGACCATCACCTCACCGCCACCGCCAAATTCCTCGGCAGGTTGAAAGATCAGCGCGACACGCCCGGAAAAATTTCGCGTCTCGGCCAGATATTTGGCCGCGCCAAGTAACATGGCCGTATGCCCGTCATGACCACAGGCATGCATTTTACCCGGATGGGTCGAGGCATAGTCAACGCCTGTTTCCTCCTCTATCGGCAGCGCATCCATGTCGGCGCGCAACCCGATCGTCGGCCCTGCACCCTGCCCGTTGATGATGGCGACAATACCCGTCTTGGCGATCCCTTCATGGATTTCATCCATCCCGAATTCGCGCAGCCGCTCCGCCACAAAGGCGGAGGTTTTATGGCATTCCAGCCCCAGTTCGGGAATGGTGTGCAGGTGACGCCGCCAGGCAGTCATATCCGCGCTCATGTCAGCGATCCGGTTAACGACGGGCATGCTCTGGACTCCTTGTCGAATGTTTTGTCAGGTGCATCTGACACCGAAGCGGGAGCGGCTGCAATGGCAGATGAACTGATCCACGACCCTGATGCGGGAATTGAACGCCTGCTTGAGATCATGCGCCGCCTGCGCGACCCGGAAACGGGCTGTCCGTGGGACATCGAGCAGGATTTCGACAGCATTGCCCCCTACACAATCGAAGAAGCCTATGAGGTCGCCGACGCCATCGCGCGCAAGGACTGGCGCGATCTTGAGGGGGAGCTGGGCGATCTGCTGCTGCAAACCGTTTATCATACGGCCATGGGTGCGGAAGGCGGTCACTTCACCTTTCAGTCGGTGGTGCGCAAGATCAGCGACAAGATGGTGGCGCGCCACCCGCATGTTTTTGGCGATGAGAGCCGCGACAAATCAGCGGACCAGCAAACCGCCGATTGGGAAAAGATAAAGGCCCGCGAACGCGCAGACAACGCGCAACAGGGCACGCTGGATGGTGTGGCCATTGGCCTGCCTGCCCTGCTGCGCGCGCTCAAGCTGCAAAAGCGCGCAGCACGGGTCGGATTTGACTGGCCCTCCACCAATGAGGTCTTGGACAAAATCACCGAAGAGGCCGCAGAACTGGTGGAGGCGCGCGACAGTCTGACCCAGGTGGAAATCGAAGAGGAATTCGGCGATCTGCTGTTCGTGATGGCAAATCTGGGCCGTCACCTCGGCCTTGATCCCGAAGCCGCCCTTCGCGCCGCCAACGCGAAATTCACCCGACGCTTCGAAGCGGTCGAAGCCAAGCTGGCGGCCTTGGGCAAAACACCCGCAGACAGCGATCTGGCAGAGATGGATGCGCTATGGGATCAGGTCAAAGCAGAGGCGCGGAAAGACTAGAGCATATTCGATGCCGCATCATGGTAACCGCGCGTTCGGGCACAGTGCGGCCTTGGCGGAATATTGCCGGAAAAAATCGCGTTTTTCTGTTCTGCGTTGGATGGATTGCTTTGTCGCTTCAAACCCTCCGCGAGATAAGCAGAGCTGGTGTTATCTTCGGCCACTAGATCGTGGCGCCACGGATCGAAAACGGTATCCAGAGGCATATTTGCAATAAAAACAAGCGCATATCTACCATCCTGCAACAGGCATTAGACATAAAACGGTGACAGTGCATAATGGCAAACCCGCGTTTCGAATTTCGCCGGACGCCCTAACGTGCGACACCTTTGACCGCGGTCCACAAATTACCGGTTTCACCATACTGCATCCAACACCGAATACCGCAGCGGTTTGTCACTGATGCCTGCTGGACTCTTATTCGCGACACAGTCAAAGAGAGCATATGACAGCACGCAAAATTATCATTGATACCGACCCCGGTCAGGACGACGCAGTGGCGATCCTTTTGGCGCTTTCCAGCCCTGAAGAACTCGATGTTTTGGGCGTCACCTGCGTGGCCGGGAATGTCCCCCTTGATCTGACCACCAAAAACGCACGCATCATCTGCGAATTGGCAGGCAAACCCGATACGCTGGTCTTTGCAGGCTGTGACAGGCCGCTTGGCCGTGATCTTGTGACCGCCGAGCATGTTCATGGCAAAACAGGCCTTGATGGCCCTGACCTGCCGGACCCAGAGATGCCCCTGCAAGACCAGCACGCAGTTGATTTCATCATTGATACCCTGCGCGCAGAGCCGTCGGGCACGGTCACTCTGTGCCCGCTGGGGCCGCTGACCAATATCGCCACGGCCTTCCAGAAAGCGCCGGACATCGTGCAGCGCGCGCAACAGATCGTCTTGATGGGCGGGGCGTATTTCGAGGTTGGGAATATCACCCCCACAGCGGAATTCAACATTTATGTCGACCCGCAAGCCGCTGAAATAACGTTCAAATCTGGCGTTGATATCGTGGTTCTGCCACTCGATGTCACACACAAAGCACTCGTCACCGCCCCGCGTAACGACGCCTTTCGCGCTTTGAGCACGCCCGTTGGCATTGCTGTCGCCCAGATGACGGATTTTTTCGAACGGTTCGACAAGGAGAAATACGGCTCTGCCGGGGCACCCTTGCACGACCCTTGTGTCACCGCATATTTGCTGCGCCCAGATCTGTTCACGGGACGCCGGGTTAATGTAGAAATAGAAACCACATCCGAATTGACCATGGGCATGACCGTCGCAGATTGGTGGGGCGTGACGGATCGGCCAAAAAACGCGCTGTTTATCGGGGATCTGGATGCGGATGGTTTTTTTGATATGCTGACAGAACGGCTTGCCCGGCTATGAGTGCGGCCCTGACCCTTGCGGCACCCGATCACCTTGAAAAGCTTGACACATTGGTGGCTGCATTTCATCAGGAGGCCGGGATCACCCTCGGGGCGGAGGCGCGGCGCACTGGTATTCTGCCGTTGCTTGAGGGCAGTCCGCATGGTGCCGCCTATCTGATCGGCCCACCCCGCGCACCCATCGGCTATCTTGTGATCACCTTTGGCTGGTCGCTGGAATTCGGCGGGCTTGACGGTTTCATTGATGAAATCTTTGTGCGGCCGGGCGTGAGAGGGCGCGGGATAGCATCGGAAACCCTGCTGGCCCTGCCCCGCGCACTGGCGGGCGCCGGTCTGAAAGCACTGCACCTCGAGGTCGAGCGCAGCGCTGAGGATAAACAACGTTTGTATCAGCGCGCCGGGTTCAAATCGCGCGACAATTATATGTTAATGACCAAAACCTTCTGACCCTGCGGGTGGCAGAGGCATGCAAAGGCGCTTATATGGCTGACATGACAGTTACCGCCCCCTTCGATAACAGCTATGCGCGACTGCCGGCTGTGTTTTACACCCGCCTCAATCCGACCCCCGTGCGCAACCCCTCTCTGGTTGCTTACAATGAACCTCTTGGGAAAATACTGGGCATCTCACCGGCGAGTGAAACAGATCGCGCGGCTGTTTTTTCAGGCGCGAAAGTGCCAGACGGGGCGACACCCTTGGCACAGCTTTATGCGGGCCACCAGTTTGGCAATTTCAATCCGCAATTAGGCGATGGCAGGGCTATCTTGCTGGGCGAAGTCGTCGGCACGGACGGCAATCGCTACGATTTGCAGCTCAAAGGGTCCGGCCCCACGCCCTATTCACGTATGGGCGACGGGCGCGCCTGGCTTGGTCCGGTGCTGCGTGAATACGTCGTCTCTGAGGCCATGCATGCGCTTGGCGTGCCGACCACGCGCGCACTGGCGGCAACCCTTACCGGTGAAGACGTTTTGCGCGAGACCGTTCTGCCCGGTGCCGTTCTGACGCGCGTGGCCGCAAGCCATCTGCGGGTTGGTACCTTTCAGATCTTCGCCCACCGGGGACAGATCGAAGCGCTTAGGGAACTGACGGCTTACGCCATCACGCGCCATGCACCCAATGCAGACGGGCCGCTGGGGCTCTTGCGCGCGGTCTGTGCCGCGCAGGCCGAATTGATCGCGGGTTGGATGTCGCTGGGTTTTATTCACGGCGTGATGAATACAGACAACAGCGCGATTTCAGGGGAGACCATCGATTACGGCCCCTGCGCTTTTATGGATGACTATCACCCCGACACCGTGTTCAGTTCCATTGATCAGACCGGCCGTTATGCCTATTCCAACCAACCCCGGATCGCGGTCTGGAACATGGCGCAATTGGCAACGTCCCTGTTGCAGCAGATGGACGACCCCGAAGCAGCCGTCGAAGAAGCCACGCAGATCGTCCATGCCATGCCCGCGCAGATTGAAGCCGCATGGCTGGACAGGATGGGCAAAAAGATCGGCATCGCCAAAGCCACACCCGAAGACACCCCGCTGATCGAAGCCTTGCTGAAACTCATGCAGGATCAACAGGCCGATTTCACCAATACGTTCGATGCGCTGGCACGCTCGGACGCGCGCGATCAGTTTCTGGATCGTGACGCCTTTGATCAGTGGTCAAGCGAGTGGCGCAATCGCATTTCACAGGAACCCGACCCTAATTCGGTGATGCAGGCCGCCTCGCCGCGTGTGATCCCGCGCAACCACCGGGTTGAAGAGATGATTGCCGCGGCTGTGCAGGGCGATTACACCCCATTTGAGCGGCTGATGGCTGCCTGCACTGATCCGTTTGGAACCGATGACACCGATTTGATGCGCCCTCCAACCAAGGACGAAATCGTTCCCGCCACCTTCTGCGGCACCTAAGCTGCGCGCGGTTTTCGGTTGATCAGATAAATGCCCAACGACACCAGCGCCAGCGCCATCCAGACCTGAATGCCGACGTCTTCACTCAGCAAAAGCCAGCCAAGAATGACGGCAAAAACCGGTGACAGAAAGCTGAAGGAGGCGACAGAAGACGCCGGATAAATCGTGAGCAGCCAGAACCACACCAGAAACCCCAGGCTCGCCACAGCGATAATCTGAAACAGCAGCCCGGCATAATGGATGGGTTGTGGATCCCGCATCAGATCCCCCGTCAGCATTGCAACAAACAACAGGATCGGTGTTGAAATCGCCACCTGAAACATCAATTGCTGCGCAGGCTCTACACGGCTCAGCGGTGTGATTTTCACGCAAAGCGCGATGCCAGCCCAGCAAATCGCGGATGTAAGCGCCATAAGATCACCCACGAGACTGGCCGTTGCATCGCTTCGGTCCAGCAGTGCGAGGGCCACGCCGGACATGGCCAGCAAAAGCCCCACCGCCTTGAGGCGCGTCATCGGATCACCCGGCAGCAGGAAGTGGCTCGCGATGGCCAGCCAGACGGGCATGGAATAAAAGATGACCGACGCCCGGCTCACCGTGGTAAAATCCAGCGCCGTGAAAAGAACCATGAACTCCAGCGCGAACAACAGACCACACAGGATACCTGCCGGCACTGCAGCGCGCGGCACCATCATAGAGATACCACGCAATCGCATCCAGATGAGCAGCACAATCACAGCGCCGGCTGACCTGAGCCCCGCTGCGAAAACAGGCCCAAACCCATCGACTGTGACCTTGATCACCACTTGATTAAACGCCAGATGCAGCGCGAATGCGATCAGCGCAGCCGCGCCGACAGCGTCCATATTTGATTTACGATCCATCAGCGCACAAAGGCGCGCCGATCAGCAGATGTCAATCTGGCCTTTGCTGAAACACCGCGTGCTTCAGTGGTTGGCGCCACCCGCCGCAGCGGGCTTGCCGCCCCGGTTGCGCGCGCCGGGCCGTTTCCGGGCCCCGCCCGGTCTGCCGCCTGCGGGCTTACCGCCCTGTGGTGGTCTGCCGCCACGACCGCGACCCCGGCCCTTGGTTTTGTCACCGGGTGGAATGTCTGCAGCCTCCCACGGTCTGCCCGAGCCCACGGGGATCGAGATGCTCATGGTTTTCTGGATCGCCTTCAACTCACCCATCTCATCGGGGGCACAAAAGGCGATCGCCGCGCCATCCTTACCCGCACGTGCGGTCCGCCCGATCCGGTGAACATAGTTTTCCGGCACATTTGGCAGATCATAATTGTACACATGTTTGACATCTGGAATATCAAGGCCCCGTGCGGCGACATCCGTTGCCACCAGAACCTTGATCTCGCCGGATTTGAAGGCTGCAATCGCGCGGTCACGCTGGCCCTGGCTTTTGTTGCCGTGAATGGACCCTGCCGCATAGCCTGCTTTGACCAGTGACTTCATCAGTTTTTCCGACCCGTGTTTCGTGCGGCCAAAAACCAGTGCCCGCTCTTCACGGTGCTTGTCCAGCATCTCGATCAGCAAAGCGGATTTTTCCGACTTGGCGATAAAGTGGACTTCTTGCGTCACCTTATCGGCGGCCTTGCCGGGCGGGGAAACTTCAACCCGGATCGGGCTGCGCAAATAGCTGTTGGCCAGCTCGTTCATCTGTTTCGGCATGGTCGCCGAAAACAGCATCGTCTGACGCTCTTTGGGGATCACGCTGGCGATCTTGCGCAAGTCATGGATAAATCCCATGTCCAGCATCTGGTCCGCTTCATCGAGCACCAGGAAAACCGTTTCATCCAGCCGCACAGCGCGGCGGTCCATCAGGTCGAGCAGACGTCCCGGTGTCGCGACCAACAGGTCCACACCACGCTCCAACCGCTTGATTTGATTGTTTATGGACTGACCGCCCACAACCATTGCAACCTTCACCTTGGTGTTCTCGGCAAACGAGCGCAGGTTGACGCTGATTTGTGTGGCCAATTCGCGCGTCGGTGCCAGAACCAGCCCGCGCACGGATTTGGGCGCAGGCCGCCCGTCAAGTTCCAGCATCTGCGCCACCAGAGGCACGCCGAACGCGGCCGTTTTACCGGTGCCGGTCTGGGCCAGCCCCATAACGTCCCGTCCATTCATCGCATGCGGGATCGCCTGTTTCTGGATCGGAGTCGGATCATTCAGGCCCATACGGCCCAGTCGTGCCACCAGTTCCGGTGGCAGGTTCATCATTTCGAAATCGCTCATTTTTATCCTCTCGCAGGCTGTTGCCCACGCAAAAATCGCAGCCGTTCTACAAGACGGCCATCGCAGGATGCGCAAGGGATCACAGATCGCAGGCAACATACCTGGCACTGTCCATTGCGCTCGGACCCACGCGTGATTTTGGGAACATAGGTGGGACTTATCGGCTGAAACAGACGCTTTATGGGCGTCTCGCTACAACTCTGCTCACGCGGCAGAAGGCATCACCTGTCACCCACATGCGCCTTGTTGGCGCATAAGTCAACCGAAACACAAAAACTTGGCTGGAACCCATGCGCAAAGGCGGCTAAAAACCGGAGCTACGTTACGGGGGCCACCGCATGAGCAAACCAATCATCAAACGCTGCGAGGCGAAGGGGCTGCGCATGACCGGCCAACGGCGTGTCATCGCGCAGGTCCTCGAAGACAGTGCGGATCACCCCGACGTTGAGGAACTATATGCCCGCGCCGTCGCAATTGATAACGGTATTTCGATTGCAACCGTATACCGGACGGTCAAGCTGTTTGAAGAGGCGGGCATTCTGGACAAGCTGGAGTTCGGCGACGGTCGGGCACGCTACGAGGACGCCGAACGCGACCATCATGATCATCTGATCGATATGAATTCAGGCGAAGTTATTGAATTCGTGGACGCCGAAATCGAAGCCTTGCAGGAACGGATCGCCAACAAGTTGGGGTATGAGTTACGGGGGCACCGTCTGGAACTCTATGGCGTGCCGCTGAAAAAAGAGTGATGCCAGCGCGCGGCGTGGACATCTGCAACTGCGCGGCCTAAGGGACTGGCATCCCTTTTAGCAGGAAAAACCCCCCAATGGATAATTTGCGCGGCGCGGCCCTTATGGTTCTGGCGATGCTTCTCTTCGCGCTGGAAGATATGCTGATCAAACTGCTCGCGGTCGATCTGCCAATCGGTCAGATCGTGGGCATGTTGGGTGTGGGCAGTGCCGTGTTGCTGGCGATCCTGCTCAAAATACAACGGCAAGCGCTGTTCACTGCCGCCCTCTTCACACCCGCTATCATGCTGCGCGCCATCGGGGAACTGGTCGGCACCATAGGTTTTGTGACGGCCATCGCCTTGATCCCGCTGTCGACGGCCTCGGCAATCCTGCAGGCAACGCCGCTTTTTGTGACCTTGGGGGCGGCTCTGTTTTTACAGGAAGCCGTTGGCTGGCGCCGCTGGACAGCGATCATTGTGGGGTTCATGGGGGTTATGCTGATCATCCGGCCCGGACTTGAAGGGTTCAGCTGGCTGTCGCTTTTTGCCGTGCAGGGCGTCATCGGCCTTGGCATTCGCGATCTTGCAACCCGGCGCGTTCCGCCGGAGACATCATCGCTGCAACTCAGTTTCTGGGCGTTTCTGGTGCTCATCCCCTCGGCCGCAATCATGATGTGGTTCAACGACACCACGCTGATCACGCCGCCACCCTCCACGTTATTTTACCTTGGGGCCGCGCTGTTGATCGGTATTTTCGCCTATTACTGCATCGTCGCAGCCATGCGCGTGGGCGAAATCAGCTTTGTAACACCCTTTCGCTATTCCCGTATTCTCTTTGCGCTGGTGATAGGCATCAGCATCTTTGGCGAGCGTCCCGATGCGCTGACATTGCTGGGGGCTGCAATCATTGTCGCCTCCGGTCTTTACACGTTGTGGCGCGAACGCCGGGTCCGGGGCGTCGCGCACTAGGCCTTTCCATCTTTGAGCGGTCGGGCTATCACCTCGGCAAATTCATTTGCAGGAGCCCATACTCATGAGCACGATCATCGACATTCACGCCCGCGAAATTCTGGACAGCCGTGGCAATCCAACCGTCGAAGTTGATGTGATCCTCGAAGATGGCACGATGGGGCGCGCCGCCGTCCCCTCCGGTGCTTCGACCGGCGCTTATGAGGCGGTGGAACGCCGTGACGGGGACAAAGCCCGTTATATGGGCAAGGGCGTGCTGGAAGCCTGCGCCGCCGTAAACGGCGAAATCGCGGATGCGCTCGTTGGTCTGGACGCCACTGAGCAGGTCGACATCGATGCAAGCATGATTGAACTGGACGGCACGGCGAACAAATCCCGCCTTGGCGCGAACGCCATTTTGGGCGTGTCACTGGCCGCCGCAAAGGCCGCTGCGGATTATTGCACGCAACCCCTGTACCGCTATGTCGGTGGTACATCGGCGCGTGTCCTGCCCGTTCCCATGATGAACATCATCAACGGCGGCGAGCATGCGGACAACCCGATCGACATTCAGGAATTCATGATCATGCCGGTGGCGGCAGACAACATTCGCGAGGCCGTACGCATGGGCTCGGAAGTCTTCCATACCTTGAAAAAAGAGCTTTCGGCGGCGGGTCTGTCCACGGGTATCGGCGATGAAGGTGGCTTTGCACCCAACATCAACTCTACCCGCGACGCGCTTGATTTCATTTTGAAATCCATTGAGAAAGCTGGTTACAAACCCGGTGAGGAAATCTATCTCGCGATGGATTGCGCGGCCACAGAGTATTTCAAGAATGGCAAATACGAATTGGCGGGCGAAGGCAAATCGCTGACTTCTGAGGAAAACGTCGCCTATCTGGCCGCACTGGTCGCGGATTACCCCATCATCTCCATCGAAGACGGCATGTCCGAGGATGACTGGGACGGATGGAAGGCCCTGACGGATGCTTTGGGCGACAAGATACAGTTGGTCGGGGATGATCTGTTCGTCACCAACCCCGAACGTCTGGCCATGGGCATTGAACGCGGTTCGGCCAATTCGATGCTGGTCAAAGTGAACCAGATCGGCACCCTGACCGAGACGCTCAAGGCCGTGGATATGGCCCATCGCGCCGGGTTCACCAACGTGATGTCGCACCGCTCAGGAGAGACCGAAGACGCCACGATTGCAGATCTCGCAGTCGCTACAAACTGTGGTCAGATCAAAACCGGGTCGCTTGCCCGCTCTGACAGGCTGGCGAAATATAACCAGTTGATCCGCATCGAAGAAGCCCTGGGGGAAACCGCTGAATATGCAGGCCGGTCAATTTTGCGGTGACGGTTGCGATCACCATTCGCGCCGCCCGTACGCCTGAGGATATTGACGACGTCCGCCAGCTTTGCTGGGAATACCGGGATTATTTGCTGGCATTCGACGATTACATGCAGGAAATCGTCAATGTCTTCTACCCCGAAGATGCCTACACAGCGCTCATGAAGGATCTGGCGCTGAAGCACGCGCGCCCGCAGGGGGAAATTCTGATCGCAGCGCTGGATGGACAGTCTGTCGGCTGCGCCATGATACACCCTCTGAATGACCAAGATGTGGAAATCAAGCGCGTGTTTGTTCAGGCGCAGGCGCGTGGAACCGGTGCGGGTAAAAAGCTGTCACAGGCCTTGATCGATCAGGCGCGTCGCGACGGTGCAAAACGCATATTGCTCGATACCAATGCCAGTTTCACGGGCGCGCGTCGTCTTTATGAAAAGCTCGGATTTCAGCAACGCGGACCCTATAGCGACATCCCGGAGGCAGTGCTGCCCATGCTGGTGTTTTACGAACTCAATCTGTAAATCGCTGCGGCCGGTAAGGCGCGATCAGTGAGCATTCTTCATTGCTGAGCGCTTGCGCTAGAACCTCTTTCGCAGCGATTTCAGACACCAGAGGCGCGAGCGTCGCACCCGAATGCATGGTGCTGACGTAAAGGCCCTCTAAGGTGCAAGCCCCGACAACCGGCAATCCGTCCTGCGGCATCGGACGATGCGCCAGCGTCACTTGCTCCCATGACAGCGATCTGTCCAGCAACCGTTCCACCCGCCCGATTGCCTTATCCGCCAGCTGTTCCGGGTTTTCGTCAATCGCATCTGCACGATCGCTTTGATGCGCGGCAGAGGTCGGTGCCAATATGCGGCCAGTGGGGTCCTGACGCACCTCCTGCCCCTGCGTCACCAGAATATGCGAAATGACCGGTGGCACGGGCGTGGAGCGGACAATAAGTGCCGGGCGTGTCAGCATCGGCAAAGACTGACCCACACCTGCCAGCAACCCCTGCGTGGCCACGCCCGTTGCCAGCACGACCGCATCGGCAGGAAGTGTCCCGCCAGACCAGCGCACACCCTGCACCTTTGCCTGTTGATGCAGCAATCCGGTGACGGCCACCCCGGCAATCACATGCGCTCCGAGCGCCGTGGCCGCTGTCAGCGCATCACGGGCAAGCGTCGCCAAATCTACAGCACCTTCGCGGTGCATGAGCATCGCCCGGTCGGGTGCTGAAATGGCAGGTTCCAAGGCAGCAATTTCGTCTTTTCCAAGGATCGAGACCGCATACCCGTAGCTTTTGAGCATATCGTGATGTGCCTCAAGACCTGCGGGGTCTTCCCAAGACAAACATCCCTGCCAGAGCGTGGCACGCGACGTCAGAGTGTCAGCCAAACGGCGGTGCGCGGACATGGCGGCACAGCGCAAATCAAAATGGTTCCGATCAAGGAAAAAGCTGGCGTTGATCCATCCAAATGAGGCACCGGATGCGGCCCCTGCCGGTTGACCCGCCTCTATCACCGTGACGTCAGCACCGCGGCGCGCCAGATGAAATGCGGTGAGTGCACCAATGATACCTGCCCCTACTATGATGACTTTCACATATCTCTCCTTTTGGCGGATGATCTATGGCAGACTAGCTTGCCGATGTAGCGGCACAAGTCGTCATCGCGGCGCCCTCAGATCATCCTGCCCAACCAAGATTGGCAGTCGGCGCGTATACTCAGGTCAGATGCAAGGTCTCGCCTCACTTTACGTTTGATAACTTTGAACTTGCCCCCGGACAGGTTTGTCGCCCCTAAGGCTTAGCGATTGTGCACAGCCACTGCAGCTGCGTTCGGGTAGCTGATGGTCCCGCCTGCGACCGGCGTCCGCACTCCTGTTGTGCCGGGGCAGGACGTCGGTAAGCCTCGCGCGACGCGCACGCTGAGATAGGCAAACGCCTGCGCTTCGAGCATGTCGCCATCAAGGCCGACGTCTTCCACGGGCTTTACCGGGCACGCGAGCGTGCTGCGCAACATCTCCATAAGCACCGGGTTATTGCGCCCACCGCCCGTCACCAAAAGCTGCGTCGGCGTTTGCGGGCAATAACGCAGCCCCTCGCGCACAGCTGCCGCTGACATGGCCGTCAAGGTGGCCGCAGCGTCAGCGTTCTGCAAATCGCCCACGTGATCCATCATTTGTGAGAAATCGTTCCGGTCCAAGGATTTGGGTGGAATACGCGCAAAGTAAGGCTCAGCAAGGAACCGATCCAGCGCGCTTTTCTCCACAGAACCTTCGCGCGCGATCTGCCCGTCCCTGTCATAAGGCAACCCAAGGCGCGCCTGAACCAGATCATTCATTGGCGCATTGGCAGGCCCGGTATCAAAGGCGAGCAAGGCGCCCGCCGCTTCCGGTTGATCAAAGGACGGATCAACATAGGTCAGATTGCCAACCCCTCCGAGGTTCAGAAACGCGAGCGGCCGCGTGGCACCGATGTACTTTGCGCAGGCAAAGTGGAAAAACGGCGCCAGCGGTGCGCCCTCCCCGCCCATTTCAACATCCGCCGTGCGAAAATCCCAGACCACTGGCCGGTCCAAAGCGGTGGCAAGCCACGCCCCATCGCCAACCTGCAAGGTGCCGCGCGTGTGCGGCGCATGTGCCAGCGTCTGACCGTGAAAGCCGATGACATCGGCCTCTGGAAAACCCTCAAGCACGGCCCTGTGCACATGCTCGATCACTGCAGTCGCGGCATCAACTTCGGGGCCTTGCCAGTGGCCTAGCGCACTGGCCAAAACGGCGCGTTCTGCAGCGCTGTAGGATTTGTATGCTGTCGCCCCAAAGCGATCAATCGTTACGCCATCCGTGACGACGATCGCCGCATCCACACCGTCCAATGAGGTGCCGCTCATCGCGCCCAAAGCCGTGATCGGTCCTGTTTTTTCGATGGCTTGTTCCAAAGCCTTTTCCTTTGTCTGCACAGCACCTATAGAGTGAGCGCATTGCAAGCAGAGAGCAAGACCAATGACCTACACCCCGAAATCCGATTTCATGGCTGTGATGATGGAGCGCGGCTTTATGGCCGATTGCACGGATTATCAGGGGCTGGATGAAGCACTGCTCAAGGGCGTTCAATCGGCCTATATCGGGTTTGATGCCACGGCGAAATCGCTGCATGTTGGGTCGCTGATCCAGATCATGATGCTGCGCTGGTTCCAGAAAACCGGGCACAAGCCGCTGACGCTCATGGGGGGTGGGACCACCAAAGTGGGCGATCCAAGCTTTCGGGCGGACGAACGCCCGTTGTTGGGGCCGGAGGCGATTGACGACAATATCGCCGGGATCAAGCAGGTGTTCTCCGCCTATATTGATTATTCGGATGCGCCCACCGGGGCTTTGATGCTGAACAACGCCGAATGGCTGGACAATCTCAACTACCTCGATTTTCTGCGCGACATTGGGCGGCATTTCTCGATCAACCGGATGCTCAGCTTTGAGAGTGTGAAATCGCGGCTCGACCGGGAACAATCCTTGTCGTTTCTCGAATTCAATTACATGATCCTGCAGGCCTATGATTTCATGGAACTGCATCGCCGTTACGGCTGTATCCTGCAGCTTGGCGGATCGGATCAATGGGGCAATATCGTCAACGGTATTGACCTGACCCGCCGTGTCATTGATGGCGAGGTCTATGGGCTGACTTCGCCTTTGCTGACGACATCTGATGGCAAGAAGATGGGTAAATCCCAATCCGGCGCGGTTTGGCTGAATGCCGATATGTTCTCTCCTTACGAGTTCTGGCAGTTCTGGCGCAATACGACGGATGCCGATGTCGGGCGGTTTCTGAAGCTCTATACCGAACTCCCCTTGGATGAATGTGAGCGTCTGGGAGCACTTGCAGGGTCTGAGATCAATGCCGCCAAGATCACGCTGGCGAACGAGATCACAACGCTTTTGCACGGCGCTGAGGCGGCTGCGACGGCCGCACAGACCGCGCATGACGTCTTTGAAAAAGGCGGGGTTGGGGATGATCTGCCCACCCTGACGCTAAGCGCAGAAGACGTCGCGCAGGGTATTTCCATCGTGCAGCTGATCGTCAAATCGGGCCTCGCCAATTCAGGCAAAGAGGCCAAACGCCTGATTGCAGAAAATGGTGCCAAACTGGATGATGCACCGTTGACCAACGCGGGGTTGATGATCGACGCCGCTGCGTTGCAGTCGCCGATCAAGCTGAGTGCTGGTAAAAAGCGTCACGCTATGGTGCAACTGTCCTGACAATAAAAACCTGAAACCAAAGGAGTCGCGCCGATGAAACTCGCAACAACCGCTGCTGTTGTCACCGGGGCGGCCTCTGGCCTTGGCGAAGCGACCGCGCGCCACTTTGCAAAGCACGGCGCGCAGGTGACCCTGTTGGATCGCGATGCAGAGCGGGGACAGACTATCGCGCGGGAGATCGATGCGCGTTTTGTTGAAACAGACGTGACGGATGAAGCATCGGTCAAGGCGGCCATCGCCACCGCCAAGGAACAGATGAACGGCATCACGGCAGCGGTGAACTGTGCCGGGATCGTCTATGGGATCAAGACCGTGGGCCGGGATGGCCCCCATCCCCTCGCGCCGTTTTCGCGCACGCTCGATGTAAACCTTGTCGGGACGTTCAATGTGGCGCGTCTGGCCGCCGAGGCGATGGCCGAAAACGATCCCGAACTGGATGGCGCACGCGGTGTTATCATCAACACCGCGTCGATTGCCGCCTTTGACGGGCAAAAGGGGCAGACCGCCTATGCCGCTTCCAAGGGAGGCGTGGTGGCCATGTGCCTGCCAATGGCGCGCGATCTGGCGCAGACGGGCGTGCGTGTGATGACCATCGCGCCGGGTATCTTCATGACGCCGATGCTTGCGGGGCTCAGCGATGAAATACAGGCTGAACTCGCCGCCGACGTTCCCTGCCCCCGCAGGTTGGGAGACCCCGAAGAGTTTGCGCAGCTGGCAGGTTTTATCGTTGAGGCCGGGTATCTGAACGGCGAAGTCATCCGCATTGATGGCGCGCTGCGGATGCGCTGATGCCGCTGCAAAACCGCGTCCAACCCACCGGAGAGATCATCGCCCACCCGGCGCGGGGGCAGTTTATGGGCAATCGCGGTATCTTGCATGACTCAGACCAGCGTTTGGGCAAAGCGCGTTGGCGGCACAAGGCCTGGGTGACTTGTGTGTTATCGTTCAAAGGGCGCCACCGCGCCTTGATGCGCCCCCACAACTACACAGAGCTGTTCTTTCTGGACGAGGCCGTCGCTTTTGCGGCGGGGCACCGCCCCTGCGGGGAGTGCCGCAGAGCGGATTACAATCAGTTCCGCGCAGCCGCTGAAGTAACCACACCCATTGCCGCTTATGACGCCATCCTGCACGCCCAGCGCGCCGTGCCACGCCGCTATGAACAAGTGCGCTACACCGCTGACATCGCGGAGTTACCAGACGGTGTCTTTATTTTGTCCGAAACCGGTGCTGCGCATCTGCTGTGGGAGGACAAGATGTTGCCCTACACCCCGTCAGGGTATGGCCAGCCGATCCACCGTCCCGCACGAGGCACCGTTACGGTGCTGACACCCGCGCCGATGGTGCAGGTTTTGCAGGCGGGATACAAAGTGCAGGTCGCGCAGCCCTAACCCTGTGCCTTTTCCTCAAGCATCAGCCATTCTTCTTCGGCGTCATCCAGCATAGCTTGACGCGCAACCAAGGCATCCGTCGCTTTTTGGAATTTGACTGGGTTTTCCGTGAAAAGCTCCGCATCGCTGAGCACCTCAACCAGTTTTGCAATCTCTGCCTCGAGGCGCGCCATCTCATCCGGCAAGGCGTCAAGCCGGTGTTGTTCCGTAAAGCTCAATCCCGATTTCGGCTTGGATTTCCCCTTTGAAGACGCAGGTTCGCTTGCTTTCAGCTTTGAAGGCGCGGTGATTTTATCCGTCTGGCGTTGCGAAACATAATCGCTCCACCCGCCGGCATAGACCGTGGCACGGCCATCCCCTTCCATCGCGATGGTGGTGGCGGCAACCCGGTCCAGAAAATCGCGGTCGTGGCTGACCAGCAGAACCGTGCCGTCATAGGTTTCCAGCAGCTCTTGCAACAAATCGAGGCTTTCGACGTCCAGATCATTGGTCGGCTCATCGAGAACCAGAAGGTTGCTCGGGCGCGCCATCAGCTTGGCCAGCAGCAGACGTGCTTTTTCCCCACCCGACAGCGACCGGACGGGTGCGCGCGCCTGCGCCTCATCAAACAGGAATTCCTTGAGATAACCGACCACATGTTTGGGCTGCCCGCGCACCATGACCTGATCGGCCTTGCCTGAGACACGCATCTCCGGATCGCCCGTCAGGCTGTCCCACAGGCTCATGTCGCCATCAAGCTGTGCGCGCGCCTGATCAAACAGGGCAATGTCCAGATTGGTGCCCAGTTTTACATCGCCTGCATCCGGGGTCTCGCGCCCGATCAACATGTTGAGCAAGGTTGTCTTGCCCACGCCGTTCGGTCCGACAAAAGCGATGCGATCCCCCCGCTGGATGGTCAGCGAAAATGGCGACAGAATGGTTCTGTCCCCGAAAGCTTTGGTGATGTTAGTTGCTTCAATGACCTTTCGGCCAGATTTGGGCCCGGCTTCAAATGCCATGGCGGCGGTGCCTTGGCGGTTGATCTGCGACGCGCGTTGGGCGCGCAGGTCCTGCAACGCGCGTACCCGGCCCTGATTGCGCTTGCGCCGCGCGGAGATACCTTCGACAGCCCAGCGGGCCTCTGCCTTGATCTTGCGGTTAAGCTTGTGACGCTGGGTGTCTTCTTCTTCCCAGACAGTGTCGCGCCACGTCTCAAAGGCATCAAACCCTTTTTCCTGCCGCCGTACCGCACCGCGATCAATCCACAAAGTGGCCCGCGTCAAGGCGCGCAGGAACGCCCGGTCGTGGCTGATGATCACATAGCTCTTGCGGCTCTGCTTGAGCTCTTCTTCAAGCCAGGCGATTGCTTCGATATCAAGGTGGTTTGTCGGCTCGTCGAGCAGCATCAGGTCCGGCTCATCCGCCATGATCCGCGCAAGTGCTGCACGCCGCCGCTCTCCGCCGCTGGCTGTTTCAACCGGGCGTGCCGGATCAAACTTGAGCCCCGCCCCCGCGCGTTCAACCTTATACATCTCGGATGCATCAAGCTCATGCGCTGCGAAATCGCCCAGCGTTGTGAACCCGCTGAGGTCGGGGTCCTGCTCCATATAACCAACGGATATGCCGGGACCGGTGATCACATCACCCCGGTCGACTTCAACATTACCGGCCATAACCTTCATCAGGGTCGATTTGCCCGACCCATTGCGCCCCACCAACGCCACACGGTCGCCGGGTTGCGTGACAAGGCTAAGCCCGTCGAAAACCGGATCCCCCCCAAAGGTCAGAGAAATATCATTGAGTTGTAAAAGAGGTATACGGGCCATGACGCGCAGCTATGCTGCCCACCCGATCTCGTCAATGCAGAAAGCTGCACGAGCCACAGATTGCGATCAATGCGCCCCAAGTAAAAAGCGCAGCGCTTTTTTGCGCGCGGGCGGGATCAGGGCCACCTCAACCCCGGTAAAAACATGCATCGTTCCCATCTGCCGGTCGATCACCGCGTGATCGCTGACCCAGCCCCCGAGACGCAGGTAGCTGCGCAGCAGTGGCGGTGTCTGCGTCATGGCGCGTTGGAGGTCTGGCGTGGCATTAACATACCCGTCGAGCGACACACGCTCTGCGGCTTTCGCACCGGGGGACCATTTGCGCGGCGCGATATGACGATGCGCCAACATTGCAAAGGCGTCTTCATACAGGGCTGGCACCATCCCCTGAAAGGACGAACACCCAAAGAGCAAAGCGATCTTCAAAGCATCCACCTGCGCCGTCAACACAGCCCAGGCAAGGCGCAGCACATCCGGGTCATGGCACCCGGCGTCCATGCAAAACCGCCCGACCTCAAGCATATGGCCATGAAACACCTCAAGCGGTGAAAGGTCATAGAATTGCGCTGAATAGCTTTGCGTGATTTGGGCAGGTTTCAGATGAAGCATGCGAAAACAGCAGACCGGTGCGCCGCTGGTTGTATCTGCGATAAGCACATGGGTGCAGCGTGAATCATACGCGTCGCAATCGTGCGTCACTTCCAACCCAAAACACGCCGCCCGAAAAGACTGCGCATGCAGGATCAAGGGCCCCGATGTCGCGACTGTTGCCTGATAGCGGCCCCGTTTCATCAGCGCGCTCTAATGTCGTGATCTATAGGCCGAGACCATTCGGTGTAAAGCTGCCAATGTTACCGACAAGCTGACGCAGGAAGGATTTACCTGCGACACTGGAATCAGTCACACGCCGGGTCAAACTGACGATCTGCCCCCGCTCCAGCCCGAAACTCTCCACATTCTCGACGATTCCATTGGCATCGAAACTGACGGCAACTACCTGACGTTCAATCACTTCGGGGTCCAGCATAGCGACGGTGCGCATGCGGCTGCGCACAAAATACAAGGCATCATCTTCCAGCACCGAAGTAGATCCGGATGTGCCAAGAGTCTCTTCGACGGACGACCGCGTATCGATGCCGACCACGATCTGGTCAAGGTCTTCCTGCGGCGGCACATATCCATGATTGCGATATGTCGGACCACACGCAACCAGCCCGAACAGAACACCTGCCAAGACAAAGGTCCGTGCCGTTTTGGAAAACCGGTATCCCTGCGGTATTCGCATACTCATAACGCTGGCCCTTGCCCTTGTGCTCCATGGCTTCTATCTCGCTTACACCATGCACGTGCCATGGTTCAAGAAACGAAAGCAGCATCAATGTCGCAAACACCGCCCTCACCTACCGCTTTGCGTGTCAGTGGCTTGTCACAGAACACTGCCACACCCTTTGATCTACGCCCGGCAAAGGCTCAGCGGACTGAATTGGCCACGCAAATGGATCTTCTGGGTTTGCGTAAATTATCGTTTACAGGCCAAATTACGTCACTTGGGGCTGCCGATTGGCAACTTGACGCAACCTTGGGTGCAACCGTTGTGCAGCCATGTGCCGTCACGGTTGAACCGGTCACGACGCGAATCGATGTGCCTGTCCGGCGCGTCTATCAAAAAGACTTCATCGACGTGGATGCACCCGAGGCGGAAATCCCCGACGACGACGCTGTTGAGCCTTTGTCTACCTGGATAGACCCGGCAGACGTCATGATTGAAGCCCTCGTGTTGCATCTGCCACTCTATCCACGCGCGCCGGACGCAGAACTCGGCGTACTCAGCGTGAGTGAACCCGGAGTGCGCCCAATGACGGACGAAGATGCGCGCCCTTTTGCAGGGCTGGCAGCACTCAAAGAGCAACTGAAAGACGACTGATGCCCCGAATCTGCAGCGTGTATGCGCGTCCGGCAGCGGCATCCGAACAAAAAGAGCTTGCACGCGCCGCTTATCACAGTATTTTGCGTGGCTCTTCCAAATAGGGTTGGACAAAGCGACGGCTTGCGCCTAAACGCACGTCACACCCACGAATGGGACATCTATTCACGAAACTCGGCTTTTTGCGCGATATCACCAGCGCTGAGCCCCGAACGACAAAAGGCCCAAGACAATGGCTGTTCAACAGAACAAAGTCTCCAAATCGCGCCGCAACAATCGTCGCGCGCACGATTCGCTGGTCGCAGCAAACCCAAATGAATGCACCAACTGTGGCGAGCTGAAACGCCCCCACCATATCTGTGCCGCCTGCGGTCACTATGACGACAAAGAAGTCGTGGCACTGTCAGAAGAGATTGATCTGGAAGACGACGCAGCCTAAACCTGTGCCTTAACGAATACGGGCAGCAGGGTTTGGGGGCAGTCGCTTTATGACGGCGCAGACCGGTCAGACGCAATCACACGATGAACGCATCATCATCTCGGTAGATGCGATGGGGGGGGACGAGGGTCCCGCCGCTATTGTTGCGGGCTGCGACGTGTCAGCGCGCAAAAACCCTGACGTGTTTTTCATCCTGCATGGGCCAGAGGCGGAAATTTCCGCTCTCGTCGCCCGCCGCAAATCATTGCAGGGTCGCTGCGAAGTCCGCGATGCGACCGGTGTCGTTACGATGGACGACAAACCCAGTCAGGTTGTGCGCAACAGCAAAGGCACCTCCATGTGGTCCGCCATTGAAGCCGTGCGCGATGGCAGTGCGTCAGTCGCCGTTTCCTGTGGCAACACCGGGGCGCTCATGGCCCTTTCCATGATCCGACTGCGCAAACTACCCGGTGTGAACCGTCCCGCGATCGCTGTGCTTTATCCCTCCTCCAACCAGCAGGGCTTCAATGTGCTGCTCGACGTGGGGGCAGACATCAAGGCGGATGCGGATGATTTGCTGCGCTATGCGCTGATGGGCATGTCTTATGCACGTAACGGGCTTGATCTGCCGCGCCCGCGTGTCGGGTTGCTCAACGTGGGCACCGAGGAACACAAGGGCCGCACCGAACTCAAGGAAGCCTTTGATCTGATCAAGGAGCAACAGGATCCGGCGGGATTTGATTTTGTCGGCTTCGTGGAAGGCGGCGATATTTCGGGTGATCTGTGTGATGTAATCGTGACGGATGGTTTTACGGGCAATGTCGCGATCAAGACTGGTGAGGGCACGGCAAATCTTGTCGGTAACCGTCTGCGTGAGGCATTCCGTTACACGCCCTTGTCGCGGCTGGCCTCGCTCTTGGCCTATCCGTCGCTGCGCCGCCTGAAGAAAAAGATCGACCCCCGCCGTGTGAATGGCGGCGTTTTTCTGGGGTTGAATGGGACAGTTGTGAAATCACACGGCTCCGCTGACGCAACCGGCGTGTCGTCCGCGATTAAGCTGGCCGCACAACTGGCGCATATCCAGTTTACCGACAAACTTGCAGCCCGCGTTGCCGGCCTGCCCGCAGAGGAGAAAGCCCAGTGACCCTGCGTGCCGTTGTAACGGGTGTCGGACATTATCTGCCCGATCGTGTCGTGCCAAATTCCGAGTTTGAAAAAACTCTCGATACCAATGACGAGTGGATACGTGCGCGCTCTGGCATTGAACGCAGACACTTTGCAGCCGAAGGTGAAACAACCGCGAGCATGGCCAGTGCCGCCAGTCGCGCAGCACTCGCGATGGCCGGGGTCGAGCCACAGGACGTCGATGCAATCATTGTCGCAACTTCCACGGCCGATTTGACGTTTCCCTCGGCGGCGACAATGGTGCAGGCCGAACTTGGTATGACACGCGGGTTTGCCTTTGATGTGCAAGCCGTCTGCGCGGGGTTTGTCTTTGCCCTGAGCAACGCCAATGCGCTGATCCTGTCCGGTCAGGCGAAAAGAGTATTGGTGATCGGTGCCGAAACCTTCAGCCGCATCATGGACTGGACGGATCGCTCAACCTGCGTTCTGTTTGGCGACGGTGCGGGCGCTGTTCTGCTCGAAGTTCAGGACGGCACCGGCACCTCAGCGGACCGCGGCATCCTCTCCACCGATCTGAACTCCGACGGGCGGCACAAGGATCTCTTGTACGTTGATGGCGGCGTTTCTACTGGGACAACCGGGTATCTTCGGATGCAGGGCAATCAGGTATTCCGCCATGCGGTCGAAAAGCTCGCCTCCACCGCCACCACCGCCCTTGAGCGCGCAGGGGTGACAGCGGCGGATGTCGATTGGGTTGTACCGCATCAGGCGAATATCCGTATCATTCAAGGAACAGCCAAGAAGCTGGGCGTGTCGATGGACCGGGTCGTGGTGACAGTACAGGATCACGGTAATACCTCGGCTGCATCGATTCCCCTCGCACTCTCCGTGGGGCATGCGCGCGGGCAAATCAAACAGGGCGATCTGGTGGTCACCGAGGCCATCGGCGGTGGATTGGCTTGGGGCGCGGTCGTACTGCGCTGGTAAACGGGGTTATTTTCGCTCATCTGGCGTTGAGCAAGTCATTGATATTGACTCGTAAAAATGCATGGACGTACAGTCGTTGAAAACGAAAGGGACAGAGATGGCCGAGAAAACGTTGACAAGAATGGACCTGAGCGAGGCGGTTTTTCGCGAGGTTGGCCTGTCTCGAAATGAAAGCGCACAATTGGTCGAATCGGTATTGGAGCATCTCTCCGATGCGCTGGTAAGTGGCGAGCAGGTCAAGATCTCCTCGTTTGGCACCTTTTCGGTGCGCGATAAATCAGCCCGTGTGGGACGCAACCCAAAGACCGGCGAAGAGGTTCCGATCAACCCACGCCGTGTGTTGACGTTCAGGCCCTCTCACCTGATGAAAGATCGTGTGGCCGACGGCAACAAGTCCTGAACGCATGCCCAAATCACCTGACGCGTTCCGCACGATCTCAGAGGTCGCCGACTGGTTGGGCGTGCAGGCGCATGTGCTGCGCTTTTGGGAAAGCAAATTCAGCCAAGTCAAACCTATAAAACGCGCAGGTGGCAGGCGCTATTACAGACCGGCGGATATGCTGCTGCTGGGTGGCATAAAGCAGTTGCTGCATGAGGACGGCCTGACCATCAAGGGCGCGCAGAAACTGTTGCGTGAAAACGGCGTGCCTTATGTCGCGGATATGTCGCAACCACTGGACGACCTGACAATTGCGGTGATCGAGGGGAGTACGGCCGGATCTGACGACGAGGTTTCCGATCTGCAGGAGGCGGTCGTCCCTGATGCCATGCCCGAGGAAAGCCCCGCGGCCCCAGCGGCTCAGGTCCTTGACGAACCACCTGCACCTGTGACCCCTGAAGCCCCCGCCATGCCAGAGCCGGAGGTGCTTGCAAGCACACCGACCGAACCCGAAGTGATAGCCAGCACGCCGGAACCCGATCTGAGCACGCAGACGCCAGAAACAGCGCCATTGGTGGCAAGTGAACCTGATCCGGAGCCCGTCCCGCAGGCGGTCGTGCCTGCGGATGCGTCCGATGTGCTCGCCCCATCTGAAACTGCTCTGACGGCGCCACCTGCAGAGCAAGATGATGTGCCTGCACCACGAGAACCCGAGCCTGCACCGCAAGAGGTCGAGCCCGCGCCGCAAGAGCCCGAGCCCGCACCGCAAGAGGTCGAGCCCTCACCGATGACGCGCCTGGCGGATGAACCGGTTGCAGCTGAAACGGTGCCAAGCGACCCTGCCAGTGCTGAACCTGAGCAGCCACAGACGTCGCAGGACGCGGCACAGGCGATGCCGAGTTTTCGCGCCCGTCCCCGCAGCGCCGATGCAGAGGCGATCATACCCACTGAACCCACACCGGCACCCGCCGCTCCGCAGGAGACGCCGACACCTCCCCAAGCTGAGCCAACGGTTCAGGACAGTGCTGCACCCGTATCGCCGCCTGAGACCTCCAACGAGGCACCCAAACCGAGAGTCGTCGATCTGCCCCCGGTGCCGGCAATCTCGCAGATTGCCGTGGATCCGTCCGCTTTGTCCGCGTTGACGCAGGTAAAATCGCTGACACCAGCACAGGCGCAAGAGATCAAGCCCTTGCTTGCGCGGCTCACCCGCCTGCGCGCCAGCATGGCAACCCCCCGCAAAGAAATCCACAAAGACTGACAGGTGGTATTTCTCTCTTGCCACGACGCCCAGATCGGGTATGAAGCGCGTCAAGTCGGGCTATGGCGCAGCCTGGTAGCGCGTCCGTCTGGGGGACGGAAGGTCGCAGGTTCGAGTCCTGCTAGCCCGACCAACATAAAATCTACACCAAGCGCCCGTACTCTTGCAGTGCGGGCCTTTGTGCTTTCGGGAGCGGATATATGAGCGGCGTGCTGCCAAACCAAGCCATCGAACGGATGGTCGCGGAAAACCAGATCGCTGCAACGCGCAACCTCGTTGAGGGACAAATCCAGCCTGCAAGTCTGGACCTGCGCCTTGGCAGCGTCGCCTTTCGGGTGCGCGCCTCTTTTCTGGCCGGTCACGGCGCGCGGGTCATGGATCGTTTGCGCGAGTTTGAGATGCACCGCGTCGACCTCTCGCAAGGCGCCGTTCTCGAAAAGGGATGCGTTTATGTCGTGCCTTTGATGGAGTCTCTCGCCCTGCCCGGCGACGTGCAGGCCGTGGCAAACGCTAAAAGCTCCACCGGGCGTCTTGACCTGTTGACCCGCACGATCACCGACGGGGGCACCGAGTTTGACCGGATCGCGCCGGGGTATCACGGCCCGCTTTATGCAGAGATCTGCCCGCGCTCGTTTTCCGTTCTGGTCCGGCCCGGTATGCGGCTGAACCAAATCCGTTTTCGCGCCGGACATGCGGTTCTGGATGACGCCGCGCTGAAAAGCCTGCATCAGGAAATTCCGCTCGTGAACGGCGATGCGGTCATCGACGAAGGGTTGGGGTTTTCTGTTGACCTGAAGCTGAAGGATACCACGCTGGTCGGCTATCGGGCGAAACCGCATACGGGCGTCATCGATCTGGAACAGATCAACCGATACGACGCATCTGAGTATTGGGAGGAAGTCCATACGCAGAACGGTCAGATCATTCTCGACCCGGGCGCGTTCTATATTCTCGTCAGCCGCGAAGCCGTAACGATTCCTCCTAATTACGCCGCTGAAATGGCCCCCTATCTGGCAATGGTGGGTGAATTCCGGGTGCATTACGCCGGCTTTTTCGACCCCGGTTTCGGCTTTGCACCGGCAGGCGGGGCGGGATCGCGCGGGGTTCTGGAGGTGCGCTGTCACGAAGCGCCCTTCGTGCTTGAACATGGTCAGGTGGTTGGCCGCCTTGTTTATGAGCGCATGGAAGAGGCCCCAACGCAGCTTTATGGGGCGGGCATCGCCTCGAACTATCAGGGGCAAGGTCTGAAGCTGTCGAAACACTTTAAGACGCCTTAGCGTCACCCCGCGCGACCTCTGACACCGTGGTTGTGTCACGTCGTGGTTTAATCCTCAAACAGCTCGCTTTGCCCTTCTGCGCTCTCGTCCGGCTCGTCTTCCTCGGAGTTGAGGCTGATGGCTCCGGGCGGCGGTCGGTTTTCAAGCAACCCTGCAGCGCGCAGTTCCTTCAACCCCGGCAGATCGCGCGCGTTCTCAAGACCAAAGTGATCCAGAAATTCAGCCGTCACGACGAATGTCACAGGGCGACCCGGTGTCATTTTCCGACGCCCAAAGCGGATCCATTCCATTTCAAGCAGTTGATCCACCGTGCCGCGCGACACCGACACGCCGCGGATTTCTTCGATCTCCGCGCGTGTGACGGGTTGGTGGTAGGCGATGATCGCCAGCGTCTCAACAGCGGCGCGGCTGAGTTTGCGCGTCTCGATGGTTTCGCGCTGCATCAGAAAGCCCAAATCGGGTGCGGTCCGCATCGCCCATGCATCGCCGATATGGCACAGTCTGACACCCCTGCCCTCGTATCTCTTGCGCAGATAGACCAACGCTTCGGCCGGGTCGGACCCATGCGGCATGCGCGCGGCAAGTTCCTTGACAGATACAGGCTCTGCTGATGCAAAGAGGATCGCTTCGACCATACGTTCCTGCTCGCCCATGGGCGGGGCCTCGAACAGGCTTTGTTCGTTTTCGTCGGACGCTGTGGGGGTGGTGTCGTCACTCACTGAGGTCTGTCCCTTTTGCGCAGTTCGATCGGTGCGAATGTGTCGGATTGACGTATCTCAAGGTGACCCTCTTTCACAAGCTCAAGGGATGCCGCAAAGGTCGCGGCAGTCGCGGACCTGCGGCGCACCGGGTCGAGTTCCCACCCTTCGGGCAGATAGCTTGAGATATCCGTCCAGTCGCCCGCATAGCCCATCAGACCGCGCATGCGTTCCAACGCCTGCTCCATCGTGAAGACAGCATCGCGGTCCATGACAAACGGGCGAAATTCATCACGCGTCCGAATACGGGCATAGCCCTGCATCAGGTCCAGCAATGTGGCGGTATATTGGATGTTGCGGGTGCGGGTGACCTCGTGGGTCTGGCCGCGCGCAAAGAAATCACGCCCAAGCCGGTCGCGCCCCATCAACCGTGCGGCGGCATCACGCATCGCCTGCAACCGCTCAAGCTGGAAGGCAAGATGCGCTGCAAGCTCTTCGCCGCTTGGCCCCTCTTCGGTCGGGTCAGGGGGCAAAAGCAGGCGAGACTTGAGAAAGGCAAGCCATGCGGCCATCACCAGATAATCCGCTGCCAGTTCAAGGCGCAGCGCCTTGGCGCGTTCCACAAAAGTCAGATATTGTTTGGCCAGTGCAAGGACGGAAATTTTGCGCAGGTCTACTTTTTGCGTCCGGCTCAGCGTCAACAAAACGTCCAGTGGACCCTCAAAACCTTCTACATCCACGATGAGTGCTTCGGCGGCCATGCGATCGGCAACAGACAGCTTGTCCTCTTCGAAGGGAATTTCAGCCATGCCCGATATCGACTTTCACGCCTTATTCAACAGCGCCTCAAGCTGAGCCTGCGCGGCCGGAATGTCAATATCATCAGGGGCGATCCGCACATTCAGGGCGCGTAATGCGCGGGTCTGCGCAGCAAAACTCATTTCGCCCGCAGCCTCGGCCACTTCATGGCGGTCGGCAAGCGATCCGTTGCAATGCAAGACCACATCACATCCTGCCACAAGGGCGGACTGCGCGATCTGGGTCAGACTGCCCGACAGCGCCTTCATCGAGATGTCATCGGTCATGATCAGGTTGTCAAACCCGATGTCCTCGCGGATGAGCTTCATCACCTTTGGCGAGAGCGTTGCGGGCGCGCTGTCCAGCGCCTCATAGACAAGATGCGCGGTCATCCCCATGGGCAGGTCGTTCAACGCTTTGAACGGGGCAAAATCCTGAGCGCGCAAATCAGCCGCCGATGCTGTGACATTTGGCAAATCGTAGTGACTGTCCAAGGTCGCACGCCCGTGTCCGGGGATGTGTTTGAGGACCGGGATGACCCCGCCCGCCAGCATCCCTTCAGCCGCCGCGCGCCCCAGCATCGCCACGCTATTCGCGTCCGTGCCATAACATCGGTTGCGCAGGAAATCATGGGTATCGGCGCTCGCGATATCCACCATCGGTGCGCAATTGCAGTCGATGCCGAGATCATGCAACTCAGCCGCGATCAGGCGAAAACGCAGATACATCGCCTCTTTGGCGCGCGGGCCGGCCTTGGCCACGAAATCCAGCGGAGGCAGCCATTCTGTCCAGACCGGGCCACGCAACCGTTGAACGCGCCCGCCTTCCTGATCAATGGTGATGGGCGCATCACGCCCGACACAATCCCGCATTTCCGTGCACAGGGCGCGCACCTGATCCGGGGAGTCGATGTTGCGGGCAAACAGGATGAACCCATAGGGGTTGGCGGCCCTGAAGAACGCCTTTTCATCCGCCGTCAGACGAAGCCCTTCGGCATCAAGGATAGTGGCCCCGAACCGTGCCACGCTCTATTTGACCTGCACCGGGATGCAATCGACGCCCTCCGCCTTGATGGCAGAGCAAAAGCGCCGCGTATCGCTGAGGCTCACAAACCCCATGGCGCGCAACCGGTAAAAAGTACGCCCCCCCGATTGCACTTCTTGTACAACCCGCGATTTGCCGTCGATCATCTGGCCGAATTTGGCCTGAATGCGTGTCCATTCCGCGCGCGCCACCTCGGGGCTGTCAAAGGCACCAAGCTGGGCAAGGCGTGTTCCGGAGGGAATATCCGCAGCGGCGACCTCAACGCTTTGCTCAGGGGTGTAGGCAACGCGCTGCACGGTTTGTTGAATGTCAGCCGGACGAATACGGGGGCGCAGAGACGCCCGCGCTCCGGGGGCATCTATGACCTGTGTGAGCAGCACAGCAGGGTGTGGCGTCAGATCGGACGTTGCCGCTATTTGCGCGCCATCCCCTGCCAATTCTGCCACAACCGCGTCAATAGCGCTTTGTTGCGCGCGATCGGTCGTGGGGGCAACGCCAGCCTCTGTCGTGATCAGCGATTCATGCGCCGGCGCGAGCGGTTTTGGCTGTATGACGGGTTCTTCTCTTTTTGCGGCAATGGGTTGATCTTCATCAGCCAGCTGTGTTGCCGGCGGTGCAAGCACCACGCGATCAACCGGTCCTGACGCAGAACCGCGTGCGGCAATTTCATTCACCGCCAGACCCTGATGGCGGGCCAGTTGCCCCCCCGGGTCTTCCGGGCGCACGCGCATCTCACCCTCTGCCGCGCGCACGACAGGGATGCCACTGACATCGCGCACCATGAGCTTGTAGCCCCAGACACCGATACCCGCGATCAACGCAATTGAAACAACCGCGCCCGCCATATTAGTGAGCGTAGCAATTGAAACCGATTGTGCGCCTTCGGGGCCCTGCCCCTGCGTACCATGACCATAGTCGCCCCGATAATGGGTGCGTTCAAAATCCGCCATTTGTGCCTCACCGCCTTTGGGATACGTTGCCCCAAAAGTCTGTCTTACGAATTACTGCTCAGGCACAGGTCGCGTTTTATATCAACGCATTTCCTGTGCCGGTGTGACGCCGAGAATACCAAGACCGGCCGCAATTACAACGCTGCAGGCACGTGCGAGGGCAATTTTCGCTTGTGTGACTTTTGGATCATCCTGCACGAAACGTAATTCCGGCACATCATTACCCCGGTTCCACAACGCGTGAAACACGCCCGATAGTTCATAGAGATAGAAGGCAACGCGGTGCGGCTCGTTGCTGCGCGCCGCTGTTTCAACCAGACGCGGCCACTCGGACAGTTTGGCAATCAGGCCCAGTTCGGCCTCATGATCCAGCAGCGACAAATCCGCAGCCTTCAGCGTGTCCATGTCGACGGCAATGCCTGCCGCTTCGGCCTTGCGCATGACTGACGCGACCCTCGCATGGGCGTATTGCACGTAAAACACCGGGTTTTCGCGGCTTTGCTCCATCACTTTGTCGAAATCGAAATCAAGCATGGCGTCGTTCTTGCGCGTCAGCATGACAAAGCGTGCCACATCCGGGCCGACCTGATCGACCACATCGCGCAGAGTCACAAAGGTCCCTGCCCGCTTGGACATCTTGAAAGGCTCACCGTTCTTGAACAGCTTCACCAGCTGCGTCAGTTTGATATCGAGCGGCACCTTGCCGTCCGACAGCGCGGAGACCGCCGCCTTCATCCGTTTGACATAGCCGCCGTGGTCTGCGCCAAAGACGTCGATCAAGGCGTCATACCCCCGGCTGACCTTATCGTAGTGATAGGCGATATCGGGCGCGAAATAGGTCCAGCTGCCGTCGGATTTCATCACCGGGCGGTCGACGTCATCACCATGTTCAGTCGATTTGAACAGTGTTTGCTCACGCGGCTCCCAGTCTTCGGGCTTTTTGCCTTTCGGCGGCTCCAGCACACCGTCATAGATCAACCCCTTGCTTTTGAGGTCCTCAATCGCGGCTTCGATCCGTCCGGTGCCATAGAGCGATTTTTCCGAATAGAACACGTCCATCTCGACACC
This sequence comes from Roseobacter litoralis Och 149, assembly GCF_000154785.2. NCBI lineage: Bacteria > Pseudomonadati > Pseudomonadota > Alphaproteobacteria > Rhodobacterales > Roseobacteraceae > Roseobacter > Roseobacter litoralis. The sequence continues at coordinate 2,451,218 of NC_015730.1, forward strand.
GAGCGATTTCAGATCAGCCCGGATCAAGTCCATCATCGCATCGGTGGCGAATGTGCGAATGTCCTGCAGCCATGCCTCTTCGGGCTGGCCCACATAGCTGTCGCCTTTGAGATCTTTCAGCTGTTGACCCACCGGGATCAGATAATCGCCGGGATAGGTACCATCGGGGAAGGCCACCTCCTGCCCATGCGCTTCCAGATAGCGCAAATATACTGACCGGGCGAGCACATCGACCTGCGCACCGCCATCGTTGATGTAGTATTCGCGCGTCACATCAAAGCCTGCGTAATCGAGCAAAGACGCCAGTGCATCCCCGAAAACCGCACCTCGGGTATGGCCAACATGCAAAGGACCTGTCGGATTGGCCGACACATATTCGACATTCACCTTCTGACCCGCACCAAGGGTCGCGCGCCCGAAATCCGTACCCGCGCCGAGCACCGAGAGCAAAACCGCGCGCCATGCGTCAGGCGCAATCCGCAGGTTCAAAAAACCCGGCCCCGCCACCTCGGCCGATGTAATCCGCGGATCAGCGACAAGACAGGCCGCCAAAGCCTCTGCGATCTCACGTGGTTTTTTGCCCGCAGGCTTGGCCAATACCATCGCTGCATTGGTCGCCATATCGCCATGCGACGCATCGCGCGGCGGTTCAACCGTCACGTTGGCCATGTTCAGGTCAGCAGGCAAATGCCCGGCGGTGACCATCTGGTCCAGACAGGCAAGCACAAGCGCGCGCATTTCGGCAAAAAGGTTCATCAAGCGGTCCTATCTCAGAGCATATGCGCGGTGTATCACGCCCGAAAGCCGGGTCAACCTTTGCCCAGCGTATCAGGAGGAAACCCCTCGGCAGTTTACCGCAGAAAGACAATCACGGCTGAGCGACAAACCGGTCAAAAGCGGCCATCAAGCGGTGTTGTCAACAACACCTCCTGGAGTTTGGGTAACATGTCGCACTTGCAGCCTGCTCAAGATGCCATTTCCGCCTGCGGGGTTCCCGACAACAAACGCGCATGTTCTTGCAGGGCAAAACGATCCGTCATGCCGGATATATAGTCGGACACGATCCGCGCCAGTTCGGTTTCAGAATTTATGGCTTCGACATCCTTGCGCCATTGTTTGGGTAATTGGTCCGGGTGCGCCATGAAATAGGGGAAAAGCTCTTCGACAACCCGCGTCACCTTGGCCCGCATCACAACCACGCTGGGCGCACGGTACATGCGATCAAACAGAAAGCTGCGGATGACTTTCAAATCGTCAAAAACGTCGTCTGAAAACCGGATGATCGCACGATCAGCAGACCGGATATCGCTAACGGATTTGGGTTGCAGCGTCATGAGCCGCGCCTGCGCAAGTTGGATGACATCTTCGACCAGAACGCCAAAGAACCGCCGCAACGCTTCATGCCGTCGCCGGTAATAGTTCAGACCGGGATAGAGCCGATCCACCTCGGCAAAGCACATGTTCAGAATGGGTAATTCGGCCAATTCATCGGTCGAAAAAAGCTCTGCGCGCAAACCATCATGCAAATCGTGGTGATTATAGGCCACATCATCCGCGATGGCTGCGACCTGCGCCTCGGCGCTTGCGAATGTGCCGAGTTCAAGGTCATGCGTGTCGTTATAGGCCTTCAGCGCCCATGGAATGTCGCCTGTCACAGGGCCGTTGTGCTTGGCCAGCCCCTCAAGGGTTTCCCACGTCAGGTTCAGCCCGTCGAAATCGGCATAATGCCGTTCCAGATGCGTCACGATGCGGATCGCCTGCGCGTTGTGATCAAAGCCGCCAAAAGGCGCCATCATGTCGGACAGCGCATCCTCGCCCGTGTGGCCAAACGGTGTGTGGCCCAGATCATGGGCCAGGGCGACAGCCTCGGTCAGCTCCTGATTGAGGTTCAGCGCCCCCGCGATAGTGCGTGCAACCTGTGCCACCTCTATGGAATGTGTGAGCCGCGTGCGGTAATAATCGCCCTCATGCTCGATGAACACTTGCGTCTTGTGTTTGAGCCGTCGAAACGCACTTGCGTGAATAATTCTGTCGCGGTCTCGCTGAAAAGACGAGCGGAACGTGCTCTCCTCCTCCTGCACGCGGCGCCCTCGGGCGCGCTGCGGATCGGAAGCATAGGGTGCTGTCATGTCGCCGGTCCTTGTCGCCTGTCATCAGAAGTTATATATTGATCCTAACAGATTAATAAACCCGTTTGACGGAGCACTGCCATGCAACTTCCACCCAAAGTCACCCCGCGCGCTTTCGAGAGGCTCGCAGAGATCGGTGCATCTGATGATGGCAAGGCCCTGCGCGTCGCCGTTGAGGGCGGGGGATGTTCAGGGTTTCAATACGAAATCGATCTGGACGAGCCCAAAGATGATGACCTTGTTCTGGAGGGTGTCGGGCAAAAAGTGGTGATCGACGCGGTGTCCCTGCCGTTTCTCGCAGATGCCGTGATCGATTTTACCGAAGAGCTTATCGGGGCGCGGTTTGTGATCAACAACCCGAATGCCTCCAGCTCATGCGGGTGTGGTACATCCTTTTCGATGTAGCTTTAAGTCAAGCCCGCAAGCGGTTGGATTGAAACCTAATTCGACCTCGAAAACCGTTCAAAGAAACGATCGAAATGCGCTGACGATTGTGCGGCGCCTTCCAGAATTGCATTCTGGTCGTGTGCGAGGGAGCGCGCGAAAATGGACCGCATATGCCCCCAGTCCCCACTGCGTGCAGGTCCAAGCTGATATAACAGCGACGATATCGCCCGCAGCGGCCCCGGCCCTGCGCGATGCCTGAAAATTTCAACATTTCCCTGTGGGGGGCGTCCGGAAAAACCTGTCATGCCTGCGATACCGGCCCACCAGCTGGTCACCAGATATTCATGGTAGGCATCATTTACTGATCCCTCAGGGGCCGGGACCAGCGTGAACGATCCCATCTCATGCGCCAGCCAATCTTCCCAGATTTCGCTTGGGCTTTGGCCGGCAAAACGCAATGCAACGCAAATCTCTGCCAGCAGATCCACATCCTGATCCAAAAATGCCAGAAGACCGGCGTATTCGAGGCTGGTCACAGTGGCCTCCGGCAGTTCCGTCTGCGCGGCACCGTAGCTTGTCAGATAAAAGACAATATGGGTCAGCTCATAAGCTGCTTTTTTGTTCGGCACAGAAAACGTGCGTGGCTCAGACGCGAAATCCAACAATCGTGCCCTCAGAGTGGGCGTCATCTCTCCCATGCCGCGACGCGCCATAAGATATTGCGCTTCGGCGCGCTGTAAATCGGACAGCTCACAGGCAACCAGATCAGCGGCATGCACCGTTTCGCACAGCCTTCTGCCCGTGTCGCCGTCAAGGCCAAGGTCCTCAAGATCAAGACACATCGACAGAAGAAACCTGTAATACTGCGGGAAAAAACGCATGCGTTCTTCGAGACCGTCGTAAAAAGCAGCGTAGACGTCCAGCGCATGTGGGGTCAGTTGCGCGCCACTGCTTGTCAGAATGTTGAGTATCTCAGCATTTTCCTTAAGCCAGAAAACATCTTCGGCGCTGCGTCGATGCTGTGCGAAACTGCTTAACAGCGTTGATTGCCGTTGCGCCAGGTTGGGACGTTTCGGCACGCCGAGTGAGATGACATTTGACATGATACAGCCGTTTTTGATGTGAGAGTGCACGGATGGCCCGCAGCCCGAAAGCCAGCAGGCCATCGCGCCGAGGGTCAGACTTTGGGCGACATGCTTGTGGTGAAGAGGCCTGTCGCTTCACCGGAATGCGCATTTTTGCCAGTCGTCATGCTCGTGGTGTAAAGGCCCGTGTGTGCCCCTGCCAGCGCAGAGCCTTCGGGCGACATCGAGGTCGTGTAGAGCGCCGTTTGCTCCCCCGTCATCATGTCACCGTGCTGAGATGTCATTGATGTGGTGAACAGCCCAGTTGCGTCACCCCCGTGGATATCAGCAGTTTCCAGAGGTAGAGCTGCGGCTTGGTGAATGGAAATTTTGGTACGCGTTTTCATGGTATATCCCGTCCATTTGAAAGTTTCGATAACCTCCAAACGGTCACCCTTTTAGGGAGAGTTTTAAAGAAAAATTCACGTTAAGATTGCCTTAACCATTGGTTATCCACAGGGATGCTGATGTGAATTTCTAATCGATACAATCTGTGCCCAGACGGTAACCTTTGTTAAAAAAACATTTATCCACAAAGGATAACTCTGTGGATATTAACCATTCATGCCCTGTTGCAGAAAAATGGTTAACGAGAATCACACGCGCAGGTCATTGGGCGGACCGGCACAACGCCCTTGCCCCGGGACGTCACTTCAGGGATATCAGAAACGTGTAGCAAGCGGGGGCCTCCATGAAAATCGCAACGTTCAACATAAACGGCATCAAAGCGCGCATCGATGCCCTGCCCGCATGGTTGAAAGAAGCGCAGCCCGACGTCGCCCTGCTACAGGAGATAAAGTCCGTGGACGAGGCCTTCCCGCGCTCGGTGTTCGAGGACATGGGCTACAACCTTGAAACCCACGGTCAAAAAAGTTTCAACGGGGTCGCGATCCTGTCCAAACTGCCGCTGGAAGATGTCACAAGGGGCCTGCCCGGCGATGAATCGGATGAGCAGGCGCGCTATATCGAGGCGACCGTCATGGGGGACACCGCGCCGGTGCGGGTCTGCGGGTTGTATCTGCCCAACGGAAACCCGGCACCCGGACCGAAGTACGATTACAAACTGGACTGGATGGCGCGGCTATATGATCGCGTCAAAGAGCTATTGGCCGATGAAACCACATTTGTGATGGCGGGGGATTACAATATCATTCCGCAAGCCGAGGATGCGGCCAAACCGGAGAGCTGGCGCGATGACGCGCTGTTCCGGCTGGAAAGCCGGACCGCGTTTCGCAAACTGATCAACCTTGGCCTGACGGAGGCCTTCCGCGCCCGGACGGCGGGCCCCGGACACTACAGCTTCTGGGACTATCAGGCGGGGGCGTGGAACCGCAACAATGGTATCCGCATTGACCACCTGCTGCTTAGCCCGCAGGCGGCGGACATGCTGGTGGATTGCCAGATCGACAAGGACGTAAGAGGTCGGGACAAGCCCTCTGACCACGTTCCCGTCTGGATCGATCTGGCCGCCTGATCAGGTATAAAGCCGCGGCACACCAAGGCTGTCATGGATTTTATTGGCCGTATCAGGCGTGATGCCTAACCCTTCTGCGAGGGCATGAAGGTATTGCCCCTCAGCCTGATTGTCAGGGCTGATCGCGTTGAGCGACATCGTATAAACCTGAGTTTCCAACCCGCGCGGCGTGTCAGATGCGAGCGCCTGCGCGCTGACCGGTTCTGCGAGGATTTTCTGCACCACTTCCATGTCAGACGGATCACCATCTTGCAGAGCGTCCAGCAGCTTGGCTTTTTCGTCGGCGTCAATATCCCCATCTGCGCGGGCGGCCTGCGTCATTGCCCGCAACATCAGGCGCGCGACCTCCTCTTCGTCCGGCTCCGTCGCGGGATTGTCCTGATTGATCAGACTTTCGAAGCCACCAGCCGCATCACCACCGCGCGCGCCAGCCAGACTGCCCAGCAGACCCCCCAAGCCCCCTAGGCCACCAGCAGCGCCAGCGGCCGATGCTCCACCACCGCCCGTTAGTTGACCCAGAATGTCCCCAAGGCCGCCCGATGCCCCACCAAGACCGCTGCCGCCCCCCAATTGACCCAACAGATCGCCCAAGCCGCCCGAGTTATTCGCGCCACCTCCGCCAAGGCTTTTCATCATGGATCCGATTCCACCCTGCTTTTGCACCGCTTCCATCCCTTTCGCGACGGCAAAGCCGATGGCCATTTTCGTGACCGTGTTCATCAAAGACATCAGATACTCCCACCTTAATCATACTGCATTTGCTATAGAACCATCATGCAGAGAACGGGTTCCCGCGTCCACCAGCATCGCCCTGCCCACCCGGCGGAGCCCACGACATCTATTGCTTCGCAGTTTCAAAAGCGGGTCAGGCCTGCAGTTCGGCATCCCAATACAGAAAGTCCATCCAGCTTTCATGCAAGTGGTTCGGCGGGAATTTGCGGCCCATGTTGCGTAATTCTTCGGCGCCGGGCTGGCGCGGTGGTTTGCGCAGTGACAGCCCCGTGCGATGCAGCGGTTTCGCCCCTTTTTTCAGGTTGCACGGGCTGCAGGCTGCGACAACATTCTGCCAGCTTGTCACCCCACCGGAGGCACGCGGCACCACGTGGTCAAAGGTCAGGTCGCCCCGCGCACCGCAGTATTGGCACCTGAATTCATCCCTCAGAAATAAATTAAAGCGCGTGAAGGCCACGCGCTTTTGAGGTTTCACGTAGTCTTTGAGGACCACGACGGAAGGTATGCGTATTTCGGTACTCGGCGATCTTACGATGTCGTCGTATTCAGCCACGATGTCGACGCGATCCAGCCACGCCGCTTTGACAGCATCCTGCCAGGGCCAGAGCGACAGAGGATAATAGCTGAGCGGTCGGTAATCCGCGTTGAGCACCAATGCTGGCCTGTGTTTGAGGCTCGCCGGGTTACGTGTGAATTCTACTCTGAAATCGCCGTCCATAAATCTACTGCACCTTTGCCGTTCCGCGTCCGGTCCGGCAGGCCAGTCCCACCGATAGGCTGACTATATCTCGTGGTTTTTGTCTGACAAGCCCTTCCTGCACCACAATATGTCGCAGTTTTCTTACGATGCTTATGTCACAGGCAGATGACAGTTATCCACAAGCCTCGTTGCAACGTCCGGAATGCGATATTCGGCAATGGCTGCGGAGCATGATCTTGCTCAAAGCCCACTTTTGTTTACGGTTGCGCAGGCAGGAAATACACAATTGGCAGGTTATGATGGAAAACGACGCGCGCGTGACACTGGACTACATCGAATTCACATCGCCCGAGCTGGAAAAGACGCAGGCGTTTTTCGCCGATGCCTTCGGGTGGCAGTTTGTGGACTACGGCGATGATTACCGCGACATTCAGGGCGCCGGGATCGGCGGCGGCATTGAGCGGGGTGCTTTGCGCGCGCCCCTACCGGTGCTTAAGACCGACGACCTTGAAGGCATGTTGGGGGTCGTCAAAAAGGCAGGTGCTCAAATAACCGCCGACATCTTTGACTTTCCCGGCGGACGCCGATTTCAGTTCATTGAACCAGGCGGCAGCGAAATGGCCATCTGGAGCGAGACGAAAGCTTAAAGGTTCAGTTTGTCGCGCATGAACGCCAAGGCCACCGACAGACCATCCGGCGCGATACCGTGCCCTGTGCCTTTCATAATATGGGCGAAAACATCTTTCCACCCGGCCTCCTGCAGGGCTTCGGCAGCTTGCGGCAGCGACTGCGGCGGCACGACGTCATCTGCATCGCCATGCACCAGCAGCACCGGTGGGCGCACCAGCGCCTCATCCGCGAGCGTCTCAGGGGCCAGCAAGCGGCCGGAAAAGGCGACGATACCGGCAATTTCATCTTCTCTGCGCGGGGCCACATGCAGCGCCATCATCGACCCTTGCGAAAAGCCGAACAGCACGACCTGTTCGGGCAGCACGTCTTCGTCTACCATCAGCGCGTCCAGAAACGCGTTCAGATCCTCGACGGCCTGCGCCATCCCGCGCATTGATTCCTCCTCGGAGGACCCATCAATCCAGGGAATCGGAAACCACTGAAACCCGAAAGGCGCGCCCGCGCAGGCCTCGGGCGCATCCGGCGCCACAAAGAGCGTATCCGGCAGATGTTCGCTCAGCGGATCGGCCAGCCCCAAAAGGTCTGCACCATTGGCCCCGTAGCCGTGCAAAAAGACCACGATTGAGCGTGTTTCGCCAGAGGCGGCGGCGCGACGTTCTGCGTTTAAAACCCGTGTCATGTGATCCCTTCACGTTGCTTGACCACGCGGTAGTACGCAAACAAGAGCCGCGCTGCAACCGACCGCCATGGCGACCATGCATCAGCCATCTCGCGCAGCGCGCGTTCCTTGGGGCGCGCCTCAAGAGCATAAAGGCTGCGCGCCGCTTCCTGCAGGGCCAGATCGCCCGGCGCGAAAACATCCGCGCGCCCAAGGCTGAACATCGCATAGATTTCCGCCGTCCAGTTTCCGATGCCGGGCACCGCCACAAGCGTCTTGATCACGTCACTGTCGGGCAAGCTGCGCAAAGCATCGTAGTTGATATCGGCACCGGCCAGCGCATGGGCATAGCGGATCTTTTGTCGGCTGAGACCAAGCGCGCGCAGATCATCTTCGCGAGCGGCCTGCACAGTGGCCGGATCAACCATCCCCGCCGCTTCCAGTTTGGACCAGATCGCCCGTGCTGAGGCGACGCTGACCTGCTGGCTGACAATCGCACTCAGCAGTTGCGCGAACCCATCGGGGCGGCGTCGCAGCGGCAAGGGGCCGGTCTGCGCCAACGCATAGGCCAGACGCGGGCAAGCTTTTGACAGCCAAAGGGCGCCCTCGGCCACATCCCTGTCTGTTTCAATCACTCGGCCAGTCATCCCTGATCCGCCTCCCAGGCCAGCGCTTCGACCACGGTCTCGACCTGCGCTACGTGCGCGGGGCAAACGGGCCGTTCGATCATCAGAACCGGCAGGCTGCGCGCGCGGGCCGCCAGCAGTTTGGACATGCTGGCCGCGCCCCCGACGTTACGACAGATCAGATGCGTGATGTGCAATTCAGCGAACTGGTTTTCCTCCTGAAACTGAGAGAACGGCGGGGTGCCGGGCACGAAAGTCACAAAGGCAAAAGGGGGCGGTGCGGAAACGCTATGTGTTTGGCGCATATAGAGCCGATGCCCGCTGAACGTCTCATAGGCGGGCAGGCTCAGCCACCCTGTGTTGCTGAAGACGCGCGCGGTTGGCGGGACAGAGGGGGCCGCCGCCTCAACGGAGGGGAAAGAGATCCAGCGATCCCGCAGGGTGGCTTGCCAGGGCGGGCGCAACAGCCGCAGATATCTGATCCCTTGTGTGACGCAGACCTCGCTTGCCATGCTGCTTATGTCATCATCAAAGGCGTGGCTTGCGTCAATAACGGTGCCTACCCGCTGGTCCTGCATCCAGCCCCATAAGGCGTCCGCGCTTTGGAACCGGCCCAGTCTGGTGGGCACGCGCAAGGCATCGAAAATGCGTTCTTCTTCCGGCAGGCTTGCGACCACCCGCCGCCCGCGGGCCAAAAGGCCGTTGACAACAGCATGCGCTTCCCGTGCGCCCGCCATGACAAGTGTTGTGGATTCATGCCTCATGGCTGCGACTTTACGACTATGGCGCAGGTGAGCAAGGGGCTTGCCCAACGCAATGATTTAGCAGTACGCAAGGGCCATGGAAGCCACGTTGGAAAATCGCGCAAAGCGCAATGTTATAGTGCTGGTACTGGCGCAAGCTGTGCTCGGCGCGCAAATGCCGATGCTGTTCATCATCGGTGGGCTGGCCGGGCAATCGCTTGCCTCCAACGTCTGTTTTGCGACCTTGCCGATTACGCTGATCGTGCTGGGCTCGATGGTTGCTGCGACGCCGATTTCCGGCATTATGCAACGATATGGGCGGCGCGCCGGTTTCATGGTCGGGGCCTGTGCGGGTGCAGCGGGCGGTGCCATCGGGGCCTATGGGCTTTACACCGCGTCCTTTCCGATTTTCCTGCTGGGCAGCTTTATCACGGGCATCTACATGTCCGCGCATGGGTTTTACCGCTTTGCGGCTGCGGATACGGCCTCGGATGCATACCGCCCCAAGGCGATTTCCTATGTGATGGCGGGCGGGTTGGCCGCAGCGATCATCGGGCCGCAGTTGGTCAAAGTCACAGCGGACGCCTATGTCATCCCGTTTATGGGCACCTATGGCGCGATCATCGTGTTGAACGTGGTCGGATCGCTGCTGTTTTTCGCGCTGGATATACCCACACCCCCTGCCCCGCGCGCTGACAGCCCGGCAGGCCGCACAAGGTGGGAGCTGATCACCACACCGCGGATCGCTGTGGCGGTCATCTGTGCCACGGTGACCTATGCGCTGATGAACCTTGTGATGACATCCACCCCGCTGGCCGTTGTCGGCTGCGGGTATACGACGGGCAATGCGGCCGATGTGGTCACGGCGCATGTGCTGGCGATGTATGTGCCCTCGTTCTTTACCGGACATCTGATCGCGCGTTTTGGCACGCAGCGGATCATGGCGATCGGGTTGTTCATTCTGGCGGTTGCCGGTGGCGTGGCACTGGCTGGCGTTGCACTTGGGAACTTCTTTTTCGCGCTCATCCTGTTGGGGTTGGGCTGGAACTTCGGCTTTATCGGCGCAACCACGATGCTCTCTGAGGAGCACAGCGTGGAGGAGCGCGGACGGATGCAGGGGCTGAATGACCTGATCCTGTTTGGCGGGGTCACGCTGGCGTCGCTGTCCTCGGGTGGGTTAATGAACTGTTCCGGCGGATCGCCACAGGAAGGCTGGATGGCGGTCAATATCGCGATGGTGCCTTTTATCGCTTTGGCAGGCGCATCCCTGATCTGGTTGATGATGCGCCCCAAAACCCAAGCCGCCTGAGCGCGCATCGGTCGAAATCAGGACCAGCGCCATAAAAGTGCTGCGCGCCGCATCGGGTGAACCTGCAGGTCCCCAACCGCCACGCGTCGCGGATCCTGTACCACCTGTTTCAGAAGGCTCCGGGTAACAAACGCCTCGGTGATGGCAGGTTTCGCCGCATCCCCCAAGGTGCGTTTCAGCAGCTTTGGTGCAGGCAGCGCATCGAGTGCCGCGCGCGCAAGATCGGCGATTGCCTCCGCGCGGCCATCAACCAAGGGAATGCGACTGTGCGCTTCCAACGCGGGCACGGCCTGCAAAAACCGCGCAAGCCCCGTGGCGCGACCGCAGGCCCGTACCATGGCTTCCGCATCGCCCTGCGGGGTCAGGTCCGGGTCGAGCGCGCAGGCCGCAACCCACATCAAACCGGCAGCCGTTTCGTTGAGGTAATTGTCAAAATGTGCAGCGTCCTCAAAGGCATCCTTGTAGATATCCCAGCGCCGGGCCGCGACAAGCCGGTCAAGCACCTGCGTTGCCGGTTCTGACAGAAAACCGCTCAGCGGGGTGACGACCTCATGGCGGCGGACCTGCGCGCCCTGCCCGATTTCCTCAAGCACATCGCGCCACCATTGCAGGCGCATCTCGGCAATCATGGTCTCTTGCGTCAGCCAAGGGGCGCGCGAAACCTCGACGTTGAAGGCATAAAGCACAAAGAGGACGGCGCGCGCCGCAACCGGGCTTGCCATGACGGCGGCGAACCGGTCCGGGTCTGCCTTTTCCACGATAGCGGCGCAGGCGGTCACATCCGCATCAAAGCTCATCGCGGGCGCACCACAGACAGCAAGTAGCCAAATTCATGTCTTGCCGCGCGCCACAGCGCCGCTTCGGCCTCTGCTTCGTCCAGCACTTCCGTCAGCGCGCCTGACGCGTTGGGTCGCAATTGACTGATCCGCTGATCGAGGGGGCCATAGTAGTCTTCCCAAGCCTTGTCAGAGAGATGCCGTGTTGCCACGCAGTCATAGCCTGCGGCATCAATCTGCGCCCTGAGACCTGCCTCATCGGTCATTTCGGGGTAGTCTGCCCAGCCCTCTTGCGCCGCTGGCGACGGGGTATCTGTGCGCCAATAGACCTGCGAAAACGCAATTGCGCCGCCCGGAGCGAGGGCCGTGCGCCACGCCTCCAGCGCTTTGGTCACGCCCAGAAAGTAAACCGCACCGGCGCACCAGATGAAATCAAACGGGCCGGTCAGCGCGGTCATATCGCCGCAAAAGATCGTTGTGCGGGGGTCGTCACCGTGGCTGTCCTGCGCTTGCTGCACAAACGCGTCCACCTTATCGAGTGCGCTGACATGTCCCCGCGGGGCGGCCTTAAGCAATGCCGGGATATCCGCGCCGGGGCCGCAGGCTGCGTCGCAGATCAAGGCATCCGGTTTCACGCCTGCAACCTCTGCCGCCCATGCAACCTCCTGCGCCTCCCCCGGTCCTTCGCGGGGCAGGCCGCGGTGCAATTGGAAAAACGCGTCCCAATAGGCCTGCGTCATGTGGCTTTCCAATCGCGCGTCAGTTTCCAGCGGATCGCATCCAGCAAGGCCTCGAACGATGCATCCACTATGTTTGCCGAAACACCGACCGTGGACCAGCGCCGCCCCTCACCATCTTCGCTGTCGATGATCACGCGGGTGACAGCCTCGGTGCCGCCCTGCGTGATTCTGACTTTGAAATCAACGAGGCGCATGTCATCAATGATCGCCTGATACGGGCCAAGGTCCTTGGACAGTGCCTTGGCCAATGCGTTGACGGGGCCACGATCGCTGCCCGTTTCATCCATCGATTCAGAGACGGAGAGCTTTTTGGTGCCACCGACTTTGACGACCACGACTGCTTCGGACAGACTGACCATCTGGTTGTATTTGTTCTTGCGCCGCTCGACCGTCACCCGGTAGCGTTTGACCTCGAAAAAGGCGGGCATCTGGCCCAAAGCGTCCCGCGCCAGCAGTTCGAAACTGGCCTGCGCGGTGTCATAGGAATAGCCCAAAGCCTCGCGATCCTTGATGCGATCTAGGATCAGACCCAAGGCCGGATCGCCCTTTTTCACCACCAGCCCTGCCCCCTGCAAACGTTCGCGCAGATTGGATTGCCCCGCTTGGTTGGACATCGGAATTATCCTTGCGTTTCCGACGGTTGCGGGGTCGATGTGTTCGTAGGTCGTAGGGTCCTTGAGGATGGCGGAAGCATGCAGCCCGGCCTTATGCGCAAAAGCCGAAGAGCCCACGAAAGCGGCCTGGCGAAACGGCACGCGGTTGAGGATTTCATCGAGCATCCGGCTGGTGCGGGTCAGCGTCTTGAGGGCCGCGTGGGTGATGCCCGTTTCATAGGTGCTGGCATAGGGTTCCTTGAGCAGCAGGATCGGGATCAGCGTGGTCAGGTTGGCGTTGCCGCAGCGTTCGCCCAGCCCGTTCAGCGTGCCCTGAATTTGCCGCGCGCCTGCATCCACGGCGGCGAGGCTGCAGGCGACGGCGTTTTCGGTGTCGTTATGGGTGTGAATGCCAAGGTGGTCGCCCGGTATGCCCGCCGCAATTGTCTCGGTGGTGATGCGGCGCACCTCTTCGGGCATAGTGCCGCCATTGGTGTCACACAGCACCACCCAGCGCGCGCCCGCCTCATAGGCCGCACGCACGGCCTGCAGCGCATAATCAGGGTTGGCACGGTAGCCGTCAAAGTAGTGTTCGGCATCAAACAGCGCCTCACGGCCCATGTTTTTAAGGTGTTTGACGGATTTCGAAATGTTATCGAGGTTGTCCTCAAGGCTAATCCCGAGGGCGGCGCGCACGTGGAAATCATGGGTTTTGCCGACCAGACAGACGGCGGATGTGCCCGCGTTCAAAACGGCGGCGAGCACGTCGTCGTTTTCAGCCGAGAGGCCCGCGCGCTTGGTCATGCCAAAGGCGGTCATGGTCGCGCGGGTCTTGGGGGCGGTGTCGAAAAACGCGCTGTCGGTGGGGTTGGCACCGGGCCAGCCGCCCTCGATATAATCCACGCCCAGCGCGTCGAGGCTTTCGGCGATGGTGCGTTTTTCCTCGGTCGAAAACTGCACGCCCTGCGTCTGCTGCCCGTCGCGCAGGGTGGTGTCATAGAGGTAAAGGCGCTCACGGGTCATAGGTGAAATTCCGCTGTTTTGGCACGTCGGCAGGGCGTCGGTATCGTGTCGGTATTACGTCGGTGCGCGGCGCGCGGTCGGGTGACACTGTGGTAACCGTCACGGCATGGCGCATCAGGCGGTGTCGTGACGGTTTTGAACGGCCCCGGTGCGGTCTGCACCGGTCCGGGTCGCTTGCGGCCCGGACAGCGCCCGACCCTCCCCCCGGGAGGGCGCTTCACGCCCCCCCAGGCTCGGGCGCTGTCCTGTGTTGGGAACCGGGTCATTTGAGGGCTTCCAGTTTGGCGGGGTCGTACTCGTTTGTGATTTCAAAACTGGATAACCCACCGGCGTTATCGTTGACTTGAACACCTGCTTTCTCGAGCAAAGCTCTTATCCGGTCTGCCTCCTCAAACTGTTTTCTTTGCTTATGTTCTTGGCGAACAAGCAAAATATTGGCGATCATATCGGTGTCAGGATGGTCGCCCACGAACGTAACGCCGAGTCCCGCTCGAAGTCCTAAATTGTCCCAATCAAATACGAGTCCAAGAAACTCAGCACTCGCCGCAAACTCCGCTATTTGCAAAGCTGTACCATTAGTATTGAGTTTTCGTAGTGCTTGTAACGCACCGTGCGTATTCAAATCATCACGCAAGAAGTTAACGACTTCACTAGCTGGCTGCCAGCGATTGTTTTTTTTCAGCAATGCAACCATCGATGGCGAATAGCCAGCGCGCAAAAGTACCAAATGGATATCGCTAACTGCTTTTTCTGCTTCTTTTCGCTTCTTCTCGGTCCAGTCCATCGGTTTGCGGTAGTGGGTGCTGAGCATCACGAAACGGATGACTTCGCCCGGCACGCCTTGGTCGAGCAGATCGCGGACGGTGAAGAAATTGCCCAAGGACTTGGACATCTTCTTGCCTTCGACCTGCAGCATCTCGTTGTGCATCCAGACGTTGGCGAAATCATGGCCTGCGCAGGTGCTTTGGGCGATTTCGTTTTCGTGATGGGGGAACATGAGGTCGTTGCCGCCGCCGTGGATATCAAACGTTGCGCCCAGCAGATCATGCGCCATGGCGGAGCATTCGATGTGCCAGCCCGGACGGCCCCTGCCAATACTCTTGCCTCCCACGACCGGCCCTGCCCAGCCCGGTGTCGCATCATCCGAGGGCTTCCACAGCACAAAATCCATGGGGTTGCGTTTGTAGGGGGCGACCTCGACCCGCGCGCCTGCAATCATGTCGTCAATCGAGCGACCCGAGAGCGCGCCATATTTCGAATAACTCTCCACCGCAAAGAGCACATGGCCCTCGGCGGCATAGGCGTGCCCCTTGGCGATCAGGTCTTCGATCATCGTGACCATCTGCGCGATATACTGCGTCGCGCGGGGCATCGCGCGTTGATGATCCCTGTCCTTGATGGAGGGTTCCAGCGCGCCGACCGCCGCCATGTCATCGAGAAACCACTGCGTCGTCTCGGCGGTGATCTCGCCGATGGCACGCCCGCTTTCGGCGGCGCGCGCGTTGATCTTGTCATCCACATCCGTGAAATTGCGCACATAGGTCACGTGGTCCGGCCCATATGTGTGGCGCAGCAACCGATAGAGCACGTCAAAGACGATCACGGGCCGCGCGTTGCCCAGATGCGCGCGGTCATAGACCGTGGGGCCGCAGACATACATGCGCACGTCGTCTTTGTTGATCGGCTCAAAGTCCTCTTTGCGGCGGGTCTTGGTGTTGTAAAGCTTGATCGTCATGACAGGCGTCCTTGCGCAGGGATGGCGCGGGCATAGCAATCTCGATCAGGGATGAAAACGACCTAAGTGCGCCCGCAGGTGGGGATCAGCAAATAATACAGCAAAGGGGCGGTATTTGGGTCATAGGCCAGACCTACGCGGTTCAGCGGCCTTGCGTCAAGGGTGATTGACGAATCAGGTGCCCTCTGACCTCTCTGCGGACAGTCAGACAGAGGAACGGCCATGCAACTCTCCGAGCGTATCACGGGCATCACGGGCGGCGGCTCAGACGGGTGGGACGTATTCTTGAAGGCACGTCGGATGATTGCGCAAGGGGTCGCGGTCACGGAGCTGACCATTGGCGAGCATGACATCCGCACCGCAGCGCCCGTTCTGCAGGAGATGCACCGCACAGCGCTTGGCGGTCACACCGGATATGCCGCCGTGCCCGGCACAGATGCGCTGCGCGATAGGGTGGCGGCCCGGGTTGCGGCGCGCACGGGTGTTGCCACCACAAGGGACAACGTGTTGATCACACCCGGCGGTCAGGCGGCCCTGTTTGCGGCCCATATGGCGGTCTGTGATCCCGGCGACATCGCGCTTTATATTGACCCTTATTATGCCACCTACCCCGGAACACTGCGCGGTGCGGGGGCGATCCCGCAGGTCATTGGCACGCACGCCGAAGACGCGTTCCAGCCGCGTGTTGAGGATATTGCGCCCTTCGCCGCCAAGGCGCGGTCGCTGTTGATCAACACGCCGAACAATCCAACAGGCGTCGTCTATTCGCGCGCCACACTGGAGGGCATCGCCAGCCTTTGCATCGCAGAAGACATGTGGCTGATTTCGGATGAGGTCTATGACACGCAGGTCTGGGAAGGTGCGCATCTGAGCCCGCGCGCCCTGCCCGGCATGGCCGAGCGGACCTTGGTGGTGGGGTCGATGTCGAAATCCCATGCGATGACCGGGTCGCGCTGTGGCTGGATCATTGGGCCCCAAGACGCGATTGCGCATCTGACCAACCTTGCGACACATACGACCTATGGCGTGCCCGGTTTCATTCAGGATGCAAGCTGCTTTGCGCTGGCGCAGGGCGATGCCTTTGAAGAAGAGGTCGCAGCCCCTTTCCGGCGGCGCCGCGCATTGGCACAGGACATATTTGCAGGGCAGAATATCGTCGGTCTCGTTCCCGCGCAGGGGGCGATGTATCTGATGCTGGACATGCGCGCGACGGGGATGACGGGCGAAGCGTTTGCCTATGATCTGCTGGAGAGCCATCATATCGCCGTGATGCCCGGAGAGAGCTTTGGCGCCTCAGCCACGGGACATATCCGCGTTGCTATGACGGTTGCGGATGACGTTTTCGCCCACGCCCTGCGGACACTTTTGGACCATGCGGCCCTGCGCTCCGCTGAGCGCGCGGCGGCGCAGTAAGCCCGACACCCGCGATTGCTCGAAAACGACCCCCCGTCGCAAATGAGACAGACGCGGGGATGATTGGTTTGCACGATCCGGTAAAACGGAGGACGCATGAAAGCAGACCGGATCAAGATAAATCTGGTAATCCGCACAATCGGTGCTGAACGCGGACGTGCGGCGCGTGGCCGACCTGAAAGGCGATAGAGCCCTTTTCTATTGCTATTTTCAGGATCTGAACCATGACACAAAAAACCCAAATTCGAGCCGGTGGCCGCTCTGCCCGGCGCGCCGCACGCGCAGCGCCACTTGCGGATCATCTGCGCCCCATACGTCCCGGTATGGAGGGTGGACGCTATGAGCCGCTCAGCCCGACGGACGTAGATCGCATTCACAACGCCGCCCTTGAGGCGCTTGAAACCATCGGTCTGGCAGATGCCCCCGACAGCGGTGTGGCGTATCTTACGAAGGCGGGCGCGGTTCTGGGGGCGGATGGCCGCATCCGGTTCCCGCGCGCGCTGGTCGAAGATGTGATCGCCTCTGCCAACCGCACGGTGACGCTGTGTGCGCGCGACCCGGCACATGATCTGGATCTGACGGGCACGCGTGTGCATTATGGAACCGCAGGCGCAGCGGTGCATCTGGTAGACGCCGAAGGGTGCAATTACCGCGAATGTGGCGTGCAGGATTTGCATGACGCGGCGCGCATCACGGATGTGCTGCAAAACATCCATTTTCTGCAACGCCCCATGGTGTGCCGTGATATAGCCGATAACCTTGAGATGGACCTCAATACGATCTATGCGACCTGCTCGGGCACGACCAAGCATATCGGCACATCCTTTACCGACCCGGCCCATGTCGCCCCGGCCATAGAAATGCTGCACATGATCGCGGGGGGTGAAGCCGCATGGCGCGCGCGGCCCTTCGTGCTGAACTCAAACTGTTTTGTTGTTCCGCCCATGAAGTTCGCCACTGAATCCTGTCAGGTCATGGAAGAATGTATCAAACACGGCATGCCTGTTCTGCTGCTGTCTGCGGGGATGGCAGGGGCAACCGCGCCCTCTACGGTTGCGGGCGCGATTGTGCAGGCCACGGCGGAATGTCTGGCCGGTCTGGTCTATGTTCAGGCGATCAAACCGGGACATCCGGTGGTCTTTGGCACCTGGCCCTTTGGGCTCGATCTGCGCAGTGGGGCCATGACGGGAGGCTCCGGAGAGCAGGCGTTGCTGACGGCTGGATGCGCGCAGATGCACAAATTCTACGACCTGCCCGGTGGGGCCGCCGCAGGGATCGCCGACAGCAAGCTGCCTGACATGCAGGCGGGCTGGGAGCAGATGTGCTCCAACGTGATGGCCGGGCTTGCGGGGTTGAACATGGTTTATGAGGCCGCGGGGATGCATGCCTCGCTGCTGGGTTTCTGTCACGAATCGCTGATTTTAGGGGATGATTTGCTGGGACAGGCCATGCGCTGCGTGCGTGGGATCGAGGTCACGGACGAAACCATGGCGCTGGATCAGATGCGCGCAGTCTGCATGGACGGTCCGGGGCATTATCTGGGCACGCAGCAGACACTGGGCCGGATGGAGGCAGATCATGTGTACCCCACCCTTGGCGATCGCAGTTCCCCTAAAGAGTGGGAGGAGAAGGGCAAACCCAATCTGATCGCCAAGGCCAAGGCACGTAAGGAAGAGATTTTGAGCCAACGCTCAGCTGCGCGTTTTGACCCGGAACTGGATGCCCGGATCCGAGCGCGCTTTACCATCCATCTGCCTGCATAGCGCCGGATGTGCATACCGTTGGTGAGGTGCCTGAGCGGAGCCAGGGCATTGCTCCGCTCAGGCAGGTGACGTTAGGCCGGCATCAGGCCCGCGTCTTGCGCAGATTGCACTTCTGCTTCGTCGAGCGCGCCATCGGAGTTCAGATCCATTGCGCTGAAGTCTTCAGCTGTGATGTCCGGCATCACGGCTTGAACCTCATCAATGGTCAGAACGCCATCGCCATTCACATCCGCAGCTGTGGCGGCTGAAACGGCACCGGCAAAAGCAACAGTGAAGAGAATTGCAGGTAGGCTAACTTTAGTCATTTTCTTACTCCCAAGTAAAAGCGGAACATCTCCGCAAGAACAGGGATGACATGCCCGGAAACGAAAGCCATCACCCCTGATGTCTTGGGCCAGAAACGGGCACTTCAACGCACAAATGGGGCTTTTGCGTAGGTGAGTCTCTGCCGGGCAAAATCCCGCTGAGCGTGTTTTCGGCGGTCTGTGACCGATCCGCCGATGGATGAGGCACTATACCGCCGATCTTGGCCGCCCGGCATTGTGTGCGGGCCACACGTGGCTTTCTCACACGGGCTTTTCAAAAAAGACACGATCGAATCCGTCTTCATGTCTGCGTTCTGTTTCGCGATATCCCAGATGAGGGTAGAGCGACAGGTTCGCCGTCATTTTCGCGTTTGTGTAAAGCCTGACGGATGTCGTATCTGCGTGTTTTGCCATGCGCTCACAAAACAGGATCAATTGTTTTCCGATACCCTTGCCTGCCATGTCCGGGTGCACGGCCACATTTTCCAGAAAGAAACAGTCGCCCTTTTCATAAAAGACAATGAAACCGCAAAAGCGGTCTTTGGCATCAATCGCAACATGCACCCGGCCCAACGTGATCAAAGACGAAAAATCCGCAACCATCGGCGCGGGCTTCTTTCCGATGGCCGCCACATATTGTGCATAGGCGTGTTCCGCACAGTGTCGGACAGCGGTTTCATCTTCTTTGCGCGCTTTCCTGATGACAAACTGGCTGATCACTGTTTTTCCCCCGCCCGGTCGCGAGAGGGTAAACCTGCTGTACTTCGATGGTCAACGCATGCGTTACCGTGCAAGCCGACAGAAAAAAGGGGCCCCGAAGGACCCCTGTTAGTTTCGATGTTCAGGCTCAGTTTGTTAACCGCTCGGTATTTTTTTGCCTGCGGCCTGAACGTCGTCTGGAACGAACGCATCCGTCCCGGATATCAGAGAGGCCAAGGTCCCACCCTGCCCGTCCCCAATTTCGTTGGAAATCCTGTGGATTTCCGACGCGTGAGACAGAGCGGAAAACATCTTCGTTTTCTGCGGAGTCTCACCCGCTTGTTTTTGAGAAGCCGATACATCCGGCTGCTCGCTATCTCGTCGGGGTGCGGCCTGCCTGAGCAGACCGCACCCCTACACGCCCCTTGGGGGCGCGTTTTCATGGAAGACTGTTACTTCTTCCTGTTCGGTCGCTGTGTTAGCGCCGACGCGGCTGCGGTTTTAGCAGCTTTCGAGGACTTCGGGTTTCTAAGCACTTTTGATGCAGCAGATGCAGCCTTCGCACTTGTAACCTCCGAATTCTTGCGTCGTGACATGTGTATCACTCCTCTTTTCCACAGGCAGCTCGTGGATAAACCATGTATTTCCTGTGAGTTAGCAGCGCGTCGTTGATTGCCGTCGCGTTCCGTGTATTTGCTCCTTTCATCGGCCATTTTGGACCGAACAGCTTTGCCCTTTGCCCACGCTGTTTAGGCTTGGGGCGAGCGGGGATCAGCGTTGCAGCGCTGATCCCCAACCCTCAATCTCCTCAGCTACAGCCAGATGTCCCGCCGCAGGTGTTGCACTTCATGCAGGTGCCGTTGCGCACGAGGGTGTAGTTGCCGCATTCACCGCAGGCTTCGCCCTCGTAGCCTTGCATCTTGGCTTTGGTGCGCGCGTCCATTTCGACCGTGCCGGAGGTCACTGCCGTTGAGGCCATGGCGACCGCAACGTTCCCGCCACCCTCAAGGGGCGCGATGTTGTCATAGGCGATGGCCGAGGCCTGCCCGCCCTGCAACACGACCAGTTCCTGTGGCATGCGGTTGCGCAGATAGCCTGTCGAGCTGATTTGTTTCAGCACTTCGAGTGATTTGGACGCGGCCGTTTCGCTGAGTTCAGAGACATCGCTGACGCCTTCTTTCTCGCCCGCGCCCAGATCGTCAAAGCTGTGACCTGCCGGTTGGACATGTGCGAGGTCCGTCCGGTCCAGATAGGACACAGCCAGTTCGCGGAACACGTAATCAAGGATCGAAGTTGCGTTCTTGATCGTCTCGTTGCCCTGCACCATGCCTGCGGGTTCGAACTTGGTGAAGGTGAAGGCATCCACGAATTCCTCCAGCGGGACCCCGTATTGCAGACCGACCGATACCGCGATTGCAAAGTTGTTCATCATCGCCCGGAAACCCGCACCCTCTTTGTGCATGTCGATAAAGATCTCGCCGATCTTGCCGTCTTCATACTCGCCGGTGCGCAGATAGACCTTGTGCCCGCCCACGATGGCTTTCTGGGTGTAGCCCTTGCGGCGTTGCGGCATCTTTTCACGATGCGACTTCACGATCTCCTTGACGATGATCTTTTCAACGATCTTTTCGGCCAGCACGGTTGCCTTTTCATGGGCGTTGCCGCTTTCCAGAATATCGGCGGCTTCCTCGTCGTCTTCGACCAGAGATGCGGCCAGCGGTTGGCTGAGTTTCGAGCCGTCACGATAGAGCGCGTTGGCTTTCACCCCGAGCGACCAGCTGAGTTCATAGGCCTTCTGGCAGTCCTCAATGGTGGCATCGTTGGGCATGTTGATCGTTTTGGAGATCGCGCCGGAGATGAAGGATTGCGCTGCCGCCATCATATGGATGTGGCTGTCCACGGAGAGGAAACGTTTGCCTTTCTTGCCGCAGGGGTTGGCACAGTCGAAGATCGACAGATGCTCGTCCTTGAGGAAAGGCGCCCCTTCGAGGGTCATGGTGCCACAGACGTGATCGTTGGCCGCGTCGATGTCCTTTTTGGAGAACCCAAGGTGACGCAGCAGATCAAAGGACGGATCATTCAGCTTTTCAGCCGGGATACCCAGAACCTGCGTGCAGAACTCTTCGCCCAGCGTCCACTGGTTGAAGACAAAGCGGATGTCAAAGGCCGAGGCCAATGCCGCGTCCACCTTGGCCAGTTCGTTCGGGCCAAACCCGTGACCCGCCAGCGAGGTGTGGTTGATGCCGGGTGCGTTGCCAATGGTGGCGTGACCGACCGCATAGGACACGATTTCCTCGATCTGGGCTGAGCCATAGCCGAGTTTTTCAAGCGCACCGGGGACGGATTGGTTGATGATCTTGAAGTACCCACCACCCGCGAGTTTCTTGAATTTCACCAGCGCGAAATCGGGCTCGATACCGGTGGTATCACAATCCATCACCAGACCGATGGTGCCTGTCGGCGCAATTACCGTGGCTTGCGCGTTACGATAGCCATGACGTTGGCCGAGTTCCAGCGCCTGATCCCAGGCCCCGCGTGCCACGTCGATCATCCGCGCGTCCGGGCAGCTTTTGTAATCCAGCGGCACAGGGTTCACGGCGAGGTCTTCGTAGCCACCGACCTTGCCATAGGCGGCAGTGCGGTGGTTGCGGATCACCCGCAGCATGTTGTCGGCGTTTTTCGCATAGCCCGGGAAGGGTCCAAGTTCGCCCGCCATTTCGGCAGAGGTCGCATAGGACACACCGGTCATGATCGCTGTAAGCGCCCCGCAGATGGCACGGCCCTCGGTGCTGTCGTAGCTGTAGCCCATGTTCATCAGCAGACCGCCGATATTGGCATAGCCCAGACCCAGCGTGCGGAAGTCATAGGAGCGTTGTGCGATTTCCTTGGAGGGGAATTGCGCCATCATCACGGAGATTTCCAGCGTCACGGTCCAGAGACGTGAAGCATGCATGTAGTCTTCGATCTGGAACTCACCGTCCTTGAGGAAGGTCAGCAGGTTCATCGACGCGAGGTTACAGGCCGTATCATCAAGGAACATATATTCCGAGCAGGGGTTGGAGCCGCGAATTGCGCCATCCGCCGGGCAAGTGTGCCAGTCGTTGACCGTGTCGTGGTACTGGATGCCCGGATCCGCGCAGGCCCATGCCGCGTGGCCGACTTTTTCCCACAGATCGCGCGCCTTGATGGTCTTGGTGACCTTGCCATCCACGCGGTTGATCAATTCCCAGTCGGCGTCATCCTCGACCGCCTTGAGGAAAGCGTTGGTGACGCGGATCGAATTGTTCGAATTCTGACCGGAGACGGAGCTATAGGCCTCGGAATCCCAGTCGGTGTCATAGGTCGGGAATTCGATCGATGTATGGCCCTGCTTTGCGTAATCGAGCACGCGTTTGACATAGGTTTCGGGGATCGCGACCTTTTTTGCCTCGCGAATGGCTTGCTTGAGGGCTGCGTTCTTGCTGGGGTCGTAGGCGTCTTCCTCGGCGCCGTCCCATGTTTTGATCGCATCAAACAGCAGGTTCAGTTTTTGCTCGTGCATCTTGGAGCCTGCGACGATGCTGGCGACCTTCTGCTCTTCGACCACTTTCCAGTTGATGAAATCCTCGATGTCGGGGTGATCTGCATCAACGATGACCATCTTGGCTGCACGCCGTGTAGTGCCGCCCGATTTGATCGCACCCGCCGCCCGGTCGCCGATCTTCAAAAAGCCCATGAGGCCGGAGGATTTACCACCACCCGAAAGCCCCTCGCCCGCCGCACGCAGGCTGGAGAAGTTGGTGCCGGTGCCGGAGCCGTATTTGAACAGGCGTGCTTCGCGCACCCAGAGATCCATGATGCCACCTTCGTTCACCAGATCATCGGAGACGGACTGGATGAAGCAGGCGTGTGGCTGTGGATGCTCGTAGGAGGATTTCGACCGTGTCAGTTTGCCGGTCTTGTAATCCACATAGTGGTGACCCTGTGCCGGGCCGTCGATGCCGTAGGCCCAGTGCAGACCCGTGTTGAACCACTGCGGGCTGTTGGGGGCTGCCCGCTGGCTGGCCAGCATGTGGCGCATTTCGTCGAAATAGGCAGCGGCGTCTTCTTCGGTGGTGAAATAGCCACCCTTCCAACCCCAGTAGGTCCAGGCACCGGCCAAACGGTCAAAGACCTGTTTGGAGGAGGTTTCGCCGATCATCTCGGCCCCTTCCGCCGGGACCGAGCGCCACAGGAATTCTGGAACGCCTTTTTCTTTTACCCGACGGGTTTTGGTGGGCACGCCGGCTTTGCGGAAATATTTCTGTGCGATGACGTCGCTGGCAACCTGGCTCCACGAATTGGGCACTTCGACATTGTCGAGCTTGAACACAACTGTGCCATCCGGGTTCCGGATTTCCGACACGGTGGTGATAAAGTCGAGATCAGCATAGGCGTCTTGGTCGGCTTTGGTGAATTTGCGTTCAATTTTCATTTTCGCTGCCTCATATTCAGCTTTGTCACTTATGAAGCAGGCTGTCATTGCAGCACCGCCCCCGTTACTTGCCCAAGGGCAGAGAGAAATATGCGTATGTGAAAACCGCGTCTGCGCCTTTCACATCTGCATTCGGATCATATATGTGACCGTCGTTTGCCTCTGTCCCGTCGTGACGCCCTTTGGAGCGTTTAACCACTACATCTTGTGGCGTCACTGTCGGCTCATACAAAGTGACGTATTTCCACCTATTCGGTCAACGCTGTTTTTATACTTTTTTTACCAGTATTCATCTTGACGGGCGGGTATTTTTGAAGGCTGTCGGCGCGCAGGTGATTCAAGAGATTAACCAGCGGTTAATATCCACAGGCCAGCGGGGAAAGCGCCGCGACATAGCAAAACTCGAAACATGAATGGATAGAGGAATTTAGACCAAAAACCTGAGGTGTCACACGAGAATTCATCAAGATTAACGCTGCTGCGTGCTGCTAAAACAATGTGACTGCCCGGACGATGATTATTTTTCATTCGAGGGGGCACGCGCGGCTGAAACGTACCCATAAGAGCACAGCTGCATCGCTATATATGGGGAGAGAACGCCCGCATCGGCCGATTGGTCCACTAAATGTAGTGGGCGAGAAACTATGCGGATACACTGAATATGGTGCATGGCGCGACTCAGTTCAGATGCGCCGTGCGCGCGGTCCGAGCAGCGTCCATGGCGTGACGCCCCACACAGGGCAAATCAAACCGACACGATCTTGATCTTGGTGATGAAAGTGGTCGGAGCGAGAGGATTCGAACCTCCGACCCCCTGTACCCAAAACAGGTGCGCTACCAGGCTGCGCCACGCTCCGACTTGCGCCTCTTTAGACCGCCTTTTTGGGTTTGAAAACCCCTTAACAGGGCCAAGCCGCCTCAGCTTGCGAAAAACTTGAGTGTTTCAGCACCGTTCCTGCATCAATTCCCAGCTTTTCCGACAGACCGCCGTTGATTTCCAGCACATGGGTCAAATCACGCCCGCCAAAAACAGGGGTTTCATCGAGCGGTTTCGCCCGGTGGTGCACGTGCTGCACCACCCCTTCGGGATCGATGAACAGCATATCCAGCTCGATCAGCGTGTTACGCATCCAGAACGACAGGGCCTGCGGGCGCGGGTAGACAAAAAGCATGCCGGCGGAACTGGCCATTTCAGTACGGTGCATCAGGCCGCGGGCGCGCTCTTCGGCATCATCGGCAATTTCGACAGAAAACCGCGCCTGACCCCAGTCGCCCTTGAGATAGACCGCGTTTTCGTCACAGCCTTGGGCAACAGCCCCCTGTGCGAAGACTGCGAGAACAACGGCGAGCAGCGCCTTCATGTATCCTGGGGTTCGAGTGCGGCTTCCCATGCAAAAACCTCCGCAGCCATATGGCCACGCTTCCCCTCAATCACGCGTAATGCAAGTGCCTCGCCCGGCGCCAGATCAGACAGACCGGAGCGGCGCAGCACCTCCATGTGCAAGAATATATCGTCCCGACGCCCGAAAACATTCGCAAAGCCAAAACCCTTGCCTTTGTCGAACCATTTGACGCGTGCAGGTTCCAGCGGTGCCTCTGCCACGATCTTTGGATCCAGTGCCGCAATATCGGACAGACCAACGGAATCATCGCTGTCGGGTGGGAGCAATGACAAAACCTGCGTTGCCTGAACGCCCCGGTCGGTGCGCTGAACTTCCAGTTCAACCCGCGCACCATCGGCGACCGAGCTTTGCCCGAAATTTCGCAACACATTGACATGTAATAGAATATCAGGTCCGCCCGCATCCGCGACGACGAATCCAAATCCCTTAACAGGGTCAAACCACTTTACAACCCCGATCACTGGGTCTGTTATCTCAGAAGTATCGTTCACGTACTTTATAACCCGGATCCCAAAACGTCCCTAAACACTCTTGCGCGATCATGCCTTCCCTAATCAAGCCAAAAGATTGAGAAATCTCATGTTTAGCGTTTTGATCAGACCGTACGCGCATTGAAGCAGTATCACGATGAATAGAGTGCAGTTCAATGGCGCTTTTCTTGGCTAATAGTTGCAATAAGCAGTTGAAATATATGCGCAAACATATCTGATGCACAGGGCCTGTGCAAGAATTAACAGGAGATTTTAACTTATTTTTTACACTTTTGCGCAGCCTAGGGGTTAAGTCTGGTGACGCTCCACTCGGATAACGGAGTCTCTCGGCGCCACACAAATCGATCATGCAACCTGAAGTCGCCGTCTGCCCAAAATTCGATCTCGATAGGTGTAATCCGGAATCCCCCCCAAAACGGCGGGCGCTTGGGATTCGTTCCATGCGTTGCCGTCATCTTGGCCACCTCGGCCATGAGCGCGGCGCGGCTGCTGAGCGGGCGCGATTGCTTGGACGCCCACGCCCCGAGGCGGCTTTTCAGTGAGCGCGAGGCGTAATAGGCATCGGCCGCATCGCCATCTTCACGACTGACGTGTCCCCGCACCCGGACCTGACGGCGCAGGCTTTTCCAATGCATCACAAAGGCGGCCTTGCCCGCGTTGTCCAGTTCGCGCGCCTTCGCACTTTCGTAGTTTGTGTAAAAGACGAAGGCATCCGCCTCCACACCCTTCAGCAGAACCATACGCGCGTTGGGCATCCCATCGGCGTCCACGGTGCTGAGTGCGATGGCGTTGGGATCATTGGTTTCGGCGTCCTGCGCTTCGGCGAGCCAGCTTTCGGCAATCCTGAAGGGGTTGTCACCCGCGAATTTTCCCGTCCGTTCCGTCATGATGCACCTTTAGCTTTGTCCCGATACTGGCACAGGTGGCCGAAAGACGCCAAAGGTCAAGAGGGACTGCGCAAGTTGACTGCCGCGAGCAGCCTTGATGGCCATCGCGCAATCGCCTAAAGACCAAAGGCGAGAGAGCAACCATTCAGTTACCAAGGGAATTTTCATGGGAAACGAGCTTCTGGCGGGAAAACGCGGCCTTATTATGGGTCTTGCCAACGACAAGTCCATCGCCTGGGGTATTGCCAAGACCTGTGCCGATGCCGGGGCGGAACTTGCCTTTTCCTATCAGGGGGAGGCACTGAAGAAACGAGTCGGGCCGCTGGCGGAAAAGCTGGGCAGTGATATCGTCCTGCCCTGCGATGTAAGCGACGAAGCCTCGATGGATGCGCTGTTTGACGCGCTCAAGGAAAAATGGGGCACGCTGGATTTTATCGTCCATGCCATCGGGTTTTCCGACAAGGGCGAATTGCGCGGACGCTATGTGGACACCACGCGCGACAATTTCGCGATGACGATGGATATTTCGGTCTATTCCTTCACCTCGGTCGTGCAACGCGCGGAAAAGATGATGAACCCGGGCGGGTCCTGCCTGACGATGACCTATTATGGCGCGGAAAAAGTCATGCCGCATTATAACGTCATGGGTGTGGCCAAGGCGGCGCTTGAGGCATCGGTGCAATATCTGGCCGAAGACCTTGGCAAGGATGGCATTCGCGTGAATGCGATTTCCGCCGGGCCCATCAAGACGCTGGCCGCGAGCGGAATTGGCGATTTCCGCTATATCATGAAATGGAACGAGTATAACTCACCCCTGCGGCGCAATGTGACGATTGATGACGTGGGCAAGGCGGCCTTGTTCCTGTTGTCTGACCTCGGCTCCGGCACCACGGGAGAGAACCTGCATGTGGATGCGGGCTATCATGTGGTCGGCATGAAGGCGGTGGACGCCCCCGACATGAGCAAGGAATAACGCCATGAGCGATCTGTCCTGGGCCCAGCTTGCCGCTTTCAACATCACACTTTTGGTGGCGATGGCGGCACCGGGCCCGGCTTTTCTGCTGGTGTTGCGCAACAGCATCGCGCTTGGACGGCGCGCGGGTGTCATGACCGGTGTGGGTCTGGGCGTGATGGCCGCGATCTGGACGGCGGCGGCGCTTGCCGGGCTGGCCGCACTTTTCGATCTTGTGCCCTGGGCCTATGCCGCGATGAAGACCATCGGTGCGCTCTATCTGATCTATCTGGCATGGGGCATGTGGCGCGGGGCGGCGCAGCCGCTCAAGGCGGCATCCGATCACGCCAGCCGGCGCGCCTTTCGCGCAGGGCTGCTGGTCAACCTGACCAATCCGAAATCCGTCCTCTTTGCCGGAGCCGTGATCGTTGTGATCTTTCCGGCGGGGTTGTCACTGACGGACAGCGTGCTGATCGTCGCCAACCATCTGGCGGTTGAGCTTTGCGTCTATGCAGCAATGGCTTTCGGGTTGTCGACGGCCCCTGCCCGTGCGGCCTATGTGCGCATCAAGTCTTGGGCGGATCGTATCGCCGCTGCTGTGCTGGGCGCGCTTGGGATGCGCCTGCTTTTCGAAAGGTAACGAAAATGAGTTCCAAAGACCAAAGCCGCCTGCCCCATGAAAAGGGGTTCCATATCAGCTGGGATCAGATCCACCGCGACAGTCGCGCGCTCGCGTGGCGACTGGATGGGCAAGGCCCTGACGATGGCGCATGGCGGGCGGTTGTCGCGATCACGCGCGGCGGCATGGCTCCTGCGATGATCGTCGCGCGCGAGTTGGACATCCGCGTTGTCGATACGATTTCTGTGGTCTCCTATCATTCGGGCGGCGGCAAGGCCGATCAGCGCCGCGATGCAAAGGTTCTCAAGGCACCGGATGCAGAAATGATGGGCGACGGGACGGGCATTCTGATCGTCGATGATCTGGTGGACAGCGGCAAAACCCTTGAACTGGTGCGCGCGCAATACCCGAATGCGCATTTCGCCACCGTCTATGCCAAGCCGCAGGGCGAGCCGCAGGTGAACACGTTCATCACCGGGGTGAGCCAAGACACTTGGATTTTCTTTCCCTGGGATATGGCGCTGCAATATGTGGAACCTTATCGCGGCACGGATTGAGGCGCGGGTGCGTGTCTCAACCGACGGATAAAACTGAAAGCTGGACGGGATGACAGTCAGATGAGCCCTACACGCACGGAAATGACCTTCATGCCCCCGGTGATGGAGGCGCGACGCTGGCTGGCGGATGTGACCTTTCCGCCCGAACGACCCTTGATCAATGTCAGTCAGGCCGCCCCGGTAGACCCACCCCCAGACGGGTTGCGCCGTGCGCTGGCGGATGCAGCACTGACCCGCGATGACGTGCATCTATACGGGCCGGTGCTGGGCCTGCCGGACCTGCGCACCGCACTGGCACGGCGCACCTCGCAGATTTATGGTGGCACTGTGAGCCCCGATCAGGTCGCGATCACCTCGGGCTGCAATCAAGCCTTTGCCGCCGCCATCGCCACGTTGTGTTCCGAAGGCGACGAGGTAATTCTGCCCACGCCATGGTATTTCAATCACAAGATGTGGCTGGACATGGCTGGTGTTGCTGCCGTCCCCCTGCCGACGGGGCCGGACCTCTTGCCCGACCCGGAAGTAGCACGCCAAAGCATCACCCCCCGCACCCGCGCCATTGCGCTGGTCACCCCGAACAACCCCGCCGGTGTGGAATATCCGTCAGAGCTGATTTCCGCCTTCATGGCGCTGGCGCGCGCGCATGGAATCGCGCTGATCGTGGATGAGACATACCGCGATTTTCACAGCCAGCCCGGCCCGCCGCATGTGCTGTTTCAGGACCCGGACTGGCACGACACGCTGATCCATCTTTATTCTTTTTCCAAGGCCTACCGTCTGACGGGGCACCGGGTTGGTGCGATCATCACCTCTGCTGCGCGGTTGGCGGAGGTTGAGAAATTCCTCGACACGGTGGCGATCTGCCCCGGTCAGCTGGGCCAGCACGGGGCGCTTTGGGGGATAGAAAATCTTGATGGCTGGCTTGCCGGGGAACGCGCGGAAATTCTGACCAGACGCGGCGCAATCGCTGCGGGAGCGCCGCAACTTCAAGGCTGGCAGCTTTTGGGACTGGGGGCCTATTTTGCCTATTTCCAGCATCCCTTTGCGGAAAGCTCAGCCGATCTGGCCAAGCGCATGGTCGCAGACAGTGGAATTTTATGCCTGCCCGGAACGATGTTCACGCCCGATGATGACCCCACGGGCGCGCGACAATTGCGCATCGCATTTGCCAATCTGGACGCGGATGGGATTGGCGTGCTTTTCAAGCGGCTCGCGGCGATCTCTGGCTAGGGTGCGCTGGCTCTTGCTCCTGCGCGCGCCACCGCATAGATAAGCTGAAACCAATTTAACATAGCGCGATACAAGGGACGATCATGATCAAAGGTTTCAGCCTCTCCAAGACGGCAATCTGGATTTTGATGGGTCTGTTGATCCTTGGCCTCGCCGGGTTCGGGGCCACGAATTTGTCGGGCAACATCCGCACCATCGGAACCGCCGGGGACAAACCTATCCCGGTCGATGATTATTTCCGCCAGCTGCAGCAGGAAATCCGCGCGGTGGAACAGCAAACCCGCGAAGTGCTGCCCTTTCAGCAGGCGCAGCAAATGGGTCTGGACCGCGCCGTGCTGCAGCGCCTTGTGGCGACGCGCTCACTGGATCACGAAACGTCCGAACTGGGCCTGTCCATTGGGGACGAGGAACTACGCACGCGTATCCTGCAGATCAGCGCGTTTCAGGGGATCAACGGCGAATTTGACCGCGAGGGATACCGTTTTGCGCTGGAACAGACCGGCCTGAGCGAAGCGGAATTCGAAACGCAACTGCGCGAAGAAGTGGCGCGCACCATCGTTCAGGGCGCGGTTCTGGGCGGGATCGCGATGCCTGAAACCTATGTGGACACCTTGGTGAGTTACATTGGCGAGCAGCGCAGTTTCACGTGGTCGCTGCTGGATGCGAGCGACCTTGCCACGCCGCTGGGCGCGCCGGATGATGCGATTTTACGCGCGCATTATGATGACAACATCGATGTCTTTACGCTGCCCGAAACCAAGCAGATTACCTATGCCTGGCTCACGCCGGATATGTTGCTTGACTCGGTAGAGGTCGATGAGGAAGCGCTGCGCGAGGCCTATGCCGAACAGTCCGCCGAGTTCAACCAGCCCGAACGCCGCCTTGTGGAACGCCTCGCGTTTCTGGACACACAAAGCGCGCAGCAGGCGGCGGATGCGCTGACGGCGGGCGATTCCTTTGATGATCTGGTGCGCGGGCGCGGGCTGGCGCTTGAGGATATCGATCTGGGCGATGTGAGCGAAGCGGAACTGGGCGCGGCGGGCGCGGGTGTTTTTGCGGCGGATGTGGGTGCGGTTGTCGGCCCCTTCCCCAGCACGCTTGGCCCGGCGCTGTTTCGTGTGAACGCCGTCCTGGCCGCACAGGAAACCCCGTTTGAAGAAGCCATCGACGTGCTGCGCCCCCAACTTGCCGCCGACCGCGCCAGCCGTCTGGTCGCAGCACAGGCGGAGAGTTTTGATGATCTGCTCGCCGGGGGTGCCACCCTAGAGGATCTGGCGTCCGAGACGGATATGGTCGTGGCACAAATCGACTGGACCGCCGGGAGCACCGAGGAGATCGCCGCCTACCCCACTTTCCGTCAGGCGGCCGCCTCTGTCGGGCCGCGTGATTTCCCCGAGATCGCGTCACTGGATGATGGCGGGTTGTTTGCGCTGCGCCTCGATACGGTCCTGCCGCCCCGCCCGGCCCCCTTTGACGAGATACGCGAAGAGATCATTGCCCATTGGGAGGCTGCCGAGACCGCGAAACGTCTGGCCGAGCAGGTTGCCGGTCAGGTGGGCCTGCTGGAAAACGGCAGCAGCTTTGCCGACCTTGGTCTGGATGCCATCGTTGAGGAAAACCTGATCCGTTCGGGCTTTGTGCCACGCACCCCACCGGGCTTTTTAGAAGAGGTTTTCGACATGGAAGTGGGCAAGGCGCAGGTCATCGAAAGTGACGCCGCCGTGATCCTTGTGCGGCTGGATGCCATCGCCCCGCCCGCAGCGGATGGCGATGCGGCAGCCCTGCGCGCGCAGCTTGAGCAACAGGCCAGCCAGCAATTGGCGCGCGATGTCTTTGAGGTTTTCGCGAATGATGTCGTCTTGCGCGCAGACCCGCAGATCAACCAACAGGCGCTGCAAGCGGTGCATGTGAATTTCCCCTGATCCGCCATGGCACTCACACCTGATTTTGATGCATTTGAGCAGGCCTATAGCACAGGCCTGAACCAGATCGTGTACACCAGACTGGCGGCCGACCTCGACACGCCGGTGTCTCTGATGCTCAAGCTGACGGGGGCGCAGAAAGATGCCTTTGTGCTGGAATCCGTGACCGGAGGCGAGGTGCGCGGGCGCTATTCGATCATCGGGATGAAACCCGATCTGATCTGGCGCTGTCAGGGCAAGACCAGCGAGATAAACCGCGCCGCGCGCTATGACGCCGATGCGTTTGAGCCGCTGGAGGGCAACCCGCTGGACAGGCTGCGTGATCTGATCGCGGAGAGTAAGATCGACCTGCCGCTTGATTTGCCGCAGGCTGCTGCGGGTCTGTTCGGCTATCTCGGCTATGATATGGTGCGGCTGGTCGAACATCTGCCCGACATCAACCCCGACCCGCTGGGCCTGCCTGACGCGATCATGCTGCGCCCTTCCGTGATTGCGGTGCTGGACGGCGTCAAGGGCGAGGTCACGGTGGTATCGCCCGCTTGGGTGTCTGACGGACAAACCGCCCGCGCGGCTTATGCGCAGGCCGCCGAACGCGTGATGGACGCCGTACGCGATCTGGAACGCGCGATGCCAATGGCCACCCGCGATCTGGGTGATGCGGATGCACCCGGCGCGCCGGTCAGCAATTTTACCCATGAAGGCTACAAGGCCGCCGTGGAAAAAGCGCGCGATTATATCTGTGCGGGTGATATTTTTCAGGTGGTGCCGGCACAGCGCTGGACGCAGGATTTCGCGCAAGACCCTTTCGCGCTTTACCGCAGTCTGCGGCGCACGAACCCTTCGCCTTTCATGTTCTATTTCAATTTTGGCGGTTTTCAGGTGATCGGGGCCAGCCCCGAAATCCTTGTGCGCGTCTTTGGCAATGAGGTCACGATCCGCCCCATCGCAGGCACCCGTCCCCGTGGAAAAACGCCGGAAGAGGACAACGCGCTCGAAGCGGATCTGCTGGCCGACAAGAAAGAACTGGCAGAACATCTGATGCTGCTTGATCTGGGCCGCAACGACGTGGGCCGCGTGGCCAAGATCGGCACTGTCCGCCCCACCGAAGAGTTCATCGTCGAGCGCTACAGCCACGTGATGCACATCGTGTCCAATGTCGTGGGTGAGTTGCGGGAAGATGCGGATGCGCTGGATGCGTTCTTCGCAGGCATGCCCGCGGGCACCGTGTCGGGTGCGCCCAAAGTGCGTGCGATGGAAATCATTGACGAGCTGGAGCCTGAAAAACGCGGCGTCTATGGCGGCGGTGTCGGCTATTTCAGCGCCGGGGGCGATATGGATATGTGCATCGCCCTGCGGACCGCCGTCGTGCAGGATCAAAAGCTCTATATTCAGGCCGGAGGCGGCGTTGTCTATGACAGCGACCCCGAGGCGGAATATCAGGAAACGGTTCATAAATCGAACGCGATCCGACGGGCGGCGGCGGATGCTGCGCGCTTTAGCGGCGAAGGTAACAGATAGGGAATGCCCCGCGCGCCTTTTGACATTGCGGGGAAAACGATCCTTGCCGGGACCTCGCAAACCGTTCATTTGCCGGTCTCGATCCTGCCCGATCACACGCCCGTTACCCTGTCGGTTCAGGTCCATCACGGTAAACGTGCCGGCCCAACGATGTTTGTCTCGGCCGCCGTGCATGGGGATGAGGTCATCGGTGTGGAGATCGTGCGGCGTCTGCTGCGTGCGCCGCAACTGTCGGCCCTGCGCGGGACGCTTTTGGTGGTGCCGATTGTCAACGCCTTTGGCTTTCTGAACCGCTCGCGGTATCTGCCGGATCGACGGGATCTGAACCGGTGCTTTCCGGGGCATCGATCGGGGTCCTTGGGTGCGCGGCTTGCGCATATCTTTCTGCACGATGTGGTCTTGCGCTGTGATACCGGCATTGACCTGCATTCGGCGGCCATTCACCGCACCAATCTGCCACAGATCCGCATCTCACCCGGTGATCCAGCGACGCGCGCCATGGCCATCGCATTCGGAACACCGGTTGTGCTGCAATCCTCCCTGCGGGCAGGGTCGCTGCGCGCCGAAGCCGCCGAACGCGGCACTTCTGTTTTATTGTATGAGGCGGGTGAGGGTCTGCGGTTTGACGAACTTGCCGTGCGCGCCGGTGTTGCCGGTATTCTGCGCGTCATGCGCAGCCTTGGCATGCTGCCTGCGAAAGGGATCGCCAAGGCCAGGGTTGCGCCCTACATGTGCAAATCCTCGTCATGGGTGCGCGCACCTGCGGGTGGGTTGCTCAGAACCTTCCGAGCCGAAGGGGAAACTGTCGAAAAAGGCGAAACCCTTGCATGCGTGTCTGACCCCTTTGGCGAGGTTGAGACCGATATCATCTCGCCCTCATCCGGTATACTGATTGGCAGGGCGATTTTGCCCGTCGTCAACGAAGGTGATGCGGTTTTTCACCTTGCACAACTCAGCCCGGAAGCCGCCGAGGACACTGTTGAAGGCCTTGCGCTGCAACTGGAAACCGACCCGCTTTTCGATGAAGACGAAATTATCTGACGCCCGGATTCGAGCGGTGGTTTTCGACAAATTTTCAGCGGATATCTGCTAAATTGTCACGACAAACATGGCGTGAATGTCGGAAGATGATGGCTTTCACACACTCTCTTAAACCATTTCCTGCATCTTGGATGAGCGCTGCGTGGATTGTGATCTGCGTGGTTCAAGCGGCTCGAACATTCTCGGCCCGCGACGCCAACTGGATTGCGCACTTATGGGATCACTCAGAAAACGCATGCTCCGCGCGATGCATCGGTTTTGCATCAGCCGCCCTCAGGCACTTTGGAAGCGGTATATCCTCGGCTTTATCTTCATCTTTGCGACCATTTCCGTATCACATTGGGCGTCTCTCGCAACCATCACTGCCGCCGAGGATGATGCAGAAGTCCTGTCTGTCAGCAGCCGACAAAGGATGCTGAGCCAACGCATCATGTTCCTGATGACGGAGGCAAGCCACGGCCACGACGCTCACATCGAAAGCAGTCTCGAAGACGCATTGGATGTGTTTGAGGCGTCACATAACGCATTGGTATCACGCGAGGATTTATCCTCGGAGTTGCAAGCACTCTATTTTGAGAAGAAACCAATCTCGCTGGACGCCTTCTCGCGCCGATTCGTGCAGATGGTGGGAATTGCGTCAAGTGCGCAGGGTGAACAGGCCGAAGAATTGCACGAGGTCCTCACCCGTTGGGGCACGCATGAATTGCTGACCTCTCTGGCGACTGCTTCTGATTTGTTCCGGCAAAGCTCCGAAGCGCGGATCAAACGGTTGCAAATCATTCAAAAAGCGACGTTGATCTCGGCGTTGACCGTGTTGTTGATTGAGGCAATTCTGATTTTCTTGCCCGCGCAGCTATCCGTCAACCGGACGATCCACCGCCTTGAACGCAGTAAAAAGCGGCTCAAAACATCGATGAAAACACTTCGGGCAAAAAACGATGAGCTTGTAGCCGCCCGCCAGGCATTGATGCGCGCGGCCAATCACGACGCTCTCACCGGGCTTTTCAACCGGCGCGCGGTCTATGAGCACATGAGTGGTTCCGGCAATTCGGCGCAAGGCGGTGACTTTACCCGGTGTATTCTGAAACTCGATCTGGATCTTTTCAAGCAGGTCAATGACAGCCTCGGGCATGATGCGGGTGACCGCGTTCTGGTGCGTGTGGCAAAAATTCTACAGGAATTGACACGACCGGGTGATTTCGTCGGCCGTATCGGTGGCGACGAATTTGTGATCCTCATCGATAACCCCCGGGACCTGAAGATGATCCAGGACTTGGCGCAACGGATCGTCACAGCTGTTGGCAAACCAATCGAATTGGATAGGATCCAGACAAAAATCGGGGCCAGTATCGGGTTCACGATTGCTGCATCATCAGATGCCACGCCGGATCAGTTGCTGATCGAGGCTGACCTCGCCCTTTATGAAGCCAAACGTGGCGGGCGCAGCCAGGTCTGCGCCTATTCGAATGCATTGGCAGAAGAAATCGAGACGCGAAGAATTCTGTTCAACGAGATAAACGCCGCCTTGGAAGAGGATCAGTTCGAGCCCTATTTTCAGCCTCAGGTCTACACGGAAACCGGCGAAATCTATGGCTGCGAGGTTCTTGCGCGGTGGCGCCACCCTGAACGCGGGATCGTGCCCCCCGCGACCTTTATCGCCGCTGCCGAAGAAGCGGGTATGATCCACCAGATTGATCAGATCATGGTTGAAAAAGGTCTCGATGCGCTTGAGGTGTTCATGGAATTGGGCATGTACGTACCGGCAATCTCTGTGAATGCCTCGCCGCCCACACTGCGCGACCCTCATTTGACAGACCGGCTTTTGCAGGCTGTGCATGCGCGGCATTTACCGCCCAGCGTTTTGACTGTCGAAGTGCTCGAGAGCACATTGATTGAAAACGATGACGATGTGGCGCTGCTCACCATTGAGAACCTGTCTGAGGCTGGTTTTTCAGTTGTGCTGGATGATTTTGGCACCGGCTATGCTTCGATGTCGAACCTGTCGCGGCTGCGGCTCAATGGCATCAAGCTCGACCAGTCTCTGGTTTTGCCTGTGCCTGAGCCAAGAGCGGATAGTATTATTTCAGCGCTGGTCACCCTGTCGAGCAATTTGAACATGAGAGTGGTCGCCGAAGGGGTCGAAACACCTGCACATTTCGAAACCGTCAAGCGACTGGGCTGTGATGTGGTTCAGGGGTTCGGTATTGGCAGGCCAATGCCGCAGCAGGCGTTGATTGAATGGTACAATGAATATACCGCGCAGCAAAAGCGTGCTGGCTGAAACCCATGGCTCTGTTTACCTGATCGCCAACACAGCCGACACAGGGGCCATGGCTACGGTCGACGCCCGGTCTTGCAGTGTCCACTTCATCAGAGCGGCCAGCGTTTCTTCTCTCATACGGCCCAGCATGATAACCTCACCCTCCTGTGCCGCCCGAAAAGCGGCCTGATCCAGAAAACGCCGTATCAACAAGGCACTCTGATCTTCCGCATCAAAGTCACGAAAAACGACGCCCGAAGGCACACCTTCGCGGGCCGCAAGTTTCTGTACCGTGTTGAGGCCCCGGTTCTGTGTAACAAATCCATGTCCCGTCTGGGCGAGGATCCGAGCCACCTGCCGCCCGGCATCCACAGTCGTCTGCACGCCGGTGTCTACCCCTTCCAGAACACCCAGCACCTCCGGCAGGGTTTGTAATGCCACCGAGAGGTTTACCTCGGCATCCGCAGCGGTTGCCCCGGACGGCAGGTTCACAGCTGCAAGCACTTCGAAACCAGCCTCGCGAAAGGCCTTCATACGTGCTGCCGCATCCGGGCGCAGCGCATCCACTGCAAAACTGACAGGAAAGGGCAGCTGCTTCAAAGCGGCAAGTCCCGCCGCGCCAGACGTCAGATCAGACCCTGTGTCCATCAGGACGACCGCCATCAGCGGTTTCGCATCCGGGTTCTCAAAATCCGTGGCGAACATCTCAAAGGGTGTCAGCGCTGCTTCGGGTGCTATTGTTTCCGGTTCCGGCGCAGTCCCGTCAGGGGTCTTTGTCTCCACCTCCTGTGGTGCCGCCCCGAGAGAGGGCAACTGGTTCACACGAACATCTTGTCCGGAGCGCGCTTTGGCTGGTGGCGCGGGTGTCTCGGACACCATCGCAGCACTGTCCGCCAGTGCCACACCCTCCAACGGCTGCACATTGGAGGGCATTGGGACAGGTTTAATTGATAGCGGCACTGCCACAGTGTTTTCAGGGAGAGCGACGCGCGCGGGTGCCTCAACTGACTGATCTGCGTCCACCTGAGCGTCCGCACTATCGCCCGGCAGCGTCGCGCGGCGTTGCGGTTCCGGTTTTTGCAAACCCTCGGCACCCGTTGTATCGACACTGTGATCCGCCTGCGGGCTGACCAGATCAGGCGCGTTTGAAACCACGGCTGTCTGGGCGGGCTGGGTCGGCGCGGGCGCGACCTCTGGCGGCTGTTGCGCACTCTTTTGGGACGTATTGGCAGGGGTTGGCTGGGGGACGGCCGCGGCCGCGTCCGATTCTTTCGCGTCACGTTCAAGCCCGGCATCCGGTCCAAAGGCCCCGGATGTGTGCGGGATATCCGGGATCGGCGGCTGGGCAGGATCACTGGAAATCGTCCCCTGCGGCCCGACCAGCACAGGTGCCTCCAACGCAATAATATCTGTCGTGACGTCGGGCGCCTGATCGCGAACATCCGCCGCTGCCGTATCTTGCGGCGCGCGCGCGGGTTCCCCTTGTGCCACGCTCGATTGTGGCGCGGGGTCGGTGCTCACCGAAACACCCGTTTCTGCCAAGGGGGCCTGCAAGGAACCGCCCTGCCCCAATGCCGTTCGGGGTGTCGCGGTCCGGGGCGGTTGAATGCCCGTTTCGGACAAGGCATCCGGGGCCTGTGCCGCTTGCATATCCGCAATAGACCCGGTTTGTGGCACAGCCGCAGGGGCCATCATATCTGGCAGCAGCCCCGTCAATGTATCCGGCGTCGGCCCTTCAAGATCGGGCGGTATCAATCCGGTCGCAGCTGTCGTGGTGGTGCCTGATTGCGGCGCGATCACCTCGGGCGTTACACTTGGGCCGCCTGCCACACCTGCATCCTGCTGCGACACCGTTCCCGGCAAGTCGCTCATGATGGAAAGCACCGCCACCGCACCAAGGCTCACACCAGCCCCCGACACCACGCCCTTGATAAACCCTCTGGCCAATCTGTGCCCACCCTCTTTGCTAAACGCGCTCTGATCCAGCTCATTGGCCGGCCAAAGCGGTCATCTCAGTCATCGGCCCTGTCGCTGCCTCTTGACGCAGCCAGCCAACCCTGAACAAGTATGCCCGACATATACCGCGCGCGAGGCCGAGGTCTCCAGCCCTGATTGCAAAGTTTTGACCATGTTGCTGCTGATCGACAACTACGACAGTTTTACCTACAATTTGTTGCACTATTTGGGCAGTTTAGGCGCCGATGTCGAGATCAGGCGCAACGATGCGCTGACTGTTCAGGACGCAATGGCGATGAATCCGGCGGGAATCCTCTTATCGCCCGGTCCTTGCGACCCGGATCAGGCGGGAATCTGTCTCGCCTTGACGCTTGCAGCCGCCGAAACAAAAACGCCGCTCATGGGTGTTTGTCTGGGGCATCAGACCATCGGGCAGGCCTTTGGCGGCAAGGTCGTGCGCGCCGACGAAATCGTGCATGGCAAACTGGGTGAAATCAAGCACACCGGCAAGGGTCTATTTCAGGGGCTGCCGACCCCTTTTGCTGCGACCCGGTATCATTCGCTGGTCGTTGAGAAAGACAGCCTGCCCGACAGCCTGATGGTAACGGCAGCGCTCAGCGATGGCACGATCATGGGGCTGCAACATCGCGAACTGCCCATTCACGGCGTGCAGTTTCACCCCGAATCCATACGGTCCGAACACGGGCATGCGCTGTTGCAGAACTTTTTGAGTGACATGAAGGTTCCAGCATGAGCGATGCATTGAAACCGTTGATCGGGGCTGCGGCGGACCGGGCCCTGAGCCGCAGCGAAGCGGAAGAAGCCTTCAAGATCCTGTTCGAGGGCGAAGCAACACCCAGCCAGATTGGCGGGTTTCTGATGGCGCTGCGCACGCGTGGCGAAACCGTTGCCGAATACGCAGCTGCGGCCTCCGTGATGCGCGCAAAATGCCACGCGGTCAAAGCCCCTGATGGAGCTATGGACATCGTCGGCACGGGCGGTGATGGCAAGGGAACCCTCAATATTTCTACTGCAACGGCCTTTGTCGTGGCAGGCGCGGGCGTCGTGGTGGCCAAACATGGCAATCGCAACCTCAGTTCCAAATCCGGTGCGGCGGATGCATTGACCCAGATGGGCCTGAACGTCATGGTCGGCCCGGATGTCGTTGAAAAAGCGCTGGCCGAGGCTGGCATCGGTTTCATGATGGCCCCCATGCATCACCCGGCCATCGCACATGTGATGCCGACGCGCGCCGAACTTGGCACCCGCACCATCTTTAACATCCTTGGTCCGCTGACAAACCCCGCAGGTGTCAAACGCCAGCTGACGGGTGCCTTTTCACGCGATCTGATCCGCCCCATGGCGCAGACGCTCGGAGAGTTGGGATCGGACAAGGCGTGGCTGGTGCATGGATCCGATGGGACCGATGAGTTGACCATTACAGGCGTGAGCTGGGTTGCGGCACTCGGTCTGGATGGCACCGTGACAGAGATGGAAGTTCACCCGGAGGATGCTGGCCTGCCCGTCCATCCGTTCGAAGCTATTGTTGGCGGAACGCCCGCAGAAAATGCAGCGGATTTCAAAGCACTGCTTGCAGGAAAAGCATCCGCGTAT
The DNA here is from genome assembly GCF_000154785.2 of Roseobacter litoralis Och 149. NCBI lineage: Bacteria > Pseudomonadati > Pseudomonadota > Alphaproteobacteria > Rhodobacterales > Roseobacteraceae > Roseobacter > Roseobacter litoralis. The sequence continues at coordinate 2,491,680 of NC_015730.1, forward strand.
CGCGATGCGGTCTTGCTGAATGCAGCTGCGGCACTGGTAGTGGCTGACGTGGCAAACAACCTGAAAGACGGTGTTGAAATGGCCGCGACATCTATCGACAGCGGTGCCGCGGCGCAAAAGATCAAGGCCGTCGCAAAGATCACGCAAGCCGCGTGAGCGAGCGTTCCTTGAAGAGACTGGGGGCATGGCGCGCGCTGCCCTTTTTTGCAGATACATGGCCGGACATATGCGACGTTCTCAAGAATGAGACCGCGCCGGTATTACCGCCTGCAGATGACATCTTTGCCGCTTTTGCGCGCACCCAGCCGCAGCAAACGCGCGTCGTGATCCTTGGTCAGGACCCCTATCCGACACCCGGTCACGCCCATGGGTTTGCCTTTTCCGCCAGCGCCCAAACACGCCCCTTGCCCAGATCGCTGTCCAACATCTTCAAAGAGATGGAAGCGGACCTCGGTGCCGCGCCCCCGCATGCCGATCTGAGGTTTTGGGCCGATCAGGGCGTTTTGCTTTTGAACACGGCGCTGAGCGTCCGCGCCCATGATGCCGGGTCACATGCAAAGATCGGATGGCATGTCCTGACGCAACAGGTGCTCGCACATCTTGATGATCAGCCGCGCGCTTTTCTGCTGTGGGGAGCGCATGCGCAAAAAGCGGCGCGCGATGTTGATCCGATCCGTCATCTGAAGCTAGAGACCGCGCATCCTTCGCCCCTGTCTGCGCGGCGTGGCTTTTTCGGCTCACGCCCCTTCAGTCGCGTGAATGACTGGTTGCAGGCGCAGGGCCATCAGGCCATAAACTGGAGCAATCCGCCGGAGGCACCATGACCCAGTCCATCCTTGATAAGATCAAAGCCTACAAACTCGAAGAGATCGCCAGTGACAAGGCCGAAACACCGCTTGAAGCCGTGGAGGCCATGGCCCGCGCGGCCAGCCCTGTCAGACCCTTTGCCGAGGCTCTTTTTCGGGCCTCGACCGAAGGCTATGGATTGATCGCCGAGATCAAAAAGGCCAGCCCCTCCAAGGGACTGATCCGGGCTGATTTTGATCCCGCCGTGCTCGCGGCTGCATATGCAGAAGGCGGGGCAACCTGTTTGTCCGTTCTGACGGATACGCCCAGTTTTCAAGGGGCCAAGGAATATCTTGTGGCGGCGCGTGCGGCTTGCGATTTGCCGGTGCTGCGCAAGGATTTCATGTATGACCCTTATCAGGTGGCCGAAGCGCGCAGTCTGGGTGCAGATTGCATTTTGATCATCCTTGCTTCCGTCAGCGATGCGCAGGCGCAGGAACTTGAGGATGCCGCATCGGAATGGGGCATGGATTGCCTGCTTGAGGTGCACGACGCCGAAGAGCTCGAACGCGCGAGCTTTCTGAAAAGCCGGTTGATGGGCATCAACAACCGCGATCTCAAGACCTTTGAAACCTCTCTGGACACAACGCGGCAGTTGTCGAAATCAGTTCCGGCCGACCGGTTGATCGTGTCTGAGTCTGGGCTGAACACGCCCGAAGAGCTGGCCGATATCGCACGTTATGGCGCGCGTATCTTCCTGATTGGGGAAAGCCTGATGCGGCAGGATGATGTTGCGCTGGCAACGAAAAAGCTGCTCGAAAGACCCGCAATGGCGGGGGGAATGTAGCGTGACCGGCAAGCTGACCCATTTTGATGGGAAGGGCGATGCCCAAATGGTGGATGTCGGGGATAAGGCAGTCACAGATCGCATTGCAGTGGCATCTTGCTACATTAAGATGAAGCCGGAAACCCATGATATTATTACAGAAGGACGCGCAAAGAAAGGCGATGTGCTTGGGGTCGCGCGTTTGGCAGGGATCATGGCGGCCAAACGGACATCTGACCTGATCCCCCTGTGCCATCCGCTGCCGATCACCAAGGTTGCCGTGGAGCTTACGCCTGATGCGCAATTGCCGGGCGTGCAGATTGAGGCTACCGTCAAAACAACGGGACAGACCGGCGTCGAGATGGAGGCGCTAACCGCCGCCAATATCGCCGCCCTCACCGTCTATGACATGTGCAAGGCGGTTGATAAGGGCATGGAGATCGGTGGTCTGCATGTCGTTTTGAAAGATGGCGGCAAATCCGGCCGATACGAGGCACCATGATCTCTGTCGCTGAAGCGCTGGAGCAGTTGTTCGCGCTGGTGGAAGAGGTCGACAGCGAGATCGTACCGCTGCGCAACGCCGCTGGCAGGGTGCTGGCCAAGGACGCCGTCGCGGCGCGCACGCAGCCTCCGTTTGCCGCCTCCGCCATGGATGGCTATGCCCTGCGCGCGACTGAAGTTGAACCGGACGCCATGTTCAAGGTCATCGGTGAAGCGGCGGCGGGACATGCGTTTGATGGTCGCATCGGACCCGGCCAATGTACGCGCATTTTTACTGGTGCGCCCGTTCCCGAAGGGGCAGATCAGGTCGTCCTGCAAGAGGATGTGACCCGGCGCGGCGATCTGATCACGCTGGGCCACAAGGTGGAGGCGAAATCCAACATCCGACCTGCGGGCGGTGATTTCAAAACCGGCGACGCGCTTAAGGCGCCGCGTGTGCTGTCCCCCTCCGACATTGCATTGCTCGCGTCGATGAACATCGCCGAGGTGCCGGTGGCGCGCGCGCCCACGGTGGCGATCGTTGCGACGGGCGATGAATTGGTCGCCCCCGGCGAGGACCCCGGCCCGGATCAGATCATCGCCTCAAACAGCTATGGGCTGGCCGCTTTGCTGGAAAAACATGGTGCGACGTGCCGCCTGCTGCCAATTGCGCGAGACACTGAGGAAAGCCTGACGGCAGTCCTTGAGCTTGCTGCATCCGCTGATCTGATCATCACCATTGGCGGCGCGTCTGTCGGCGATCACGATCTGGTCGCGCCGGTGGCGGAGAAAATGGGCATGGAACGCGCCTTTTACAAAGTGGCCATGCGCCCCGGTAAACCGCTGATGGCCGGACGGCTTGGCGCGGCGGCGATGGTTGGTTTGCCCGGAAACCCGGTGTCAGCGATGGTGTGCGGCACGATCTTTGTCGTACCCCTTCTGCGCGCCATGCTAGGGCTGGGTCGTGCAGCGGCCCCGCGACGCCGCATGCAGCTTGCACAAGCGCTTTCGCCCAACGGGCCACGCGAGCATTATATGCGCGCCTGCATAACTGCCGAAGGGTTGATCGCATTTGACCGGCAGGACAGCTCCTTATTGAGCATTCTGTCGAGCGCGGATGCCTTGTTGGTCAGGCCCCCGCATGCGCCAGCGCAGCCAATAGGTGCTCTTGTGGAGTACATCGATCTGTAAAGGTTTTGTTGACACAAAACAGGAACATGAATAGAACAAAAGCAAATCAGGCCTCGGAGGACCAAAGAAGATGCTCACCAAGAAGCAGTTGGATTTGCTGGAATTCATTCACAAACGCGTGCAGCGGGACGGCGTTCCCCCAAGTTTTGACGAAATGAAAGAGGCGCTGGACCTGCGGTCCAAATCCGGCATTCACCGGTTGATCACCGCCCTTGAAGAACGCGGCTTTATCCGCCGCCTCGCCCACCGTGCCCGCGCGATTGAGATCGTGAAACTGCCCGAAGCCTTGGGCGGAGCGGCGCAAGGCAGATTTACCCCACGGGTGATCGAAGGCGACAAACCCGATGCGCCACTGCCCGCAGGTGCGCAGGCCGTAAGCAGCGCAGACGCGGTGTCCCTGCCGCTGGTGGGTCGCATTGCAGCCGGTTTACCGATTGAGGCGATCAACCAGAATTCCGCCAGCGTGGCCGTTCCGGGCCAGATGCTTTCGGGCAAGGGCGATCACTATGCGCTTGAGGTCAAAGGCGATTCGATGATCGACGCCGGGATCAATGACGGCGATGTGGTGGTTATTCGCGAAACCTCCGCAGCCGATAACGGCGACATTGTTGTGGCCCTGATCGAGGACCACGAGGCGACGCTGAAACGTTATATGCGCCGGGGCAGTTCTATTGCGCTCGAAGCCGCCAACCCGGCCTATGAGACGCGCGTATTTACCGAAGACAAAGTAAAAGTGCAGGGTAAACTGGTCGGTCTGATCCGCACCTACTGATTACGCTCCTTGGGTGCGCGCCATCTGGTCCAGAGGCGCGTGCCCGTGACATCCCGAACCGAGACAAGGCGCAAACCGGCCTTGTCATGGTGGATGGCGACGGCTCCGACACTGCGCAGGCGTATGGGGTCAAACACATCACAATCGAACGAGGATGGGCCTAATTCAACTGAGCTGACGAGGATATCCTGTTTGCCACATCCCTCAAATGCGGCTGCGGCCCGTTTGCCTGAAAGGTGCATTAACTTACCCCCGTCCGGCAACAGGCCCGCCGCGCCGGAATTCCAACGCCCGGCGGCATCCACCTGCCCAGTCGCATCGCCATCGTTTTCCAGCCAGTTGCGCGCAATGAACCCTGCCCCCTTTGGTTTGCTGAGCGCGCGGCCGTTTTCGGTCATGACACCGACAAGGGTGCCGTTTTCCGCGATCAGGCCCATCGGACGCACGGTCCCCTGCCAGAGCAAAAAGGCGAGGATCACCGGGACGACACCGATCAGCCGGGCGCGTCCCTGCCACAGAACCAGCCACAAGAACCCCAGCGCGATCATCGGCAGCACGACGGCTCCGGGACCAGCAACATATGAGCGCGCGCCATCAAGCGCCGCCACGAAAGCGCCGACTTCCAAGATCCAGCGTAGCCCAACGCCCATGATCCACAGGCCCAGCCAATCCAATCCAAGCGGTGCAAGGCACAGTGCCAGAACCGCCGCCGGGACCACGACGCTGCCCATCACCGGGACGGACAGCAGGTTCGCGATCAACCCATAGTGTGAAATCGTGTTGAAATGCGCCGCGCCAACGGGCGCTGTGGCCAGTCCTGAAATGCCCGATGCCAGCAGAACCGCCACGACCGGCTGCACCCATTTCGGCCCGATCATGATCTTGTAATCCCGCATGAAACCAAAAACGGCCACCAGCGCCGTGGTCGCGGCGAATGACATCTGGAAACCCGGCCCCAGCAAGGCTTCGGGGCGCAGAACCAGCACGATGATTGCCGCAATCGCGACGGAACGCAGGCTGATTGCGCGCCGGTTGACCATGATGGCACAGAGCGCCACGGCGACCATGACAAAGGCACGCTCGGTCGCGACATTGCCACCTGACAGGGCGAGGTATCCGCTGGCGACAATCAACGCGCCACCCGCCGCGAGTTTACGCGTCGGCCAGCGCAGCGCAATCGGCGGGATCAGTGCCAGAATGCTTCGGATGAGACCAAAGACGAAGGCTGTCAGCAGCCCCATGTGCAACCCCGAAATTGCCAGCAAGTGCGCAAGATTCGATGCCCTGAGATCATCGAGCGCCTGCTGGCTGATGGCAGATCGCGCGCCCGTCGTGACCGCCACCGCAAAGCCGCCGGTATCGCCCGGCAGCACGTTCAGGATGTGTTCGGCCGCCGCCATGCGCACGCGAAAAACCGCAAGCCCCGCGTTGCCTTCGCTCGCCGGGGCGATCGCCAGAATGGGCACGCGTGTGTAGCCAACCGCGCCGAGTTGCGCAAACCAGGCGTGCCGTTGAAAGTCAAAACCACCCGGTTCGACCGGCCCGCCGGGGGGCGACAAATGCCCCGTTGTCATGATGCGCATGCCCGGCGCAGGCGTCACGCTATGGCTTTGATCGCCGTGCAGCGAGATGCGCACGCGCAGCGGGGTGCGTTCGGGGCGCAGGTTTTCGAGCGCGACCTCATCAAGGGTAATGCGCAGCGCGTCAGAGCCGCTGCGATCAAGGTTGACCACGCGCCCCTCGATCGGGCCATAGTAACGCCAGCCCATCACCGGGCCGGACATATCATGCGCGCGGTGCGCGGCGAGTAGAAAGCCCGTGGCCACAAGCGTCAACGCAATGGCCAGCGGGCTGAACGCCTCACCCAAGAAGCGCGACAGCACGAGCACCAGAACCGCCCCGCCCGCAAGCGCTGCAAGATGCGCCAGCGCTGGTTCAAATCGCAGGGAAAAATAAAGGCCGATGCCCACGGCCAGACAAACCGGTGCCCATTCAAAGAGATACCCGCGCTGATGCAGCAATTGTGATCTGATGCGTGCAAGCAGCACCGTCTTGCCCCCGTTCACTGCACTAGATAGACACGAGGCTAGAAATACGCTCCCCATGGTTACTGAAAGGTAAACGCAAGCATGACTGCGCCCGTTGTTACTCGTTTCGCGCCCTCCCCGACTGGTTTTTTACACATTGGCGGGGCGCGCACGGCCCTGTTCAATTGGCTCTATGCACGCGGCAGGGGTGGGAAGTTTCTGCTGCGTATTGAGGATACCGACCGCGCCCGCTCAACGCCCGAGGCCACGCAGGCCATTCTGGACGGGATGGCATGGCTTGGTCTGGACCATGATGGTGAAATTGTGAGCCAATTTGACAACGCGGAACGCCATGCCGCCGTGGCCATGGACCTGCTGGCTGCGGGCAAAGCGTATAAATGCTTTGCCACGCAAGAGGAAATCAGCGCCTTTCGGGAAGCGGCGCGCGCCGAAGGCCGTAGTACGCTATATCGCTCGCCCTGGCGGGACGTCGCGCCGGACGAGCATCCGGATGCACCCTATGTCGTCCGGATCAAAGCACCACAGAATGGCGAGACCATCATCCATGATCAGGTGCAGGGGGATGTTAACATCCGCAATGACCAATTGGACGACATGGTGCTGTTGCGGTCCGATGGCACGCCTGTCTACATGCTGGCGGTCGTTGTCGATGATCATGATATGGGTGTGACGCATGTGATCCGCGGCGACGACCACCTCAATAATGCAGCGCGGCAGATGATGATTTACAATGCCCTTGGCTGGGATGTGCCGGTCTGGGCGCATATCCCGCTGATCCACGGTCCGGATGGCAAGAAACTTTCCAAGCGGCACGGCGCACTTGGTGCGCAGGAATATCAGGTCATGGGCTACCCTGCTGCCGGCATGCGCAATTATTTGGCGCGATTGGGGTGGAGTCACGGAGACGATGAGTTTTTCACAGATGCGCAGGCCAAGGAATGGTTTGATCTCAGCGGAATCGGTAAAAGCCCCGCACGATTTGACACCAAAAAGCTCGAAAACCTGTGTGGGCAGCACATCGCCTGCGCGGATGATGCCGCGCTGCGGCAAGAAGCGGAGGCTTTCCGGGTCGTCTCCGGCCAGCCCGCACTGACCGCGTCACAATCACACATGTTTGAAACGGCCATGTACTGCGTCAAAGAACGCGCGAAGACCTTTCCAGAACTCTTTGAAAAAGCTCACTTTGCTTTGACTGAACGCCCGATAACACCAGATGAGAAAGCGGCGAAATCGCTGGATGATGTATCCCGTGGTATACTGAGGGAATTGACGCCGCAGTTGCAAAATGCTAGCTGGGACCGAGAAAATCTAGAGGCGACTTTAAACGCGTTTGCTCACAGCAAGGATACCAAGTTTGGTAAACTCGCCGGTCCTTTGCGCGCTGCCCTGGCCGGGAAATCTGTTACGCCTTCTGTATTTGATATGATGCTGGTTTTGGGTCCGGAAGAGACCTGCGCACGGCTGAACGATGCTGCTGATTGACGGCCCCTGCGGTACAATTTCAGAAGCGCATAGAAGCGCCTGATCCTAAGGCATCAGGCACCGGGGCGCAGAGTGCGACCTGCAATGATGAATGGAAGGACCACCTATGGCCGAAAGCACAAAATCAGCGACACTGACCATCGATGGCAAAGAAATCGAACTGCCCATCTATAGCCCAACCGCCGGGCCGGACGTGATCGATATTGGCAAGCTCTATGCGCAGGCAGGCGTTTTCACGTATGATCCGGGGTTCACGTCGACCGCAAGCTGTGACAGCACGATCACCTTTATCGACGGGGGCAAGGGCGAGTTGTTGCACCGCGGCTATCCGATTGATCAACTGGCGGGCAAGTCGCACTATCTTGAGGTCTGTTATCTGCTGCTCTACGGCGAACTGCCGTCTGCCGCTGAACTGGAGAAGTTCGAAGGGCTGATCACGCATCACACGATGCTGCACGAGCAGATGCAGAACTTCTTTCGAGGGTTCCGCCGCGACGCGCATCCAATGGCCATTATGGTCGGCGTAGTGGGCGCGATGTCTGCCTTCTATCATGACAGCACCGATATTTCCGACGCAGACCAGCGCGAGATCGCCAGCCACCGCCTGATTGCCAAAATGCCGACGATTGCGTCATGGGCTTACAAGTATTCCATCGGGCAACCCTTTATCTATCCGCGCAATGATCTTGATTACGCATCGAACTTCCTGCGTATGTGTTTCGCTGTGCCTGCGGAGGATTATGAGGTTAATCCGATCCTGAGCCGTGCCATGGACCGTATCTTTACGCTCCATGCGGATCATGAGCAGAACGCCTCGACCTCTACGGTCCGGCTGGCCTCCTCCTCTGGTGCCAATCCCTTCGCCTGTATCGCCGCCGGGATTGCTTGCCTTTGGGGGCCTGCACATGGCGGGGCCAACCAAGCCTGTCTGGAGATGCTCAAGGAGATCGGCACACCGGACCGCATCCCGGAGTTTATCGCGCGGGCTAAGGACAAAAACGACCCCTACCGCCTGATGGGTTTTGGCCACCGCGTGTACAAAAACCACGATCCACGCGCCACGGTGATGAAGCAAAGCGCCGATGAAGTGCTGGAATTGCTCGGCGTTGAGAACAACCCCGTGCTGCAGGTCGCCAAAGAATTGGAAGCGGCAGCACTGGCCGATCCGTATTTCTCCGACAAGAAGCTCTTCCCGAATGTTGATTTCTACTCAGGCATCATTCTGGAGGCGATGGGTTTCCCCACGTCAATGTTCACGCCAATCTTTGCCGTGGCGCGGACAGTAGGCTGGATTTCTCAGTGGAAAGAACAGCTTAGCGATCCACAGCACAAGATCGGTCGCCCGCGCCAGCTCTATCTTGGTGAAGTGACCCGCGATTACTCCGATATCGAAACGCGCTGACGGTTTCGAAGTCAGCGAAGGAAAACGGGCTGAAACGTGATGCGTTCCAGCCCGTTTTCTATCAACCGACGGGCGAATCGAAGCCTGTATGAATCGTTAAAGCCCATGCAAATTAACTTAACTGTTCACGCCAACAGCAGTTGAATATGGCACTTTTGTGGTATTGTTTCGACACTTGTCACAATGTTTCCATAAAATTGACGCCACCCCTCTGACGGCTCTATCTTGTCGGCACTGAGCGCGCATGCGCACGGACGAGAGCAGTAGAAAAATCGCGAAGGAAACGTGGTGGGAATACAAAGATGCCGCGATCAGGTTTACACATCAGCAGAGCAGCAAGCACGCCACCTCCACTTTAATCTGACGCCCCCGCCCGGGCCTGAAGGCGCTGTCATCGAGACAGAGCACGGCGCAGATCATGGCCAGATTGCCGTTTACTACGATCATGTCGACAAGCCGCCAGAAATTACGATTTCGCGCAGCGCATGGCCTGTGCAGACGGTATTGGCAGACGGCGTTGCCGTGGCGATCGTGGCGGGTGCAAACGAACCCGAACTACACAAGGAAGACGTTGTTCTGATTGCGCGCTATACCGCGCCGCGCTGACGCCGTTACCGCCCCTCGAAACGCGCGGCGCGTTTCTCGGTAAACGCCAAAACACCTTCCTTGAAGTCCCGCGTTTTTCCGCAGGCGCCCTGTTGGCGTGCCTCCAACGTCAGTTGGTCCTCGAAGCCATTGTCCCAGCTGCCGCGCAAAACCGACTTGATGGCCGCATAGGTTGCGGTTGGTCCTTCAGCCAGATGCGTTGCACGCGCTTTCCAATGGGCATCGAACTGATCGTCCGCCACAGCCTCCCAGATCATGCCCCATTCATCGGCCTGTCGCGCTGTGATCCGGTCGGCAAAAAGCGCGGCCCCCATCGCCTTTGCGGCCCCCATGGTACGCGGCAAAGTATAGGTTCCGCCCGCATCCGGGATCAGACCGATACGCGAAAATGCCTGCATGAAAAACGCGCTTTCCGTTGCAATAACTACGTCCGCGGCAAGGGCAAGGTTTGCGCCTGCACCTGCTGCTGCGCCGTTGACCGCTGCAATGGTTGGCACGGGGCATCCGACAATCGCGCGTATCAGAGGGGCGTATTCATCGCGCAACGTCCGTTCAAGATCAAGGTTGGCGGCACCCGGTCTGTCCCCAAGGTCTTGCCCGGAACAAAACGCCGAGCCGGCACCTGTCAGCACCACGACCCGCGCCGTTCGACCCGCTTGCGTGATGGCGTAAGTCAGCTCCGCCCGCATCTGTGTGGTGAGGGCGTTCATCTTTTCCGGCCGGTTCAGAGTGATCACAGCCACCCCGTCGTCCAGCGCATAGGTCAGCGTTTGGTATTCCATGAAACTTCCTTCACTTCGCATGTGGTCCGACTTTATAGCGTTTGACCATATGCGAAAGTGAAACGAAACGTCATTCTTTCAGGATTTCCTTGAGGCGGGCGGCCTCATCAACGCTTAAAGCGTCTTCTTGCGGTGCACGTGCAGAATCCCGGCCCCGCAGATAGAAAAAACCAACAGTCATCGCCAGCAGCAGCATGAACGGCCCCGCCGCCCACAGCATCCAGTTCGAACCGCCGATGGTCGGTTTGAGCAGCACGAATTCACCGTAGCGCGCGACCACGAAGTCGACGACTTCCGCGTCGCTATCCCCTTCCACCAGCCTGTCGCGGACCAACAGACGCAAATCACGCGCGATATTCGCGTGGCTTTCATCGATGCTCTCGTTTTGACAGACCGGGCAGCGCAAGCCTTTTGAGATCTCGCGCGCGCGCTCTTCCATAACCGGATCAGCCAGTATTTCGTCTGGCTGCACTGCAAGCAGCGAACCGGGCAAAAGCAGAAGTATGATCAGAAGAACCCGGATCATTCTGCGGCTACCGGTAGCGCGGACGACTTGTTGCGCGCGCCTGCGGCGACGCGGAACCGACGGTCAGACAGGCTGAGAAGCCCGCCAAGTGCCATCAGGCCACTGCCAATCCATATCCAGTTGGTGAGCGGTTTGACATAGGTCCGTACCGCCCAGCCCCCATTCGCCTGCTCATCACCGATGACCACGTAAACATCACGGATAAGGTCATAATCAATCGCAGCCTCGGTCGTCGGCATCTGTGCCACCGGATAAATGCGCTTTTCCGGTTTCAGTTGTGCAATTTCGCGACCATCCTGCGCCAGCGTGATATAGCCGGTGGTAGACAGGAAATTCGGCCCCTCGTAATTGCTGACCTTATCCAGCGTGATGGTATAGCGGCCGACCTCATAGGGTTCGCCAAACTGCGCAACCCGGATGTCTTCGTATTGCCAGGCCATGATCCCACAGACGCCCATCATCGTGATACCGACACCGGCATGAGCAACCATCTTGCCCCAGTCTGCCCGCGGCAGTCGCCAGATTCGCGCCCACCGCTCCGGACCCCGGCCCGCACGTTGGATGAAATCGATGATCGTGCCCATCACGATCCAAGCCGCGAGGAAGAGACCAATCGGCCCAAGAAGGCTGCGACCAGATTGCATCGCATAGGCAAGACCACCAATCGCCAACGCAAGGACAAACACATAGCGCAGCGGTTTCAGGGCGCGCGCGATATGCGCCCGCTTCCAAGGCATGGCTGACCCGATGGGCAGCAGAATGCCAAGGACAAGCATGAAGGGCGAAAAGGCCATGTTGAAGAACGGCGGCCCCACGCTGAGCTTGCGGTCAAAAAACATCTCGGCCACGAGCGGCCACATGGTGCCGACAAAGACAACAAAGCACGACACAGCCAGCAACAGGTTGTTCGCAACGAGCGCGCTTTCACGGCTGACGACACCAAAAACGCCCCGCGCCTCCATCGCGCCTGCCCGGAAAGCAAAGAGGATCAACGCGCCGCCCATAAAAAAGCCCATGATCATCAGGATGAACACACCACGTTCCGGGTCATTCGCGAAGGCATGCACCGAGGTCAAAAGACCCGAGCGGACAATGAATGTACCAATCAGTGAAAAACCAAAGGCGAGAATGGCCAGCAGTATGGTCCAACTTTTGAGGCTTTCGCGCTTTTCCACCACGATGGCGGAGTGCAGCAAGGCAGCAGCCAGCAACCACGGCATGAAGGATGCATTTTCAACCGGGTCCCAGAACCAGAAACCGCCCCAACCCAATTCGTAATAGGCCCACCAAGAACCAAGTGCGATACCAATTGTCAGGAACACCCAGGCCGCCAGCGTCCAGGGACGCACCCAACGGCCCCAAGCTGCATCGACACGCCCTTCAATCAGGGCGGCGACCGCGAAGCTGAACGCCATGCTAAGGCCAACGTAGCCCAGATAGAGAAACGGTGGATGGAAGGCCAATCCCGGGTCCTGAAGGAGCGGATTGAGATCCTGGCCGTCAAAGGGCGGCACGGCAAGGCGCGTGAACGGGTTCGACGTAAAGATGATGAACGCAAAGAAAGCGACACCAATCGCGGCCTGCACACTCAGCACGCGGGCTTTCAGCGTCGGCGGCAGGTTGCCACCAAACCAAGCCGCCATCGCGCCAAACAGCGCAACAATCAGCACCCAGAGCAACATGGACCCTTCGTGGTTGCCCCATGTACCGCTTATTTTGTACAGCATTGGTTTGGCCGAGTGGCTGTTCAGCGTCACCAAATGCAGACTGAAGTCCGACACAATAAATGCCCACATCAGAGCACCAAATGAAAACGCCGTCAGCAAAAACTGAGCGTTTGCCGCAGGTTCCGCAACGGCCATCCAGGATGGCCATCGTTTATGGGCACCAATCAAAGGAATGACCGTTTGTACGATGGCAACCATGAAGGCGAGGATGAGGGCGAAGTGTCCGAGTTCTGTAATCATACCCAGACTATAAGCCGCCGGGAGCGTTCATCCAACGATAATCGGATGGTTTAAGTGATCACTTTGTCGCGGGGGTTGCGCTGGTGCTCTGCCAGTCTTCAAGGGCTGCATTGCTGTCGGGCTGAAGCGCCACGGCCTTCAACCGCACATCCCCTGCGGTATCTGCCGTCCCGGGTGTCGTGGCCCGCAAGCTCCGCAACATGCCGATATTTTCGACGACTTTCGGGGCAAGAGCCACGCTTTTGGCGATGGATTGCTGGAATTGTTGGCTTTTGACCTGATGCCGCGCGCCAAAGTAAAAAGATACGATCACCCCGAGCAACCACCACAAAGGCTCTGGCACCAGAGCAATGCCCTGCATGCGCGCCGCGAACCAGATCGGATCAACCATCGCCGCGAGGAACAGCCCAAGCGTTCCCAGCGCCAGTGCAGGGCGTGGCACGCGGTTCACGCCATCCATGACACGGTTAAAGGCGGAGTCTTTCGCACTTTCAAACTCACGTCCGTATTGGCCCAACGCCTCAATACGCAGTTCCTGAGCACGGGCGGCGTCTTCTTCGGCATTCGCCCTGAAGACTTCAACAGTTTCCTTTACGACGTTACGCTCATTGCCAAAAACGATGCTGAGCAATCCTCCGATCAAGCCCATGCTGCGACCCTTTCCTTAAACTGTTGATCTGTCAGGTGATACCGCGCAGAGATGAACTCTTCCGCGCGTTTGATCCAACCGCCTTTGCCACCTGCCCGTGTCTTTGCGAATTTGCGGCTCGCAGACCGGCGGTCTCCGATGCGGAAATAGTAATTACGGCGCGCAATACCGTAGGCATCCACCAAATGATCCGGCGCATTCGCAAATGCGGCCTGCGCGGCCCCAATGCTCTTGGGCCCCAATGCGCCATCGACAACCAGATCGTGGCCCATATCGCGCAGCAAACGCTGCAGAATTTTCACTGCATTAGACCCGGCATTCACATACATGTCGAAAACGGTGGCGTGCATTGGCTGCGGCAACATCGCGATCAGTGGTTTTTGAAAATAGTGTTTTTCAAAGATATCGATCGCCTGATCGACGGTTAGCGCCCGCACGTCGGCTTCGGTAACGGACCCATCATGATCAAGATCAAGCCCGAGCCTGCGCATTGTGTGAATGGTAACGCCAAAGTTTGTTGCCCCGCCGGGATCGTCGGGGTCATTTACGAACCCGCCTTCTCGCCGCACGATTTCCTTTGCGATCTCACGAACTGTTTGCATCTTGCTACCTTTGCCCCGGATTTCTCCACGCAAAGATCAAAGCTATTTATTAAAATCGTTTAACCACAGCGTACGCAATCAGCCCTCAGTACCTTTGTATACACCCTGTTCTTTCAGCATGTCGACGACCTCAGCAGGCATGTAGGTTTCATCATGTTTCGCAAGTATTTCAGATGCTTCGAAGACGCCGTTGATGTAACTTCCCGTGCCGACCATACCTTGGTTCTCTTCAAACAGATCAGGCAACACACCGGTGTAGGTGACCGGGACAACACCGTTGCCATCTGTCACGCTAAAGCGGATCGTTTTACCTTGCCCGCGCACGATTGAGCCCTCTTCAACCAAACCGCCAATCCGAAACACTTCGGAGGGCGCGGGTGGTTCGGCCAATATCTGCGTTGGTGCGCGAAAAAAGTTGATCCCGTCGCGCATTGCATACCCGATCAGCGCCGTCGACAAGACAAGCGCGACGGTCGCGAGCGCTATGACTTGAATGCGTCTTTGCTTCTTTAGGTTTTTCATATCCGCCTCACGGAAACAACGGTGCCATCATCAGCCCCTCGGTCTCCTCAATATTTAACATCAGGTTCGCATTTTGCAACGCCTGACCGCTTGAGCCCTTGGTCAGGTTGTCCAGCGCCGCCACCACCAGCGCACGGTCCGGCTGCCTGTCCGCAACAACGCCGATATGGCAGAAATTTGAACCCCTTACGTGCCGCGTGCTTGGCGTTTGACCGAGGGGCAATACGTCGACAAACGGCTCGTTTGCATAGGCTTGCGACAATGTGTCGTGGATCTGCGCCGCGTCACCGCGCAGATATCCGGTTCCAAGAATGCCCCGGTTGGCCGGGATGAGATGCGGTGTAAACTGGACCTGAACCGGCCGTCCCGCGATCTGTGAAAACTCCTGATCAAATTCACCGAGGTGCCGGTGCGTGCTGCCCGTTGCATAGGCGTGGTAGCCTTCGGACAGCTCTGCGTGCAGCAGGTTCTCTTTGAGGCTGCGCCCCGCCCCGGAAACCGCGCACTTCAAATCCAGAATGATATTGTCCAGATCAATGACACCTGCGGCAATCAAGGGGCGCAGCATATATTGACCCGTCGCCGCGTTGCACCCGGTGCCTGCAACCAGCCGCGCGGTTTTTATGTCATCGCGATAGAATTCCGTCAGCCCATAGACCGCCTCGGCTTGTTGCGTCAGTGCTGAATGTTTGTTGCCGTACCACTTTTCGTAGTCATCCGGATCGCGCAGCCGAAAATCCGCGCTGAGGTCGACGACTTTAAGGTCCGGGGGCAATGCCGCAATTACGCTTTGGCTGGTCTTGTGCGGCAAGGCGCAAAAACACAAATCGATGTTTGCAAAGTCAATCTGATCTATTTGCAAAAGCGTTGGCAGGTCCAGATGACGCAAGTGTGGAAACACCTGCGCGACTGATTGGCCCGCTTTCGAAAAAGCTCCCAATGCAGTAATTTTTAGCGAAGAATGCCCCGCAATCAAGCGGATCAGTTCGGCGCCTGTATAACCAGAGGCACCAAGAATAGCGATGGAGTAAGTCATGTTGATTGTCCGTCAATAAAGAGTGTCAGATCAGGCGGCTGAAAACTCGATACGTCGTCGCAAAAACTGCGTGGCCCGGTCGCTGACACGGCCCGGGTCCCCGGTCGTCAAAAACACAGGGCTGCCCGTCCCGTGCATCTTGGGGTGCCGTTCGAGGTAGTCGGCCAAACTATCCGCCACCAGATTGGCCTGGCTGAACACGCGCACGTTTTCGCCTAAGGCTTTCTGAAATATGTCCTGCATCAGAGGATAATGCGTGCAGCCCAGAATTGCCGCGTCAGGTGTCGGCATTTTCCTCTGCAATGCGTCCACATGGCTGCGCACCAGCGCCTCGGCGAGCATCATGTCACCGTCCTCAATCGCATCCACAACACCGCCGCAGGCCTGCGCCTCAACATCGACACCAATCGCACGGAACGCGAGCTCGCGCTGAAACGCCCGGCTGGCCACGGTTGCTGGCGTCGCGAACAGCGCGACATGTTTCACGCCGACCTCTCGTGGCGGCGAATTATCCCCCCACTGCCGTTCCGTCATGGCTTCAATCAAGGGCACAAAGACACCGAGAACACGCTTGTCGTCCGGCACCCATGACTCCTGCATCCTGCGCAATGCCGCCGCCGAGGCTGTATTGCAGGCGAGGATCACCAGATTGCAGCCCGTATCAAACAGACGCGCGACCGACCGACAGGTCAGATCGTAAATGTCATCCGCCGTGCGCACGCCATAAGGCGCATGCGCACTGTCAGCCAGATAGGCAAAGGACACATCCGGCAGCCGTGTCTGGACCGCATCAAGAACGGTTAGTCCACCGAGCCCACTATCAAAAATTCCAACTGACATCTGCGTTGCGCCTTTTTGGGCACCTCATCCGACGCGGTGCCGATCTTCAAATTCATACCCCAGATCAAAGCTCTTTGCTGGATCCGGTGACAGCTCATACGTCGCTTTTCGCAAGAAATCCATCATCGCTTTGCTGTCTTTTGCCAAAGGGGCCAGAATTTCCGGACCAATTGGCTTGCCGATTGACATGCGAACCGGGGTATCGACCCTCTTTCCGAACTCGTTGATCAGCAAGCCCATGCGCAGCGTCACATGCATATGACTGGCAATCTGAAACAACCGACTTGTATGCCCGTCAAAGTAGATCGGCAGCACCGAGGCCCCGGATTTCGCGATCATTCTGGCCGTAAAGCCACGCCAGCCGGGGTCCATGGGCTTGGAAAACGGCTTGACCGCAGTGCTGACCGTACCCCCTGGAAAGACACCGATTGCGCCGCCCTGCGACAGATAGTGCAGGGATTGCTTTCGCGTGGCGATGTTGAGCATGCGCGCTTCTTTGGTGTCATCAAAGCTGATCGGCAGCACGATGCGGTTGATATCTTCGGCTTTTCGAAAAACGGAGTTTGCCAGGATTCGGAAATCACCGCGGGTCTGTTCAAGAATGTGCCCCATCATCAGGCCATCCAGAATTCCGTAGGGATGATTGGCAATCACAACGAGCGGCCCCTCACGTGGGATCAGATCCAGATGCCCTTTCACCAAATCCAATGTCAGGCCATAACGCGCGGCCATCACACTAAAAAAATCTTTTCCAGCAGCCACTTCATTCTCATACCCGCGCGCGCGCTTGATGAGGCGCAAACGCCCCGTGGAGTTCTCCATCAAACGGATCACCGCACGGCCACCTTTGGTTTCAGCGCTATGCGCATAACTGATATCTCGGGTTATGTTGCGGCGCAGCGCACCCATCCTAGTCTCCAAACAATTCGGGGCCGAAGTTAAACACTAGTATTCCCAAATTTTTATGACAATGGGTTAACGATTATTCTGCCGCATCAGCAACAGCAGGACCACCCACACGGATGACCGACAAAAGCTCTTCGCGCCGTTTCGCCGCCTTTGCTTCGTTGGTCGCTTTTACCGGCCCGAACCCTTTGATTTGAGCAGGCAATCCCGCCAATGAAACGACCGCATCACGTGTCGCTTGCGTAACCAGCGGGAGAACCTCCGCCATGTCGGCCTCATATTGTTTGATCAGCGCGCGCTCCATACGACGTTCAGCGGTGTATCCAAAAGGATCAAACGGGGTTCTGCGTAAGAACTTCAACTTGGCCAGCAACCGCAATGGGGTTTCGAGCCGGGGGCCAAATTCCCGCTTTTGTGGCCGCCCGTCTGGCCCGGTCTTTGACATCAGCGGTGGCGCGAGGTTGAAACTGAGCTTGAAATCACCTTCAAACTCAACTTTTGCCTTTTCCCGGCTTGTGATCAAAAGCCGTGCGACTTCGTATTCGTCCTTGTAGGCCAGCACCTTGTGATACCCAATTAAAGCGGCTTCCTTGATCGCATTGTCATCAATCCTATCCAATAACTTGAGGTAGCGCCGCGCAAGACGCCCGTTTTGATAGGCCTTGAGGTGGGCAGCCCGGAACGCGATTTTCTCCGCCTGTGTCTTGGGCAAAGCCACAACGTTGGATGTCGTCAGGGCACGCGCTTGTTCACCATGCAAAACGGCCCACCGTCCCACATCAAACGCACGCAGGTTTTTATCAACCGCGGCACCATTCAGTTCAACCGCCTGTCTCAACGCCGCCTCGCTCAGCGGGACATGCCCTTGTTGCCAAGCGGCCCCCAGCATCATCATGTTGGAAAAAATCGAATCTCCCAACACGACGCGCGCGAGCTCTGAGGCATCGAAAAGATCCAGTCGCGACTGCAGGCGTGCTTCAAGTGCGAGTGTCAACCGCTCGCTGGGCAGTCGAAACTCAGTGTCACGGGTAAAGTCACCAGTGATGATTTCATGGCTGTTCACAACAGCCCCTGTTTTTCCCGCCGAGGTCAGCCCGAGGGTCTTTGCCCCTGCAGATACCACCAGATCACCCCCGATCAGCGCATGCGCTTCACCTGCAGATACGCGGATCGCCTTGATATCGCTCGGCTTATTTGCAAGACGACAGTGGATGTGTACCGCACCGCCCTTTTGGGCGAGGCCTGCCATTTCCATGACACCGGCCCCTTTGCCGTCGATGAAGGCCGCCTGCGCCAGAATCGCACCGATGGTGACGACACCGGTGCCACCGACCCCGGTGATCACGATGTTCCATGTGCTTTCAATCTGCGGCAGGTCCGGTGGCGGCAGGTCTGGCAGATCGAACTGCGCTGTGGGCTCTTTGCGAATGCGCGCCCCTTCAAGGGTCACAAAGGATGGGCAAAACCCTTTGATGCAGCTGAAATCCTTGTTGCAGGAAGACTGATCAATGGCACGCTTTCGCCCCAGCTCGGTGTCCTTCGGTACGATCGAGACGCAATTTGATTGGATTCCGCAATCGCCGCAGCCTTCGCAAACGTCGGTATTGATGAACAGGCGTTTGTCAGGGTCCGGAAACAGACCCCGTTTACGCCGGCGCCGTTTTTCCGCCGCGCAGGTCTGAATATACACGATGACAGACACACCAGAGGTCTTTGCAAACCTTTCCTGAACAGTTTGCAAATCCGCGCGCTCATGCAGCTCGACGTCTTTATAGGACTGCAAATCCACGTCTTCTTTATCATCATAGACAACGGCAAGCGTGACGACACCCATCGCACGCACCTCCTGCACAATCCGGGAGGCGGTAAGACCACCGTCGTTGCCCTGCCCCCCCGTCATCGCGACAGCATCATTATAGAGTATCTTGTAGGTGATGTTCGTACCCGCACTGACGGCGGCACGGATCGCCTGAATGCCCGAGTGGTTATAGGTCCCATCCCCGATGTTCTGAAAGACATGGGTGCGGGTGGAAAACGGCGCTTCGCCAATCCAATTGGCCCCCTCACCGCCCATATGCGTAAAGCCCAGCGTTTCACGGTCCATCCACTGCGCCATGAAATGACAGCCGATACCGGCGTAGGCGCGTGAGCCTTCAGGCACTTTGGTTGATGAATTATGGGGGCATCCGGAACAGAAATAGGGCAAACGCGCCGCGATTTCCTCAGCGTTATCCGCCCGCTGCGCATCTTCCAAGGTGGCAAGACCCGCCGCAATCCCATCGGTGTTGCGCCCCTCATCGAGCAGCAGACCACCCAATTTCAGCGCAATCTCAATGGGATCAAGCGCCCATTTGGCCGCAAAGAATGGCGCACCATCGCGCGTCCCGCCGACCACCCGCCGCCCGGCACGGTTGTCAAACAACGCCTCCTTGATCTGCACCTCGATCAATTTGCGTTTTTCTTCAATAACGACAATCAGATCAAGCCCGTCTGCCCAAGGCTCAAACCCCTTGATGTCCAAAGGCCATGTTTGCCCGATCTTATAGGTGGTCACCCCAATTCTGTCGGCTTCGGCCGCATCAATGTTGAGCAGGCTCAACGCATGCTCAAGATCCAGCCAGTTCTTGCCAGCTGCAACGAAACCGATTTTGGCACCGGGCTTGCCCCACACCCGCTTGTCCATTTTATTCGCATGCGCGAAGGCTTCGGCGGCATAACGCTTGTAGTCGATCAGGCGGGCTTCCTGTTCGATCCGTTCGTCCACAAGGCGGATGTTCAGGCCGCCATCCGGCATGTCGAAAGCGGGTGTGACGAAATTATAGCGCTCCAGCCCCGTCTCAACGACACTTGTGACTTCGACGGTGTCTTTCATGGTTTTCACACCGACCCACAGGCCCGCAAACCGGCTGAGCGCAAATCCATAAAGCCCGTAGTCCAGTATTTCCTGCACACCCGCAGGGCTGACAATCGGCATATAGGCGTCAACAAGCGCCATTTCTGATTGGTGCAGCACGGTCGAGCTTTCGCCGGTATGATCATCCCCCATGGCCATCAGAACACCGCCGAATTTCGACGTTCCGGCCATATTCGCGTGGCGCATCACATCACCAGAGCGATCGACCCCCGGCCCCTTGCCGTACCAAAGCCCGAAAACGCCGTCGTACCTGCCCTCACCGCGCAGTTCAGCTTGCTGGCTGCCCCAAAGAGCGGTCGCGGCGAGGTCTTCGTTCAGGCCGGGCTGAAAGGTGATGTCATGGGCAGTGAGCGGTTGCGCCGCACGCTGCATCTGCATATCGACAGCCCCCAATGGTGACCCTCGATACCCCGTCACAAGCCCCGCCGTGTTGAGACCCTCTGCCCGGTCCCGCGCCTTTTGCATCAACATCAACCGGACAAGCGCTTGGGTGCCATTCAGCAGAACCGGAGACTTCTCCAGATCATAGCGATCGTTGAGCGTTATTTTCTCGGAGCTCATCTGATACCTCCTCAGCGGGCGCGCAGGATCGCACCTTTTCTTCAATAATAGGTCACCTATGCTGACATGCCTAGGAAAATTTACGCGAATTCACGCTTTCCCGATCGCCGCCCCTGTCTTTCGTGCCGAGATAGCGCTACCACACTGACAGTGATCGAGAGAGTAGATATGGATTGGGACAAGCTTAGAATATTTCATGCCGTCGCAGATGCGGGATCGCTGACACACGCCGGTGACAAGTTGAATCTGTCTCAATCCGCGGTCAGCCGTCAGATCCGCGGGCTTGAGGAATCATTGAATGCGACCCTGTTCCACCGGCATGCGCGGGGCCTGATCCTCACCGAACAGGGCGAGTTGTTGTTTGACGCAACGGCCGCCATGACACGGCGCCTTGATACGGCGTCCGCGCGCATTCGCGACAGCGAAGAAGAGGTATTCGGTGAGTTACGCGTGACGACCACCACAGGCTTTGGTACATTATGGCTGGCGCCGCGCCTGCCCAAGCTTTATGAAAAATACCCCGATCTCAAAGTTGATCTGATGCTCGAAGAGCGCGTTCTGGACCTGCCAATGCGCGAGGCGGACGTGGCGATCCGCATGAAGGAACCCAGCCAGGCCGATCTGATCCGCAAGAAACTGATGATGATCCGTATGTGCCTTTACGCCACGCCGGATTATCTGGCTGACTACGCCGCACCACAGACGATCGAAGAGATCAAAGACCACCGCCTGATTTGCCAAAACATCGACAGTGATCAGGTCGGCGCAGGTCGAAGCCTCGTGCAGCATCTCATGACGCAGAACATCCGCTCGATGCTGACGGTGAACAACTATTATGGCGTTTTGCAGGGCGTTTTGCAGAATCTGGGGATCGGCGTCCTACCTGACTATGTGACCGAGGATTTCCCTGACCTCGTGCGGGTGCTGCCTGATCTGAGCTCTGCTGACGTGCCTGTGTTCCTCGCTTATCCGGAAGAGTTGCGCCAATCGCAGCGGGTTTCTGCCTTCAAGGACTTTGTGCAGGATGAAATCATCAGCTATCGCAAAAGACTACGCGCAAATTCCGGCGCCTGACCTGGCGAGACATGCGTACGGCGCATAGCGGGCATGACGTCATTTGTACACAAACTGCCTTGAATGCGGGCAGCTTGCCTATTAATTCAGAGTTGTGAAGACGGCGCGGCTTGCGCGCACTCTTCACACCTCCCTGTTGGACTTGGCCGAGCCTCGCGCTCGGCCTTTTTTTTGCACAGTTGCCCACACACTGAACATCGCCTTGGCAGGATCGCCTCTTTCCCCCGCGCGCGCAGGCCTGTAAGAGGACGCCAAGTTTTGCCAGCCGGGGGACAATAAGGCCTATGCAAGAGCCTGCCATCACATCAGACCTGATTGCCAGCCACGGGCTCAGCCCTGACGAATATGATCGCATCCTCGATATCGTAGGACGCACGCCGACCTTCACGGAACTCGGCATTTTTTCGGCCATGTGGAATGAGCATTGTTCGTATAAGTCATCGAAAAAATGGCTGCGCACGCTGCCCACGACCGGCCCTCAGGTCATTTGCGGGCCGGGCGAAAACGCAGGGATCGTCGATATTGGCGACGGTCAGGCCGTGGTCTTCAAGATGGAAAGCCATAACCACCCCAGCTATATCGAGCCCTATCAAGGTGCGGCCACCGGTGTTGGCGGCATCCTGCGCGATGTCTTTACCATGGGCGCGCGCCCGATCGCAGCGATGAACTCGCTCAGTTTCGGCGAAATCAGCCACCCCAAGACACGACAGCTGGTCAACGGCGTGGTTGCGGGCGTGGGCGGATATGGCAATTGCTTTGGCGTTCCGACCGTCGGCGGCGAGGTGCGGTTTGATCCGGCTTATAATGGCAACTGCCTTGTGAATGCCTTTGCCGCCGGTTTGGCAGACACGGACAAGATTTTCTATTCCGCCGCCTCGGGCGTCGGCATGCCGGTGGTCTATCTGGGTGCCAAGACGGGTCGGGACGGTGTTGGTGGGGCAACCATGGCCTCCGCCGAATTCGACGATACCATCGAGGAAAAGCGGCCCACGGTGCAAGTCGGTGACCCCTTCACGGAAAAGCGCCTGATGGAAGCCACGCTGGAATTGATGCAGACCGGGGCGGTGATCTCTATTCAGGATATGGGCGCCGCAGGGCTGACCTGTTCCGCGGTCGAAATGGGCGACAAGGGCAATCTGGGCGTACGGCTCGATCTGGAAAAAGTACCGGTGCGCGAAGAGGCGATGACCGCCTATGAAATGATGCTGTCGGAAAGTCAGGAACGCATGCTGATGGTGCTGCGCCCCGAGTTGGAACAGGAAGCCAAAGCCGTCTTCGACAAATGGGACCTCGATTTCGCCATCGTCGGTGAAACCATTGCCGAGGATCGGTTTCTCATCGTCCACAATGGTGAGGTCAAAGCCGACCTGCCGCTCAAGACGCTGGCCGGCACCGCCCCCGAATATGACCGGCCTTGGGTTGCGGCACCCGCCGCTGACCCGCTCGGTGATGTGCCGGATGTGGACCCGATTGACGGTCTGCGCGCCTTGATCAGCAGCCCCAATTACGCGGCAAAGGACTGGGTGTTCACCCAATATGACACGATGGTCATGGCTGATACAGTGCGCATTCCCGGCATTGGCGCGGGCATTGTGCGCGTGCATGGCACCGACAAGGCGCTCGCTTTTACCTCGGATGTGACGCCGCGCTACGTCAAAGCCAACCCGGTTGAGGGCGGCAAACAGGCTGTGGCCGAAGCCTATCGCAACCTGTCGGCGGTTGGCGCCACGCCCCTTGCGACGACCGACAATATGAATTTCGGCAACCCCGAAAAGCCCGAGATCATGGGCCAGTTCGTCGGCGCGATCAAAGGCATCTCGGCGGCGGTCGCAGCACTGGATATGCCCATCGTGTCGGGCAATGTGTCTTTATATAATGAAACCGATGGCACCGCGATCTTGCCCACACCGACCATCGGGGCCGTTGGTCTGATCGCGCACCTCGATGACGTAATCGGTTGCGACGTGCGCGACGGACATGTGGCGCTGGTGCTGGGCGAGACGCACGGCCACCTTGGTCAATCCGCGATCCTGTCCGAAGTCTATAACCGCGCCGAGGGCGACGCCCCGCCGGTGGACCTTGATCAGGAAAAGGCGCATGGCGATTTCATCCGGGCAAACCGCGCCTACATTAAGGCCTGCACGGATTTATCCGACGGCGGGTTGGCTTTGGCGGCCTTTGAATTGGCCGAAGGCGCGGGCGTTGGTGTCTGTCTTGACGCCAGCGATACCCCAACACTTTTCGGCGAAGATCAGGGCAGATACCTGATTGCCTGCAATTTCGATCAGGCCGAAGCATTGATGATCGCGGCAAATCAGGCGGGTCTGACCCTGACATCGGTCGGGAAATTCACCGGCCATGCGGTGCGGTTTGGCGCGTCCAGCGCTGCCTTGTCCGAACTATCCGACGTCTATCGCCGGAGTTTTGGCGCGGCACTGGCCTAAAGCGTCATGCGAGAAAACTGAATCACATAAAGCTGCCTGAAATCAAAGATTTCAACGCGTTACATGATGCTAAAAAGTTGCATGTATTTCGTCAGACGCTCTAGACCCCAATTAGGCGCATCAACCTGTCTTTCTCGCCCATGTCATCGGGGCGGGAAATCGCGGCGGCAAGGTCTTCGAGCGAGGCAATCGAGTGACCTGCGCGAAAGCTGTCCACATGGGGCAGCATCGCGGCAATCCCTTGGGCCTTTGGTGCGAACCCTTCCCAGCGCAGCAGCGGGTTGAGCCAGATCAGGCGACGCGATGACAGATGCAGCCGCTCCATCTGTTTTGCCAGCCGATCCGGGCTATCGCGATCCAGACCATCGGTAATCACCAGCACGACCGCGCCCTGCCCCATCACCCGGCGCGACCAGTCGCGGTTAAAGGCCTCAAGGCACCTGCCGATACGCGTGCCGCCTTCCCAATCCTGCGCCTCGGCCCCGGCGGCGGCCAGCGCGGCATCCACATCACGCTGGCGCAGGTGGCGGGTAATATTGGTGAGCCGCGTGCCAAAGGTAAATGCATGCACCTTGGCCCATCCGGCCCCTTTTTCATTCGCAACAGCATGCAGGAAATGCAGCACCATGCGGCTGTATTGGCTCATGGACCCTGAAATATCACAGAGCACCACAAGGTTCGGCCAGCGCGGGCGTGGCCGTTTCAGAGCGATCTTGTGCAGATCACCGCCCTGCCGCATCGACTGGCGCAGCGTACGCGCGGCATCGACCTTGTGCCCCCTCAGGCTCGCCTGCGCACGCCGCGATTTGATCGGTTTGACCGGCAGGCTGAGACGCGCGATCATACGTTTGGCCTCGGCGACTTCGGCAACACTCATCTGCTCGAAATCAAGCGTGCGCAGCCGTTCCTCGGACGACATGGTGAGGCTTGCGTCAATCTCGATCTCGGTTTCCTCGCCCTCTTCCCCTTGCGACAAATCCGGTGCTTCGGCCCCGTCAAGCAAGGCCTCTGCCGCGCGTTTTTCGGCCGATCTGGATTTACGGTCCTCCTGCACCCCCCGCACCGCCGGGATCATGTAGGACATCATATGCTCAAGATATCGCGGGTCGCGCCAATAGAGCCGGAAAATCTGCGCGAAAACCGCGCGATGTTCAGGCCGGTTGACGAAACAGGCATGCAGCGTCCAGTAGAAATCGCGCTTCTCGGTAAACCCCGCCGCTTCTACGGCACGGACCGCATCAATCACCCGCCCCGGCCCAATCGGCACCCCGGCACGCCGCAAGGCCCGCGCGAAATGGGTGATGTTGCCCGCGAGTTTCGGTTCGTCAGGCAACTCCAACGGCGCATATTCAGGCATCTTGCACGCCTATTTTATGGTGCCCGGTGCAACCGGTTTGTACCCGCATCACACCGGCTCCAGCGTCGCCTTGACCTCATCCAGAATGCGTTTGGCTTCAGATCCATGCAGTTTCTGGATGTCATCCTGATATTTGAGGATCGCGCCCAGCGTATCGGCAATCACATCGGGGCTGAGGTTGATGACATCCAGCGCCAACAGACATTTCGCCCAGTCGATTGTTTCGGCCACACCGGGTTTCTTGAACAAATCCTCCGTGCGCAGCGCCTGCACGAAGGCCACAACTTCACGGCTGAGCGCTGCGGCGGCTTCGGGGGCGCGGGCGGTCAGGATTTCCATCTCGCGCTCGAAATCCGGATAATCCACCCAGTGATAGAGACACCGCCGTTTCAAGGCGTCGTGCACTTCGCGCGTGCGGTTGGAGGTCAGGATCACGATGGGCGGTTCCGGCGCCTTGATCGTCCCAAGCTCCGGGATCGTCACCTGAAAATCGCTGAGTGCTTCGAGCAGAAAGGCCTCAAACGGCTCATCGGTACGGTCCAATTCGTCAATCAAGAGCACCGGCGCGCCGTTTTCATCCGGGCGCATCGCCTGCAGCAGCGGTCGCTCAATCAGATACTCGTCGCTGAAAAGCTCCGCCTGAAGTGCGCCGCGCGATGCAGCACCCGTCGCCTCGGCAGTGCGGATTGCAACCATCTGTGCCGGGAAGTTCCATTCATACACAGCGCTGGACGCATCCAGCCCCTCATAACACTGCAGGCGGATCAGGCGCCGGTTCAGCCCGGCAGCAAGCGCTTTGGCGATCTCTGTCTTGCCGACCCCCGCTTCGCCTTCCAGAAACAGCGGACGCCCCAGTTTGAGCGCCAGAAATACAACCGTGCCAAGGGCGCGATCACAGACATAACCCTGATCTGCCAGCATTTCCTGAACGGCGTCGATGGTTTTGGGCGTGATCATGCTGGCTCCTGCTGTTGCTGACAGTACACTGCACCCTTCACGCGGAGCGTCAAGCAATCACGCCGGTCTATATCGGGTTTCCGGCGATCTTTTCTGCCTCCTTAGCGGCAAGACAGGTTCCAGGTGTTCGCCTGCGCCGCCTGGGCGATGCCATGAAACGCCCCGAAATCAACCACGCCAAGACGAAAGAAAACGCCAGCCTCTGGTGCCCCGCGCGTGCCTATGCTAGCGCAGAAACATGACAAAAACGCTGACCATCCGCCGCCCCGACGACTGGCATCTGCACCTGCGCGATGGCGCGATGCTGCGCGCCGTCCTGCCCGAAACCACCGCGCATTTCGCCCGCGCCATCATCATGCCGAACCTCGTTCCGCCCGTGGTCACCTTTGCGCAGGCGCAAGACTATCATGCGCGCATTCTCGCAGCGCTTCCGGAGGGTGCAGAGTTTACACCGCTGATGACGCTTTATCTGACCGAGGACACCGATCCTGACGATATGGCTGCTGCGCACGCCAGCGGGTTGGTCCATGCGGTCAAACTCTACCCTGCGGGGGCTACGACGAATTCAGCCAGCGGTGTGGCGAATTTTGACAATATCCGCGCCGTGCTGGAGCGTATGGCAGAGATCGGACTGCCGCTTTGTGTTCATGGCGAAGTCACCGATGATGACATCGACATATTCGACCGCGAGGCTGTGTTCATCGACCGTGTTCTGGACCCGATCCGGCAGGCGACACCGGGGCTGCGCGTGGTGATGGAACATATCACAACGCGCAATGCGGTGGATTATGCCACGGCGCAGGACGACACGCTCGGCGCGACGATCACGACCCATCATCTGGTGATCAACCGCAACCATATCCTCGCGGGAGGCATCAAACCGCATTACTATTGCCTGCCCGTGGCCAAACGCGAAGAACACAGGCTGGCTTTGCGCGCCGCGGCCACGTCAGGTGACGCGCGGTTTTTCCTCGGTACGGATTCTGCCCCGCATACAGACGCCAACAAGCTGCTGCCCTGTGGCTGCGCCGGGTGCTTCACCGCGACCAACACCATGTCCATCCTCGCGCATGTTTTCGAAGAAGAACAAGCGCTAGAGCGTCTGGAAGGATTTGCGTCCCTGAACGGGCCTGCGTTCTACCGTCTGCCCGTCAACGAAACACGTCTGACCCTGACAAAAACGCCCGCCACATTCCCCAGCCATATCGAAACAGAGGACGGACCAGTGACCGTATTTGACCCCGGATTTGTTCCGAATTGGACGGTGGTGTAATCGTCTCTGCGAAAGCGCCCTGCTCAGCCATCCAAACACGAAGGACAGCGATATGATCCCCTCCGCCTACCCCGATGCGAAAGAAATGGCACGCCTCACGGCCCGCATGCTGCTTGAAATCCACGCGGTACATTTCAACGCGAAAGACCCCTTTACGCTCTCTTCCGGTCTGCCCAGCCCGACGTATATTGATTGTCGCAAACTGATCAGCTTTCCGCGCATCCGCGCCACCTTGATGGATTTTCTGACCGTCACCGTCATGCGCGATGTTGGTTTTGAGGCCTTTGACAACATCGCCGGCGGGGAAACTGCCGGCATTCCCTTTGCAGCACTGGTGGCCGAACGCATGGCCCTGCCCATGACATATGTGCGCAAAAAACCCAAAGGCTATGGCCGCAATGCGCGTATCGAAGGGGCGATGAGCGAAGGCGAACGTGTGCTGCTGGTTGAGGATCTGACCACCGATGGCGGCTCCAAGCTGTCGTTCGTGGACGCGATCCGCGAGACGGGTGCGACCTGCGGGCATACGGCGGTGATTTTCTATTATGATATCTTTCCCGAAACGACGAAAACACTGGGCGATCACGGCGTCGCATTGCATTCACTTTGCACCTGGTGGGACGTGCTCGCCGAAGCAAAGGCACAGGGCGTTTTCGATGACGCAACGCTCAGTGAAGTGGAAAAATTCCTGAGTGATCCGCGTAAGTGGCAAGAAGCAAACAAGAAATAAAATCTTCTCCACATTCAGGTTCACTTCCTGCTCAGGGAATCAAAACCTGCATCAAGATGTTGCGCCAAAATTACATCCTGATACTATATCAGCGGACATAAAGGGTCGTGCACAGGGTCCAGCCCTTGTTATCCCCAGATTTGTCCCGATAGGCGGCAGGGGAATTTTCAACTACATCTGTCACATAAGCGTTACAAAAAACAGCAGCAGCAAATGCCGCGCAGGCAAGGACAGTCATGAACG
This sequence comes from Roseobacter litoralis Och 149, assembly GCF_000154785.2. NCBI lineage: Bacteria > Pseudomonadati > Pseudomonadota > Alphaproteobacteria > Rhodobacterales > Roseobacteraceae > Roseobacter > Roseobacter litoralis. The sequence goes on from NC_015730.1 coordinate 2,520,656, forward strand.
AGATATCGACCTTCAATCCGACCGGCGTTGATGTGCAATCGCCAGAAACGATGCCGCATTCCATCGAAGCAGAACAACAGCTGTTGGGTGCCGTTCTGACCAACAACGACATTTATGACCGTGTGGCGTCAATCATTGGTCCCAAGCATTTTTACGACCCGGTCCATGCTCGGATTTACGAGATTGCCGCCGCGCGGATTGCCAAGAACAGCCTTGCCTCCCCGGTCACGCTCAAAGCCTTCATGGAAGACGATGAAGGCCTCAAGGAGCTTGGCGGCCCGGCCTATCTGGCGCGACTTGCAGGGGCCGCAATTTCTGCATTTGCGGTCAAGGACTATGCGCAGATGATCTATGATCTGGCCGTGCGGCGCGACCTTATCCAGCTTGGGCGCACGATTTCCGACAAGGCCGCGCATGTGGACGTTGCCTCTGAACCGCGTGAGCAGATTGTCGAAGCGGAACAGGCCCTGTACGCGCTTGCTGAACAAGGCCAGTCCGAAAGCGGTTTTCAGAGCTTTCTTAAGGCAGTAACAGATGCAGTTAATGTAGCTAACGCCGCCTACCAACGCGAAGGTGGCATGTCCGGCGTCTCGACCGGCCTGATCGACATGGACAAGAAACTCGGTGGGTTGCATCGGTCGGATTTGCTGATCCTCGCAGGCCGCCCGTCGATGGGGAAAACCTCTCTGGCCACAAATATCGCGTTCAACATTGCCAAGGCCTACAAACGCGGCGCGCTCCCTGATGGCAGTGAGGGTGCCGTCGATGGTGGCGTTGTCGGGTTTTACTCCCTTGAGATGAGCGCTGAGCAACTCGCCGCACGGATATTGTCTGAAGCCTCCGAAGTGCCCTCGGAACAGATCAGACGCGGCGATATGACAGAAACCGAATTCAGACGCTTTGTGGATGCGGCGAAATCGCTTGAGGCCTGCCCGCTTTACATTGATGACACGCCCGCACTGCCCATCGCGCAGCTTGCCGCCCGCGCCCGGCGGCTCAAGCGGACCCATGGGCTTGATGTCTTGATGGTGGATTATCTGCAGCTGGTGCGCGGAACGGGGAAATCTGAAAACCGCGTCAATGAAATCTCCGAGATCACCATGGGCCTCAAAGCCATCGCCAAAGAGCTGGATATCCCGGTCGTTGCGCTGTCGCAGCTGTCGCGTCAGGTTGAAAACCGCGAAGACAAACGCCCCCAGCTCAGCGATTTGCGAGAATCAGGATCCATCGAACAGGATGCGGATGTTGTGATGTTCGTGTTCCGCGAAGAGTATTACAAAGAACGCGAAAAACCCGGCGATCATGACCTAGAGGCCATGGCAAAATGGCAAGAAGAGATGGAACGTCTGCATGGCCGCGCCGAAGTGGTCATCGGCAAGCAGCGACATGGACCCATCGGAACAGTTGAGCTTAGCTTTGAGGGGCGTTTCACGCGCTTTGGCAATCTGGTTCAGCCATGGCAACAAGGCAGCGACCGCGAGTTTTAGGCGCGGTTCCCCATCTGCGGGCGGACACGATGGCCGTATCTGCGCGCTATCCCGCCCACGCAGCAGGTCAATTCTGCCTGTCGCATTTGTCCGACGCTGTGCCCGAACAGCACATCCGGCCCTGTTAGCCAGCCCCGAGCGCGATGGACGCAGAGCCATCAGAAGCCATGCATTCGTTTAAAATTGAGTGGACAGGCGTGTCGATCTTCCGTGAGATAGGGCATGCGAATCCTCACTCTGGTGCTTTTTCTGTGGCCCGTGATCCTGCCTGCACAAGACATCGAAGTTGATGTCGAGCTTTTCCTCGCCGTTGATGTATCAAGGTCAATGAACCGGGACGAGTTGGAACTGCAACGGCAAGGCTACTCCCAAGCACTGATGGACGCGGATGTGCTCGCCGCGATAAAGGACGGGCCACTGGGTCGTATTGCGGTCACCTATGTTGAGTGGGCAGGCGATCAGGCGCAGCGGATCGTGGTGCCGTGGCAAATATTGGCCACAACGCAGGATGCACAGAATATCGCAGAGACAATAGCGGCCAGGAAATCCCCGGCCATGCGCCGGACATCCATATCCGGTGCGCTTGCCTATGCCATGGAAAGTTTTGAGCACAATGGCTTTACCGGATTGCGGCGTGTCATTGACGTGTCGGGCGATGGCCCGAACAATCAGGGCCCACCGGTGACCCAATTGCGCGATGCAGCGGTGGCGCGGGGGTTTGTGATCAATGGGTTGCCCCTGATGACCGTCGATTTACTGTCTGAATTCTGGGGCATTCCCGATCTTGATATCTACTATGAAAACTGCGTGATCGGCGGGCCGGGCGCTTTTGTTGTTCCCGTACTCAGCTGGAATGAGTTTCCCGCCGCCATCAAGCGAAAACTGATCCTCGAAGTCTCCGCTTTGCCACCCTATGTCAGACAGGCGCAGTTTGCTGTGCCTTCCCCTTACGACTGTCTTGTCGGCGAAAAGATGCGCGAGGCCAATCGGACCTACTTCGAAATCCCCTGAACGCATGAAAAGAACAGCTTTTATGTGATCAACCGGCAATTTCCGGCAAAGGGTGCGCTGCATACTTGCCCAAAGACTTGACCTTGCGCGCATTCGTGTCATGAACGCGCCATGAGCACTGCAGTCCTGACAATTGACCTTTCTGCCTTGGCGGCGAACTGGCGAAATCTGAACGCCCGATCAGACAGCGAAACCGCGGCTGTCGTGAAAGCCAATGCCTATGGTTTGGGTCTGCGCACTGCCGCATCCGTACTCGCGCAGGCCGGTGCGCGCCATTTCTTTGTCGCCGTCGCCGAAGAAGGGGCCGCCCTGCGCGAAGTCCTTGGCACGGGGCCGCAAATCAGCGTTTTTTCCGGCCATATGGAGGGGGACACCCCTCTGATCCGAGACGCAGGTCTCACGCCGATGATCAATTCCATCGACCAGTTGATCAGACATGTTGAGGCCCTGCCCGACCATGACTTTGGCATCCAGCTTGATACCGGCATGAATCGGCTCGGCATGGAAGACGCTGAATGGCGCAGCGTGCGCGAAGTTGCCACGCAGCGCCCTCCCAGCCTCGTGATGTCGCATCTGGCTTGCGCGGATGAGCCGTCGCACCAGATGAACCGCCAGCAGCTGGACTGCTTTATCGAGATGACGCACGACATCTCTGCTCCCCGCTCCCTTGCGGCAACGGGGGGGCTGTTGATGGGCAGCGATTACCATTTCGATCTGACCCGACCGGGCATTGGCCTGTATGGCGGGTTGCCTTTTGTCGATGCGCTGCCCGTTGTGCAGTTGGACGTGCCGGTTATTCAGGTGCGCGACGTGCACCCCGGAGAGACGGTTGGCTATGCAAACACATGGACGGCGGCGGCACCTGCGCGGATTGCCACGATCTCGGCTGGCTATGCCGATGGCCTGATCCGCGCGATGGGGGCCAAGGCGAACCTGCATGCAGGTGATGTCGCCGTACCCGTGGTGGGCCGCGTTTCCATGGATCTGATCGGTGTCGATGTCACGGCACTCAGCGCAGACCCGGAAAGCCTGCAACTGATTGGCCGTCACCAGTCGGTCGACACGGTTGCGGACTTTGCAGATACCATTGGATATGAAATACTGACGTCTCTCGGCGAAAGATACAAAAGGGTCTATACGCAGTGATGTTTTTCGCCGTCATAGGCCGCGTGATTATGGGCGCACTGGCAGCCATTGGCCGGATCGCTATCTTTGGCGGCCAATGCATCAGCCATCTGGTGCGACCGCCTTTTTATGGCCGCGAATTCGTGACGCAACTGGTGAATATCGGATGGCTGTCCCTGCCCGTTGTCGGGCTGACGGCTCTTTTTACCGGGGGCGCGCTTGCCCTGCAGATCTACGCAGGCGGGTCCCGGTTTAACGCCGAATCCGTCGTGCCCCAAATCGTTGCGGTCGGTATGGTGCGCGAATTGGGCCCGGTTCTTGTCGGTCTGATGATTGCCGCGCGGGTTACGTCATCCATCGCCGCCGAGATCGCGACCATGAAGGTGACGGAACAGATTGACGCGCTCGTAACGCTATCCACGCACCCGATGAAATATCTCACCGTGCCGCGCGTTCTTGCGGCGGTGCTGGTGGTGCCGCTGCTGGTGGCTATCGGGGATATCATCGGCATTTTCGGCGGCTATGCTGTCGCAACCGGAACCCTTGGGTTCAATGCGGCGACCTATATCAATAACACCGTGAACTTTCTGGAACCGCTGGATGTGATCTCGTCCCTGACCAAAGGGGCCGTGTTTGGCTTTTGCGCCGCTCTCATGGGGTGTTATCACGGCATGAATTCAGGCCGCGGTGCCATGGGTGTTGGTCGTGCCACAAAAGGGGCCGTCGAGGGGGCGGCCATTCTCATTCTGGCCGCAAACTTCGTTCTGACGGGGGTATTCTTCACGCTATGATCCGCATGGAAGGCGTTCATAAATCCTTTGGTTCAAACCACGTTCTGCGCGGGATAGACCTGCAGATCGACAAAGGGTCGTCAATGGTCATCATCGGCGGTTCCGGGACCGGCAAGTCAATTGCGCTGAAATGCATATTGGGGCTTGTCACACCGGACACCGGCACGATCATAGTCGATGGCAAGGATGCGGCAACCGGCGACCGGGATGCCTTTCTCGCCCGCTTTGGCATGCTTTTTCAGGGCTCCGCCCTGTTTGACAGTCTTCCGGTCTGGCAGAATGTGGCCTTTCGGTTGCTGCGCGGCTCACTGAAGCGGCCCAAAGACGAAGCGCGCGCCATCGCGATTGAAAAGCTGCGGCGCGTGGGGCTGAAGCCCGATGTGGCAGACCGCTTACCGGCAGAGTTGTCAGGCGGCATGCAGAAACGTGTGGGCCTTGCCCGCGCAATCGCCGCTGAGCCGGAGATTATCTTTTTCGATGAACCCACGACCGGCCTTGATCCCATCATGTCCGGTGTCATCAACGATCTCATTCGCGAAATCGTCGTGGAAATGGGGGCAACGGCGATGACCATTACGCATGACATGACAAGTGTGCGCGCGATTGCTGACAATATTGCCATGCTGCATGAGGGTGTCATTCAGTGGACTGGCCCGGTAGCGCAGATGGACGACTCCGGTGATCCCTATCTCACACAGTTCATCAATGGCAGCGCCGAAGGGCCGATTGAATCCGTCCGATAGACATAAGCGGGGATTCATTTTGGCACGGGTATACACAGCGTCAAATCCGATATTTTTTCCGCGCGGGCCTTGATCGAAGCATTAACCATTTAGCGTCATTGTAATTGCGACGCACATGCCTTTGTGGCATTTCGGTTCAAGAGAATTTTAGACGTTTTAACAAGTTTCGGTTTAACCAGTGGATAAATTGGGTATGAAAAAGTTCGTCCTCGCGGCAGCGATTGTCGTTGCAACGGCAGCAGCAGGTCATGCAGTCACAATCATCGATTCCAGCACGCAGGGCCTCTATAACGCGGGTATTGGAAACGTCCTGAACGGCACCTCCAACGCATTCCCTGGCGTGGGCGATGGCGACCCTACACAATCATTTGGTCCCGGCGATGCACCCGATCTAACGGCGGCGGCTTCTGCCTTGGGTGACTGGTTGACAACGCCATCCACACCCGGCGGTGCATGGTCCACAAACGAGCAGGCAATTCCGCGCAACTGGACAGTCAACGATGAAACAGCGGTCATTTATGCCTTTGACGCTGGTGCAAACGGGCTTGCAAACCTCAACCTCAGCATCGGGGTCGACAACGGTATTTTCGTCTGGCTCAACGGTGTGTTCCAGGGCGGTGCAATGGCACCGGGTGGCGCGCGTTTGGGAGAATTCACGCTTGATCTCGGCACGGTTCAGGCCGGCACGAACTTCCTGCAGTTGCTGCGTGAGGATCACGGTGGTGGCACGGGATATTTGATCGAGGTGACAGGTGACGAGATTTCCGCAGTTCCGCTGCCCGCCGGTTTACCATTGCTCCTTGCGGGTGTGGGCATCTTTGGCTGGATGAAGCGCCGCGCGGCCTGAACCACACGACACCACGCACCTCAAGGTGCACAGAACGCCAAGGCAGGCCTCAGAAAATTCTGAGGTCTGCTTTGCTGCGCGGCTTGGTAGAACCTGCACGAACCGGCCGCTTAAAATCTCTTTGACGGCAATCCTCGTCTGCGCCACAAGAGGCCATGGCTAAATCCCCCTCCTTCTCCTGCTCCGCCTGCGCAAGTGTCACAACCAAATGGGCCGGACGCTGCGAAACCTGTGGCGAGTGGAATACGATCTCCGAGGACGCAGGCATCTCGAAAGGTCCCGCGAAATCGCTCGGGGGGAAGCGTGGCTCATCCGTTAAGCTCACCAATCTTTCCACCGAAGAAGCCCCTCCGCCCCGCACCACCTGCGGCATCAAAGAGCTGGACCGCGTTTTGGGCGGCGGATTGGTTGCGGCCTCTGCCATACTTGTCGGTGGCGATCCGGGTATCGGCAAATCCACGCTGCTGCTGCAGGCCGCAGCCCAATTTGCACGCAGTGGTTTGAAAACCATATATGTCTCGGGCGAAGAGGCCTCGGCGCAGGTACGCATGCGCGCACAGCGTTTGGGATTGACCGACGCGCCCGTCCAACTGGCGGCCGAGACGAACCTGCGCGACATCCTCACGACACTGGAAGCAGAAAAGCCCCAGCTTGCCATCATCGATTCCATCCAGACCATGTGGGCCGACAATGTCGAAAGCGCGCCCGGCTCCGTCAGCCAGGTGCGGGCCGCCGCCTATGAGCTGACGAGTTTTGCCAAACGCAAAGGCATCAGCGTGATCCTTGTGGGACATGTAACCAAAGACGGCCAGATCGCAGGGCCGCGCGTGGTCGAACACATGGTCGATACGGTGCTTTATTTTGAAGGCGAACGCGGGCATCAGTTCCGCATTCTGCGCGCGGTTAAAAACCGATTTGGTCCCGCCGATGAAATCGGTGTTTTCGAGATGACGGGCGGCGGGCTGGACGAAGTCGCCAACCCCTCCGCGCTGTTTCTGAGCGAACGGGGGGCCCCCTCACCCGGGTCTGTCGTATTTGCCGGGGTTGAGGGCACGCGTCCTGTCCTCGTTGAATTTCAGGCACTGGTGTCTCCGTCCCCCCATTCGCAGGCGCGGCGCACGGTTGTCGGTTGGGATGGTGGGCGGCTTGCAATGATCCTTGCCGTGCTGGAGGCGCGATGTGGCATCCCCTTCGCAGGTCTGGATGTGTATCTGAATGTCGCGGGCGGCATGAAAGTGTCAGAACCGGCGGCGGACCTTGCGGTTGCGGCGGCGTTGCTCAGCGCACGCGAAGACGCCGCGCTCCCCGCAGATACCGTCGTTTTTGGTGAAATCAGCCTGTCAGGTGCCCTGCGACCGGCCACCCAGACCGAAAACAGGTTGAAAGAGGCGCAAAAACTTGGTTTTACCAGCGCCATTGCTGCCAAGGGCGGTAAAGCGGTCGGGGTCAGTGGTATTTCGTTAAATACGATGCCGGACCTGACAGGCTTTGTAGGCGAGATTTTTGGCGCAGGCTAAGCGTCACGTAAAGAGGCAGTTGAGGCTATGGAAAACTTCACAATGATTGACGGGGTCGTGGCCCTTGTGATCGTCATCTCGGCGCTGCTCGCCTATAGTCGCGGCGTCGTGCGCGAGATCATGGCGATTGTCGGCTGGGTTGCGGCGGCCATCCTTGGCTTCATGTTTGCCCCACAGGTCGAACCCATGGTGCGCGAAGTGCCGGTAGTTGGCGAATTTCTGGCCGATAGTTGCGAATTGTCGATCATCGGGGCGTTTGCTGCTGTCTTTGCCGTCTCGCTGATCATTGTGTCTCTCTTTACCCCACTGTTTTCTTCAGTCATCCAGCGCTCCGCACTCAGCGGCGTGGATCAGGGCCTCGGTTTTCTGTTTGGGGTTGCGCGTGGCGTATTGCTCGTTGCCGTCGGGTTCTTCGTCTATAACACCGTCGTCACAGGTGAAAGCTACACCATCGTCGACAACAGCCGCTCTGCCGCGGTTTTCTCTCAACTGACCGACGAAATCGAAGGCGCCGAGCCCGAGCAGGCGTTGGGATGGATCACCGGCCAATACGAAGCACTGGTCAGCAATTGCGGACAGTAACACCTGTTATCGATGCATGGTTTTCCCGCAGTGCGAGAAAAAATGTCACGCCACAGGTGCTCACTTCAGCAAAGACCGCGACAATCGGCGCCAAGACCGTCATAGGTTCGTGACATAAGCCTGCGCAGCGCCTAAACAGTGCTCAACCGCAAATCGGATTCGGAGCTGCCCCGTTGTCCAAAATTATGCCACCCGCTCATCCGTTTGATACCAGCTATCTGCGCGACAGCGATGACGACGACAAACTGAAAGAAGAATGCGGGATTTTTGGCGTCATTGGTGTCGTCGATGCCTCCAATTTCGTGGCCCTCGGTTTGCACGCCTTGCAACATCGCGGACAAGAGGCGGGCGGCATCGTCAGCCACGACAAGGTACAAGGGTTCCAATCAGCACGCCGATTTGGATATGTGCGGGACAACTTCACCAGCAAATCAGTGATGGAAACACTGCCGGGACCAATTGCGATCGGGCATGTGCGTTATTCAACCGCCGGATCAAAAGGCCAGACAGCCATTCGTGACGTCCAGCCGTTTTTTGGTGAATTTGCCATGGGCGGTGCTGCCATCGCCCATAATGGGAACATCACCAACGCGAACGCCCTGCGTCGCGAGTTGATCGAACGCGGTTCAATTTTTCAAAGCTCTTCCGACAGCGAATGCATCATCCACCTTATGGCGCGGTCTTTGCAACGCAACATTCCAGAGCGCATGGAAGACGCCCTTCGCCGGGTTGAAGGGGCATTCTCAGTTGTCGCGATGACGCGCACTAAATTGATCGGCGTGCGTGATCCGCTTGGGGTGCGACCGCTTGTTCTGGGCAAAATCGGGGATGGCTGGGCGCTTTCTTCGGAAACCTGTGCGTTGGATATCATCGGGGCCGAGTTTATTCGGGAAATTGAACCCGGTGAAATGGTCGTCATTACGGAAAAGGGTGTCGACAGCCAGTTTCCGTTTCGCCCGCAAAAACCACGTTTCTGCATTTTCGAACATGTCTATTTCTCGCGTCCCGACAGCATTCTGGGCGGACGTTCGGTCTATGAAACCCGCGAGGCAATTGGGCGTGAATTGGCCAAGGAAAGCCCGGTTGAGGCTGATCTTGTCTGTCCGGTTCCCGATTCAGGCACCCCGGCGGCGATTGGCTATTCGCTGGAGTCGGGTATCCCCTATGCGATGGGGATCATCCGCAATCAATATATGGGACGCACGTTTATTGAGCCGACCGAGCAGATCCGCAACATGGGCGTGCGCCTGAAACTGAACGTGAACCGGGCACTGATCCGCGGCAAACGTGTCATTCTGGTGGACGATTCCGTGGTGCGCGGGACAACGAGCCGCAAGATCAAAGAGATGATCCTGGATGCCGGCGCGAAAGAGGTGCATTTCCGCATTGCTTCACCGCCGACCGCATGGCCCTGTTTTTACGGTGTGGATACGCCGCAACGCGAAAAGCTGCTGGCGGCAACCATGTCCGAAGAGGAAATGCGAGACCATTTGCAGGTCGATAGCCTGAAATTCATCTCACTGGATGGCCTTTATCGTGCCGTGGGCGAGGCGAAAGGCCGGAACCCGAAACAGCCACAGTATTGTGATGCGTGTTTTTCCGGCGAATACCCGGTTGTCCCCTCAGATCAAATCGAAGACGGCTTTGAAATGAAGCCCGCAGCCGAGTAAACGCAGTGTCGGGGGCCATACCACCCCTGCCCGCCTTCGTCGAACAGCGTATCACGGTCTGGCCGCGAAAGGCGAAAGACCGTTTTCATGACATCCGGGCTATTGTTCTGGGTTCAGTCGCCGATGCGCAGGACGTAAACCTGATCGAAACGCTGAAATGGGGACAGCCTGCGTGGCACCCGGACAAACCAAAGGTGGGATCAACGCTTCGTCTCGCGTGGCAGCAAGCGCGCCCCAACCAGATTGGCATGTTTGTGAATTGCAACACCACGCTCGCGGACACGATGCGAAGCCTCTATCCGACAAGTTTTGAATATCAAGGCAAGCGCGCGCTTTATCTGCCATTGGATGCACCGCTGCCCGAGCAGGCCATCGCGCATTGCGCTGTTCTGACACTGACCTACCACCGCAAGAACGCTTGACGCCCGCGCGATAACACGGCACCAGCAGGGCATGACAAAAACTGCTCTCATTACCGGCGCATCGCGCGGCCTCGGATACGCTCTTGCCGAAGCGCTCGCACCTACGCATCACATCATCGCCGTTGCGAAAACAACCGGCGCTCTCGAAGAGTTGGACGACCACATCCAGGCAAAAGGCGGCACAAGCACGCTCGCGCCCATGGACATCACCAATACGGACGCCATGGCGACGCTCTGCCGTGGGATATTTGATCGTTGGGGCAGCCTTGATCTGTGGCTGCACGCGGCCATTCATGCGGCCCCCCTGACACCGACAAGCCATATCGACAGCAAGGATCTGGCCAAATCCATCGCCGCCAATGTCACCGCAACTGCGACATTAATTTCTTTTGTCTCGCCACTCCTCGGTGCAGACGGACAAGCGGTGTTCTTTGATGATCCATGCGCAGGGGAAAAGTTCTTTGGCAGCTACGGCGCCAGCAAGGCCGCGCAGATTGCGCTGGCCCGCTCGTGGCAGGCCGAGAGCGCGACGACGGGACCAAAGGTGCATATTCTGACACCGCCACCGATGCCAACCGCGACCCGCGGGCGCTTCTATCCCGGTGAGAACCGCGATGTGTTAACGCCCGCCAAGGACGCAGCCGAAGCACTTCTGTCACAACTCTGAGCTTTCAGCATCCAAAATACATGACAGAGGGCTGCTTCTCTTGCTGCGCTCCACCCGCTCGCCTATCAAAGCCAAAAGGGGCTTGGATATGCGCATTTTAATTACGAACGACGACGGGATAAACGCACCCGGGCTGATGATTTTGCAAGAAATCGCAACCCGGCTGGCGGGTGACAAGGGCGAAGTCTGGACAGTCGCACCTGCGTTCGAACAATCCGGCGTCGGCCATTGCATCAGCTACACCCGCCCCATGATGGTTGCGCAAATGGGACCGCGCCGCTTTGCCGCTGAAGGGTCACCGGCAGATTGCGTGCTGGCTGGCTTGCACGATGTGATGAAAGACAGCCCGCCCGATCTGGTGCTTTCCGGCGTGAACCGGGGCAATAACTCTGCTGAAAACACGCTTTACTCGGGCACCATTGGCGGCGCCATGGAAGCAGCCCTGCAAGGGTTACCCGCGATTGCGCTTTCGCAATACTACGGGCCGCGCAACAACTCCATCGAGAACCCCTTCGAGGCCTCAGCACAGCATGGTGTCGATGTGGTGCAGCGCATCCTTGCGCATACACCGCAGGAAACGGGTGGCTACCGTCTGTTTTACAATGTGAACTTCCCCCCTGTTCCGGCCGACGAAGTCCTCGGTATCCGGTTGGCAACGCAAGGCTTCCGCGAGGGTCTGGGGTTTTCGACCGAGCCGCATAACGCCCCATCGGGTCGGCGTTTTTTGTGGATCAAAGGCGGCGATCAGCATCGCCCGACCGCACCCGGGTCTGACGCGCAGTTGAATCTGGAGGGGTACATCTCGGTCACGCCGATGCGGGCGGATTTGACCGCGCATGACATGATGGCTCCGCTGGCAGGCATCAATACATGATGACAGACGTGTCTGAGGCAGAACGCAAGATGCAGTTCCTCTATGCGCTGCGCTCCAAGGGTGTCACAGATAAACGCGTGCTCTCAGCAATGGAGAGTATCGACCGCGGACCCTTTATCCGGGGGATTTTTGCTGAGCGCGCCTATGAGGACATGCCGCTGCCGATTGCCTGCGGTCAGACCATCAGCCAGCCATCGGTTGTCGGGCTGATGACGCAGGCGCTCAGGATCAGCCCGCGCGACAAGGTGTTGGAGGTGGGCACAGGCTCCGGGTATCAGGCGGCGATCCTCAGCCGTCTGGCCCGCCGGGTCTATACGCTGGACCGCCACAGCCGATTGGTGCGCGAGGCGCGCACCCTTTTCGAAGAGATGAACCTCACAAATATCACCGCGATCACCGCAGATGGCAGCTATGGCCTTGCGGATCAGGCCCCTTTTGATCGCATCCTCGTCACTGCCGCCGCAGAAGATCCTCCCAGCACGCTGATGGAGCAGCTCAAGGTCGGGGGCATCATGGTCATTCCCGTCGGACAATCTGACGCCGTTCAGCATCTGATCGTTGTTCACAAGACCGAAGATGGTCTTGAATATGACGAGTTGCGGCAAGTCCGCTTTGTTCCTTTGCTGGAAGGCTTGGGAAAGGACGGATAAGCTGTTATAGTGTTAACGAATAAGCGGCCGGAAAACCGGCTCACGCTCAAAGAGCAACGTTGAGGACATGCAGATGGTCAGACATATTTCCCGCACGCGGGTTCGCCTATTGTTATTGAGCGCAAGCACCGTGGCGCTGCTCGGCGCATGCACGCAAGGTTTCGATTACGATTTGCGCGGCATCGGTGGCGGGTTCTCCACAGCAGATGCAGCAAGTCAGGTCGGCACGGAACAGCGTCCGCAACCGGACAATCGGGGCGTGATCTCCTATCCCAACTATCAGGTCGCCGTGGCCGAACAGGGGGATACGATCCAAAGCGTCGCGACGCGCTTGGGCGTGGACGCACCTGCCCTCGCCAGCTTCAATGGCATTGATGAGACCGCGCCGTTGCGCAGTGGTGAAATCATCGCCCTGCCAAACCGTGTGGCCGAACCAAGCCCTTTGACAGGCGCACAAAGCGATGGCCCCATTCAACCGGGCAGTGTTGATATTGGCGCATTGGCCGGGAATGCTATCGACCGCGCCCCCGAGACAAACAACGGTGACGTGCGTGTCGCGGCCCTGCCGCCCGCCTCTGGTACGGCTGAGCCTGCCAGCACCGGAAAAGAACCCGTGCGCCACAAGGTTGAACGCGGCGAGACCGCCTATACCATTTCGCGCCTCTATCAGGTTCCTGTAAAATCACTGGCCGAGTGGAATGGCCTCGGTTCCGATTTTGCGATCCGCGAAGGGCAGTTTTTGCTGATCCCGGTCGCGATGCAATCTCCCCCCGCCGCACAAACCGAAGACGCCACGCCAAAGCCTGGAACCGGCTCTCCCACACCGACGCCTCCCAGTGCGACCAGACCACTGCCACCGCCCGAACCACTCTTGTCCGAGACACAGCCGCAGCCCTCCATTGATGTGGGTGAACGTACGGCGGCCTCTGATGTGGCCCGCATGTTGTTTCCGGTGAACGGGTCCATCATTCGTGAGTATTCCAAGGGCCGCAATGAGGGCATCAACATAAAAGCCGCCCCTGGATCGGACGTGAAATCAGCGGATGCCGGCACCGTTGCGGCCGTCACCAAAAGTGCCGAGGGCGTGCCGATCATCGTGATCCGACATGAACCCGAATTACTGACCGTCTATGCCAATGTGACCGACGTCAGCGTCGAAAAGGGCACAAGGGTGACACGAGGGCAAAGCATTGCCAAGCTGCGCGATGGCGATGATGCCTTTGTTCATTTTGAAGTACGGCGCGGGTTTGACAGCGTGGATCCTATGCCGTTTCTGCAATAGCGCCGTAAATCAGGCGCGGCAAAAAGAGCTTTGCAAAGTCGATGTGTTGAATTTGCAAACTGAACCGCTTGGCCACTATGCGTTCAGGGTGACACCCTTGCGCCCAGCCAAATCAGTGAAATACTGCCACGCCACACGCCCGGAGCGTGATCCGCGCGTCGCTTGCCATTCAATCGCTTCGGCACGCAGCGTGTCGTCATCAATATCCACGCCATGCGCGTCGCAATACCCGCGTATCATTTGCAGGTATTGATCCTGATCACAGGGGTGAAAGCCCAGCCAGAGACCGAAGCGATCAGAGAGTGACACCTTTTCTTCCACCGCTTCGGAAGGGTTGATCGCTGACCCCCGCTCATTCTCAATCATATCGCGCGGCATCAGATGGCGTCTGTTGGATGTCGCGTATAGCACCACGTTATCGGGGCGTCCCTCGATGCCACCATCAAGCACCACTTTCAGGCTTTTGTAATGCGCGTCATCATGGCCAAACGACAGATCGTCACAAAACAGGATAAAGCGATAGCGGCTGCCCCGTAGCAAGTTCAGCAACCGGCCGACCGACGGCAGGTCCTCGCGCTGCAATTCGACAATACGCAGAGCCTCATGTGACGCATGAACTTTACCGTGTATTGATTTGACTAGGCTTGATTTTCCCATGCCGCGCGCGCCCCACAAAAGCGCGTTATTTGCGGGTAACCCTTTGGCAAACTGCTCGGTATTGGCAAACAACGTGTCCCGCGAGCGATCCACACCAACCAACAAGGGCAAATCAATCCGCGATACGTTTTCAACCGGTTCCAGCCGGTCCGGTTCCGTGTGCCACACGAAAGCAGAAGCTTGAGAGAAATCAGGCGCTTCCAGCGGTGCGGGTGCCATGCGCTCAAGCGCAGCGGCGATCCTTTCCATCGGGTCTTTGATCACGCAGGGTCATCCTCATCGTCATAATACCCTTCGGCCCGCAGTTTGGCTTCGCGCTTGGTTTCAACGCGTTTCACGAGGAAAATCGACACCTCGTAGAGCCCATAAACCACCACGAACAGGATCGCCTGCGTTATCACATCAGGCGGTGTGACCAGAGCCGCGAGCACAAGGATGGCCACAACCGCATATTTGCGCACGTTGCCCAGCCCCTCGGCACTGACCAGACCGGCCTTACCCATCAGCGTCAGCAACACGGGCAATTGAAAGCACATGCCAAAGGCCACAATGAATTTGATTGTCAGGTTCAGGTATTCCTGTGCCGAGCCTTGAAAGACCACACTCAAGCCCGGACTGGAGTCAGGATCGCCGACGACCGCCTCGCCCTCAGCGCCAAACTGCTGAAACCCCAGAAAGAAATCGTAAGCCAGTGGCGTCACGACGTAGAAGGCAAAGGATGCTCCCAACAGAAACATCACCGGCGACGAGATCAGGAACGGCAGAAAAGCGCCCTTTTCGTTCTTGTACAGACCCGGGGCCACAAACCGCCACATCTGATGAGCGATCACCGGAAAAGACAGCATAAAGCCACCCAGCAACGACACTTTGATCGCGACAAAGAAGCCTTCCTGCGGGCTGATAAAGATCAGATCACAATCCTGTCCGCGATCCGCCAGAACCGCACAGAGCGGGTCCGTCAGAAAGTTGAATATCGGCGTTGCCACGGTAAAGCAGATGATCATACCGATCAAAAACGCGATGACCGAGCGGATCAACCGGGTGCGCAGCTCGGCCAGATGCTCGATCAGCGGTGCAGCACTTTCGTCCATGTCTTCGGATGCGCTCATGTCTCGTTCTTTTCAGGGGGCGTCACGGCAGCCTCGAGTTCTGAAGCGCGGGCCTGCGCCTCTTGCGCTTCTTTCAGCTTACGATCCGCTGCGGCGCGCGCTGTGGCGGCCTGGATCTTTTTGGCATTTTGTGCGCGTTCCGCTTTGTCAGCTGCCAGCTTTCCCGTCTCGCTGTCGGGATCAAACTTGCCCAGATCCGATGCGGCGGATTTCACACTGTCCATGGCGGAATTCACAGGGTTCACGGCCGCCTTGAGGCTCTTGGTGACGTCGCTGACACCAGAATCAGCGGCGGCGTCATTCATCGCTCTGCTGAACTCACGCGCCATGCCCTTGGCCTTTCCGACGAACTGCCCAAGCGTGCGGAACATCACGGGCAAGTCTTTGGGACCAATCACAATAAGCGCTACGATGCCGATGACCAGCATCTCTGTCCAGCCAAGGTCGAACATGGTTCAGACCTTGTCTTTTTCAGTCTCAGGTGTCACGTCTTTCGCTTGCTCAGATGCGGTCGTGATCTCGTCCTGTCCTTCGCTCACACCTTTTTTAAAGGACGTGATGCCCTTACCGACTTCCCCCATCAGGCTGGAAATTTTACCGCGCCCAAAGAGGACAAGCACCACGACCGCGATCAGCAAAAGTCCCGGCAGACCAATATTGTTTAACATTCTCATGCTCCCAAAAGAAATTCGCCCGTCAAATGCAGGGCTGTCATGTTTAACTGTAGAAAAAGCGGGACAGAGGCTAAACCGCAATCTGCATCAAAAGGAGAGTTGCGGCGATCAATTGCGTTAATTTTAGCGCTCGCAAAACTCAACTGACAGGTTTATGTCAGTTGCATCCTGTCAGAAGCTTCGCATTGCAGATCACATACAAGGAATACGTGCATGACTGACACTACTGTAGCTGAAATCGTAACTTTTCGTCTGAACGCGGGCACGGACCCGGACCACTTTGCGAAGGCTGCCGCGCAAATGACGCCGTTTTTACATCGGACTGGCGCGGTTATATCGCGCACCCTCAGCCGTGACGAGACCGGCGGTTGGGTGGATCACATCACATGGACATCGATGACAGCGGCAAAAGACGCCGCGAGCGCAATCATGGCCGCCCCCGAAGCGGCACCTTTCATGAAAATGATTGATGCGCAAAGCGTCAACCTGCGCCACGCCGACATTCATTTTTCTTGGGCACCGGAGGATCATGCGCCGCACTGACCGCCTTTTTGACATCATCCAGATCCTGCGCGACGGCAACTTGCACCGCGCGCAGGACATGGCCGAGCAGTTGGAAGTGTCCACGCGCACGATTTACCGCGACATGGACACGCTGGTCGCCTCCGGCGTTCCGGTGCAGGGGGAACGGGGCGTGGGGTATATGATTACTGAGGCGATCACCCTGCCCCCGTTGACGCTCTCCGTTGCTGAGATGGAAGCGCTGAACCTCGGCATCGCCATTGTCGGCGAAGCGGCTGATCCCGACCTCAAGGCTGCCGCATTGAGCCTCGGGGCAAAAATTGACGCCGTGTCCCCAAGCCGCGTTATCGCACAGGCCGATGAATGGAAATTTGCCGTCTATCCGTTTGCCGATGCGACCCGCGCATTTGCGCATATGCCAACCTTGCGCGCCGCGATCAAGGCCCGCCAAAAGGTCGAATTGAATTACCAATCAAAGCGAAATGCCCGCACCCGTCGGATCGTGCGCCCGCTGCATATGGAATATTGGGGGCGCATCTGGACGTTGACGGCGTGGTGCGAACTCAGGCAAGCGTTTCGTGTCTTTCGCGTCGATCTGATCGAGACCGCACAAGCCTTGCCGGAGCTATTTGTTGATGAGCCCGGCAAAACACTGGCGGATTACACGCCTTAACCGCCGCGGATTTGTTCAGGATCCTGTGCGCCCTATGGCCGCCGGCTGCTTGCTCAGCTTTTGAGCGTCCACCCGGTTTGTAGCGGCAGGAATGCCTCAACACTGGCTTGCGCCACCACGATGGGATCACCGCTTACCGTTTCAACGTTCAGCCCTCCCTTAACAACACGGACCGATGCCCGCCCGCGCGGCAGCGTGTCCACAAGCGCCTGTGCATCCACCGCATCGGGGTCCTGAACCCCCACGGTCACCTGAACGCGCATGACCTCATGGCTCAGCCCCAGCAGGCCGAACAAAGGGATCGAGGAATGTCGAAACGCGTCTTCAATCGCGCGTTTGGCGGCCTTGGTATAATCCTGACCGTGCAGATCATTGCCCATACCCATTTCGATGATCATGCGTTGTTCAGTCATTGATCCGCTCCATGTCAAAGCCCACGGTCAGCGCCACATTCGCCATTATCGTCGGATGCCCGTCGCCATCCGGGCGCGGAATATCGAGGCCACCCACCTGCACGCGGACCTCCGCCTGACCATAGGGAAATACCTTGAGCACTTCGCCAACATCGACTTTCTCGGGTGCCTGAACCCCCACATCCACGAGAATGCGCATGTCCGTTTTCTCAAAGCCGAACAGTTCAGCCAGATTGATGGAGTTGTGCCAAAGCGCATCCTTTACGCCCCGCACAGCCGCTTGTGTGTAATCCCCCCGCCGCAGCGAGGTGCCCATGCCAAATTCAACCAACAGTTTTTGCATCATGTTCCCTTGTCTGTCCGTTCCGAGACCGGAAAGATGAAACACCGGTCCCGCCGTATTGTCAGCCACATCACCGTGCCGGGTTTGGGCAGGAACACGTTCGGTACGGTGGATTTCAAAACCGATCCGTCATGATCCAGCCGGAACTCAACAAGGCTTTCGTTGCCCATGAAGCGCGATCTCTCAACCAGCGCCCGCACGGCGGTGCCATCACTGGCCGTCGGTTTGGGCCCTTGTCCTGCGCGGTCAAAATCGATGCGCAGATGCTGCGGGCGAAACACAATGTCAACGGGCGTGCCATCGGGCACACCGGGGGCCAGAAAGCTGCCAAAGGGGGTGCGCGCCAGCGCGCCGTTCACCTCGGCCGCAATGACATTTGCATCAGAAAAGAACGCCACGGCAGCCCTGTCCATGGGGCGCGTATAGACATTATAGGGCGCGCCCTGCTGGACAATACGGCCATCGCGCATCAGCGCAATTTCATCGGCCATACGCATGGCTTCTTCGGGTTCATGTGTGACCAGCAAAACAGCCGTGTCCTGCTCTTTCAGGATCGTCAGCGTTTCATCCCGGATGCCGTCTCGCAACCGGTTATCAAGGCCGGAAAACGGTTCATCCATCAGCATGATTTTCGGTTTTGGGGCCAACGCACGCGCCAAGGCGACCCGCTGTTGCTCGCCCCCGGAAAGTTGATGCGGAAAGCCGTCGATGAAACGTTTCAGGTCCACACGCTCCAACAACTCTTCGATCCGGGCACGTCTTTCGGCTTTGCCACCGGTTTTGAGGCCAAAGCCCACGTTGTCTGCCACACTCAGATGTGGAAACAGGGCAAAGTCCTGAAACATGAGCCCAATTTCACGCCGTTCCGGAGGGACGCGATGCGCGGTATCGCAAATCAGTTTGCCATCCACATAGATTTCACCGCTGTCCTGCATCTCAACGCCCGCGATCACACGCAGCGTTGTGGACTTACCACAGCCCGATGGCCCCAAAAGACAGGTCACCTGACCCCGGTTGATGCGCAATGAGACGTTATCTACAACCCGGCGACCATCAAATGCACAGCAAATATCTTTAATTTCGAGCCGGGGCGCATCAGTCGTCACAGAGTTCTCCGGATATCTTATAGAATTTCTCGGAATAGCAGCTATCAGCCCAACCGCGCGCCCGCAAGCACCGACAGCGCCCGGTTTTGATCACGCCGCATGCCAATCCAGTCGGAGCCGCATTTCGCGCGCCATCTGCAGAACCATTACCGGGTTTCGAGGACGCCCGTCGCCTCTTTTAAATCGTTGCGTTCGTGGCACCGCCGTCCAGCAGGATGTTCTGCCCGACGATGAACCCCGCATGTTGCGAACATAAAAACGCACATGTTGCGCCAAATTCCTCTGCCGTACCGTAGCGGCGTGCGGGAATGGTGGCGCTGCGTTTCGCGCGGGCCTCTTCCCTCGTGATGCCCTCGCGCTCCATCACGCCGCCATCAAGGGCCAGCGCCCGGTCCGTATCGTGGATGCCCGGCAAAAGGTTATTCATGATCACCCCTTTTTCAGCGACCTGACGACTTGTCCCCGCCACATAGCCGGTCAAACCGGTGCGGGCTGCATTGCTCAGGCCAAGTTGCGGGATCGGTGCCTTGACGGATTGCGAGGTGATGTTCACCACCCGGCCCCAGCCGCGCGTCATCATGCCGGGCACCAGCTGCTTGATCATCGCAATCGGGGCCAGCATGTTGGCATCCAGCGCCTTGATGAAATCATCGCGGTCCCAATCCTGCCAGAGACCCGGGGGGGGACCACCGGCATTATTGACCAGAATGTCCACTTCACCCGCCGCCGCGAGAACTTTGGCGCGCCCCGTGTCAGTGGCGATATCGCCTGCAACGGTCGTGACGTCCACGTCGAATTCGGTTCTGATCGCGCTTGCCGCCGCTTCGAGTGCGTCAACGCCGCGCGCATTCATGACCACATCCACGCCAGCCGCCGCAAGCGCGCGCGCGCAGCCCAGCCCCAAACCCTTTGATGACGCGCAGATGATGGCGCGCTTGCCTTTTATTCCCAAATCCATGGTCTGTTCCCCTTTGTTGGCCTTTGCGTAGCATCAAAAACGCAAGCTGCACCAGCAGGCAAGCGACATTTCCCGCTGCTCTCTTGCTTTGCCTCATTGCAGCGCCTATAGCCGCAGACATGCTCGATACATCAAAAAACCGCGCGGATTTGCCGCCTGAAATTGCCCGGCGACGCACGTTTGCGATCATCAGCCACCCGGATGCCGGCAAGACCACATTGACCGAAAAATTCCTGCTCTTTGGCGGGGCCATTCAGATGGCGGGTCAGGTACGCGCGAAAGGCGAAGCACGCCGCACACGTTCCGATTTCATGGCGATGGAGAAGGACCGCGGCATCTCTGTCTCCGCCTCCGCCATGTCATTTGATTTCAAAGAGTTCCGCTTTAACCTTGTGGACACGCCCGGACACAGCGATTTTTCCGAGGACACATATCGCACGCTCACCGCCGTGGATGCAGCGGTGATGGTGATTGACGGGGCGAAAGGTGTGGAAAGCCAAACGCAGAAACTCTTTGAAGTTTGCCGTCTGCGCGACCTGCCCATCTTGACATTTTGCAACAAAATGGACCGCGAGAGCCGGGATGTTTTCGAAATTATTGACGAAATACAAGAAAACCTCGCCATTGACGTGACCCCGGCCAGTTGGCCCATCGGGGTGGGCCGGGACTTTATCGGATGTTACGATATCCTACGGGACCGACTGGAACTGATGGATCGCGCCGACCGAAACCGCGTTGCGGAAAGCGTCGAGATCAATGGCTTGGACGATCCTAAACTGGCCGAGCTGGTCCCGGAAGAATTGCTTGAAAAGCTGCGCGAAGATCTCGAGATGGCGCGCGAACTCTTGCCACCGCTTGACATCGAAGCGATGCACGAAGGATCGCTGACACCGATCTGGTTCGGATCCGCCATCAATTCCTTTGGCGTCAAGGAACTGATGGAGGGCATCGCACAATACGGCCCACAACCGCAGATTCAATCCGCCGAACCGCGCCAGATTTTGCCTGAGGAAAAGAAAGTCTCCGGCTTTGTCTTCAAGGTGCAGGCGAACATGGATCCAAAGCACCGGGATCGCGTTGCATTTGTGCGCATCGCGTCCGGCCATTTCAACCGGGGTATGAAACTGACCCATGTCCGTATGAAAAAACCGATGGCGATTTCAAACCCGGTTATGTTTCTCGCCTCTGACCGCGAGTTGGCGGAAGAGGCTTGGGCAGGCGATATCATCGGCATTCCGAACCACGGCCAGTTGCGCATCGGCGACACGCTGACCGAAGGCGAAGCGATCCGCGTGACAGGTATCCCCTCGTTCGCGCCGGAACTTTTGCAGACCGTGCGTGCAGGTGATCCGCTCAAGGCCAAGCATCTGGAAAAAGCCCTGATGCAGTTCGCCGAAGAAGGGGCTGCCAAAGTGTTCAAACCCGCCATTGGCTCGGGGTTTGTCGTCGGAGTGGTCGGGCAGTTGCAATTCGAAGTGCTGGCCAGTCGCATTGAACTGGAATACGGCCTGCCGGTCAGGTTCGAGGCGTCACAGTTCACATCAGCGCGCTGGGTCAGCGGCGACAAGCTGGCGGTCGACAAGTTCACCGAAAGCAACAAGCAGCATATCGCAAAGGACCACGACGGCGACATTGTCTATCTGACGCGACTGCAGTGGGACATCGACAGGGTGGAGCGGGATTATCCGCAGGTGACATTAACCGCGACCAAGGAAATGATGGTGTAAAACGCGCGCCAGTATACATGGCGCGCATTCCCGATGCCTCATCTTGGTCTGTCTGGCAAAAGAAGGACTGGTTTTGACATGCCGGGCCATGGCGTTGAGCCAGTTGCAAAAATACCAGAAGCGCTCTTTTCCAGCTATTTTCATGCATAGATCAGACAAACCGGGGGCGCATGCCACCGCGTTTTACTCTAAAGCGCATCGGCACAAACGGAATCCTTAATTGTTCTGTGTCAACTGTTTGACCAATCGCTGACGAATTGGTAAGCAGGCGCAGCATATCGCGGGAGAACCGCCGTTTTGGGCCATGCGGGCCGATGTGAAAGCTGCCGCGGGCCGAGAATGTGTCCGCAAATTACGGATACATATGATAAAATTCTCTGAGTTGAACCTCAATCCTAAAGTATTGAAGGCAATTGACGAAGCCGGGTACGAAACCCCCACCCCAATTCAAGCTGGTGCGATCCCCCCTGCTCTTGCAGGTCGTGATGTATTGGGGATTGCGCAAACCGGGACCGGTAAAACCGCCAGCTTCACGCTGCCGATGATTACCCTTTTGGCCCGTGGGCGCGCCCGCGCACGGATGCCGCGCAGTCTTGTGCTGTGCCCTACGCGTGAACTCGCGGCACAAGTTGCTGAAAACTTTGATACCTATACGAAACACCTCAAGCTCACCAAGGCACTGCTGATTGGTGGTGTGTCCTTTAAAGAACAGGACAAGCTGATTGATAAAGGTGTCGATGTCCTGATTGCGACGCCTGGGCGTTTGCTCGATCATTTCGAACGCGGCAAATTGCTGTTGACTGGCGTGCAGATCATGGTCGTGGACGAGGCGGACAGGATGCTTGATATGGGGTTCATTCCAGATATCGAACGTATCTTCAGCCTGACACCGTTTACCCGCCAGACGCTGTTCTTTTCAGCCACCATGGCACCGGAAATTGAACGGATCACGAACACCTTCCTGTCCGCACCGGAACGGGTCGAAGTAGCGCGTCAGGCAACGGCCAGTGAAACCATTGAGCAAGGCGTGCTCAAGTTCAAAGCCTCTCGCAAAGATCGTGAAGGAACGGAAAAACGCAAGTTACTGCGCGCCCTGATTGATGCCGAAGGTGAAAAATGCACCAATGCCATCATCTTTTGCAACCGCAAAACGGACGTGGATATTGTCGCCAAGTCATTGAAGAAATACAATTATGACGCGGCCCCTATTCACGGGGACTTGGACCAGAGCCAGCGAACACGCACGCTTGACGGGTTTCGCGACGGGTCCTTGAAATTTCTGATCGCCTCTGATGTGGCCGCACGCGGCCTTGATGTGCCTGCGGTCAGCCATGTGTTCAACTTCGACGTGCCCGGCCATGCCGAGGATTATGTCCACCGCATCGGTCGCACCGGACGTGCCGGGCGTGACGGTAAGGCGATCATGATCTGCGTGCCGCGCGATGAGCGCAACCTCGAAGACATCGAGCGGCTTGTGCAGCGGGAAATACCGCGGCTGGACAATCCCTTGGGCACCCCGGCGGAGCCAGAGGAAAAGACGACCGCGAGTGAGCCGGCTGTAACGGAAAAACCGAAACGCACGCGAACACGCGCGCCGCGTAAAAGTGACAAACCGCAAGATACAGTGCCTGAACCCGAGATCGCACCAACACCTGCAGAAGCCCCTCCTGCCGCTGAACCAGCGCAGGCACCCCGTGCACGGGGCGGCCGGAACCGCAGCACGTCCGGCAGAGATCGTGGTGGAGCGGGCGTGATCGGCTTGGGCGATCATACCCCGGAATTCATAGGTCTCAGCTTCAAGGAGCGGATCGGGAGCTGATAGCGACTGCAAGACAAGAAAGGCCGGGCTGCTTTCCCAAAAGCAGCCCGGCCTTTCGTTTAGCTTAACCGGCTGACGATCACGCTGACCTCAGGCTTCTTGCCAATCTCGTCTTGTGACGTCTGACGCACAACGCGGCGCAGACCTTCGTTCAGACGATCATCATCCCGCATCGTCTTGGGATCCGCCCGCCCGAGCCACTGGCCAAGGTCCGCTTCGAGCACGTCGACCAAGGACGCCTTGCTGCGTCCGGTTTCCGGCAACCCCTTGAGTTCGCACCATGGATCGCCAAGCGGTTCGTCGTCTTCATCCACAATCAGCGTCACCACCACATGCCCGTTCAGCGCCATGCGAATACGATCCCGCACGACACCGTCCAACGCACCGATCTGCACTGTCCCATCCAGATAGGTACGGCCCGTTTCAACATATTCCGCGATCTTGGGCTTGTTCCCGGACAAATCAACCATCATGCCATTCACGGCCAGAACACCCGTTCTGCCATTTTGTTCGGCGATTTTCACATGTTCGCGCAGATGGCGATGTTCGCCGTGCATGGGGATCACAACCTGCGGATTGACGATCTCGCTAAGGCGTTCCAGATCGGGCCGGTTTGCGTGGCCCGAAACATGATAGAGCCCGGAGCTGTCATCCACCACATCAACCCCCAGTTCGGAAAAGGCGTTGATGATCCGGATCACCCCTTTTTCGTTGCCCGGGATGGTTTTGGATGAGAACAGGAACAGGTCTCCCTCCTTCATCTCCATGCCCTGATACTTGCCGCGCGCGAGTTGCGCCGAGGCCGCGCGCCGCTCCCCCTGCGAGCCAGTGACGAGCAACATCAGGTTTTCGCGTGGAATCGATTTGGCTTCTTCCGGGCTCACGACGGATGGAAAATCCTGCAAGACGCCGGTTTCGGCTGATGCCTCGATCATGCGGCGCATTGCGCGCCCCATCAGAACGATGGAACGCCCTGCCCGCACCCCCGCATCCGCGAGCGTTTTAACGCGCGCCACGTTGGAGGCAAATGTCGTCGCGACAACCATGCCTTGCGCGCTCTGGACAAGCTTTGTGATCTCTGGCCCAACCGACGCTTCAGAGCGACCGGGATGTTGCGAAAACACGTTCGTGCTGTCACAGATCAGCGCCTTGACGCCGTCCTTGCTGACCTCAGCCCAGAGTTCGGGATCAAAGGCTTCACCCACCAGCGGGGTTTCATCCAATTTGAAATCACCTGAGTGGATCACGCGCCCTTCGGGCGTATCAATCACCATGGCCGAGCTTTCAGGGATCGAATGGGAAATCGGCAAAAAGCTCACTTGGAAAGGCCCGGCCGAAACCGTCTCGGGCCAGGGCGATACAGTGTGCACAGCGTCTTCGGGATGGCCATGCTCTGCCATTTTGCGTCGCGCAATATTGGCCGTGAACGCGCGGGCGTAAATCGGCGCACCCAACCGCTCATAGGTATGTGCCACGGCGCCCACGTGGTCTTCATGCGCATGGGTCACAAACACAGCCTCAATCCGGTCGCGCCGTTCCTGCAACCACGTGATATCGGGCAGGATCAGGTCAACGCCGGGGCTGCCATCCATATCCGGAAAGGCCACGCCCATATCCACCACGATCAGCCGTTCCGCATTCGGTTTGCCGTATCCGTAAACATAGGCGTTCATGCCAATTTCGCCCGCCCCACCGAGGGGCAGATAGATCAGTCTTTCACTGCTCATAGAATTATTCTTTTTCCTTGTTGTACTTATAAATCACGGTCAGACCGTGCATTGTCAGATCTTCCTGATACGCATCAAAAAGCGCCTCAGATTGCTGGAAAAGGGGTGCCAGCCCACCCGTTGAAATCACGCGCATCTCGCGGGCGCGTTCCGCCTTTATCCGGTCGCATATCTCACGCACGAGGCCGACATAACCCCAAAAAACGCCAGATTGCATGCAGGCGACAGTATTTGTGCCCACCACGCTTTGCGGTTTGGTGATATCGACATGCGGAAGGGCTGCAGCGGCCTGATGCAACGCCTCAAGGCTCAGGTTCACGCCGGGGGCGATCACACCACCGACATAGGCGCCATCGGTGTCGACGACATCAAAGGTTGTCGCGGTGCCAAAATCGACCATGATCAAATCACCACCGAAAAGGTCAAACCCAGCGACTGTGTTGACCAGCCGGTCCGGGCCGACCTGCGTCCCTTCGTCCACGCGCACATCGACGGGCAGCAGGCAGTCGGGTTTGCCAACCACAAGCGGGCGCGTGTTAAAATACCTGTCCGCAAAGACGCGCAAATTGAACACCACACGCGGCACGGTCGAGGAGATGATTACATCGGTGATGTCGACTTCGAGTTTCTGAAACTGCATCAGCGTTCTGAGCCAGACATAGTATTGATCTGCGGTGCGCTGCCATTCTGTCGACGTGCGCCAGGTCGCAACAAAACGTGTCCCGTCCCAGAGGGAAAAGACGGTATTCGTGTTGCCGCAATCAATTGCCAGTAACATAGCCGCGCGCCCCTTCTCAGAAATAGACATCTGCTGCTGCGATGGACATGACACCGCGCGGGCCGCGTAACACGAGATGCCCCTCGGCGTCCACATCTTCGAAAGTCCCTGAGTATTCCTCTCGGGTCGTGCGTGCCGTTATCACCTCGCCGATGCGGGCAGCATGTGCCAGCCACCCGGTCCGGATCGGCTCAAAACCGTACTGCTGAAACTGTTGTTCAAGATTGGCAAAGTGGCAGGCGAGCACCTCAAAAAAGGTCTCAGGCAGCACCCGAACGGACGTTTCACTCAGGATCGACACCGGTTTCAGGGCGGTCGCCTCGACATCACTTGCTGGCGGGGCGGCAACAAGATTGACCCCAACGCCAATGGACAAAAAACCAGTCTGCTGGCCCGCACCCGTGCTCTCAAGCAAAATGCCCGCGACCTTGCCACCGTTGAGCAACACGTCATTGGGCCATTTCAAGGCCAAACCCTTCTCCCGGCCTGTCACTTCGACAAACGCACGGTAGAGCGCCAGAGACATGATAAATGACCGCAGCGCGGCTTGCGTCGGTGGTCCTGCGGGACGCAAGAGCAGCGTCGCCGCAAAATTACCCTCGGGCATGGACCATGGCCGCCCGCGTCTGCCTCTTGCTGTGGTCTGCCGCCGCGCAAAAATCCAAAGCGGGGTCGCAGCCTTGGGGGCTTGTCGCGCGGCTTCATCCAGAGTGCTGTCGACTTCGTTCAACTGCAATCGGCCATAACCTTCAGGCCAGCTATCACCCGTCAACGACATATACCCCGGCACAAATGCGCGCGGCCCCGTCGGTCAGTTAACAAGTGTTGCAGCGGCGGAGGCAGCGGCGGTTTCGACACCGAACATATTGGCAATGCCCAGTACCATGATGGCCGCGGACACCAGCAGGAAGCCTGACAAAACCGGCGATCCCCCCTTGTCCAACCCGTCTTCCTTTTCGTCGCCGAAATACATGAAGAATACGATGCGCAGATAGTAATAGGCCCCGATGACCGATGCGATGACCCCCGCAATGGCCAGCCATGCGAACCCCGCTTCATAGGCGGCGCGCAAGACGTAGAATTTGCCAAAGAACCCAAGCATCGGCGGCACGCCCGCCAGCGAGAACAGCAAGACCAGCATGGCCAGCGCCTTGCCCGGTTCCTTCTTGGAATACATGTTCAGAGATGAGATATCCGTAACCGGCTGGCCATCCTTTTCCATCATCAGGATAAAGGCGAAGGTGCCGACGTTCATTGTCACATAGATCGCCATATAGATCAGCATCGCCTGCACACCGAGCACCGTGCCAGCAGCCAGACCCATCAGCGCATAGCCCATATGCGCAATCGACGAAAAGGCCATCAGACGTTTGATGTTTGTCTGCCCAATGGCGGCGACCGCGCCAAGGAACATGGAACACAGCGACAAGAGCGCGACGATCTGGCTCCAGTCGCTGATGGCATTGCCGAACGCGTCATGCAGCACGCGCGCAAACAGCCCCATCGCGGCCACTTTGGGGGCGGTGGCGAAAAAGGCGGTGACAGGGGTGGGCGCACCCTCATAGACATCCGGTGTCCACATGTGGAACGGCACGGCGGAGACTTTGAACGCCAGCCCGGCGATCAGGAACACGAGGCCGAACAGCAGACCGAGGGAGACGTCGCCATGCTGCGCCGTCTCGATGATCCCCGAAAAGAGCGTTGTTCCGGCATAGCCGTAGATCAGCGATGCCCCATAGAGCAGCAGACCAGAGGACAACGCGCCAAGCACAAAGTACTTCAGCCCGGCTTCGGTGGATTTCACACTGTCCCGGCGCAGCGACGCGATTACATAGAGCGCAAGCGACTGAAGCTCGAGCCCCATATAGAGCGCCATCAGATCACCGGCGGATACCATGACCATCATACCGACCACGGAAAGAGCCAGCAAAAGCGGATATTCAAAGCGCAGCAGGTCGCGCGCCTTCATGTAGCCTTCGGACATCACCAAAACGGCGGCGGCGGCAAAGAGGATCGTCACCTTGGCAAAACGGGCGAACCCATCTTCGATCAGCATGCCGCCAAAGGCTACGTTTGTCCCCTCACCGTCCACTGTAATCCATGCGCCCAGTGCCACCATCAGACCGGCGGTCAACCAGACAAGCACCGAGGCCATGCCATCCTTGGTCGTGTAAACAGCCACCAGCAGCATCACCATGGCGTAGAGCGACAGGATAATTTCCGGCAGGATGAGGGTCAGATCAGCGGTTATCATCGTATCCATCCTTTAGTTCGACGCCAGTTGGCTTGCAGCTTCTGCTGCACTCAGCGCCGTATCATAGCCTGCAACCAATGCCGCCACCGACGGCCCGGTAATATCGAGCACCAATGCGGGGTAAACCCCCAAAAGCAGCGTCATCGCCACAAGGGGTGCGAATATCCAACGCTCGCGCGACGTCATGTCGGTAATAGATTTCAGGCTTTCCTTGATCAGATCCCCCATCACCACGCGGCGATAAAGCCAGAGCGCATAGGCCGCCGAGAAAATCACTCCGGTCGTGGCCACTGCGGCAACCCATGTGTTGACCTGAAACACGGCCATGAGTGTCAGGAACTCGCCGACAAAGCCAGATGTGCCCGGCAGACCCACATTGGCCATCGTGAATAACATGAAAATCAGCGCATAGGCCGGCATCCGGTTTACCAGACCGCCATAGGCGTCGATTTCGCGGGTGTGCATCCGGTCATAGATCACGCCAACACACAGGAACAGCGCGCCGGAAATGAACCCGTGGCTTATCATCTGAAAAATTGCGCCATCGACGCCCTGTTGATTGGCCGCAAAGATACCCATCGTGACAAACCCCATATGGGCCACGGACGAATAGGCGATCAGCTTTTTCATGTCTTCCTGCACGAGTGCCACCAGCGAGGTATAGACGATCGCGATGGCCGACAGCCACAGGATCATCGGCGCCCAGATATCAGCCGCCACCGGAAACATCGGCAGCGAGAAACGGATGAACCCGTAGCCGCCGAGTTTCAACAGGATCGCCGCCAGCACCACGGACCCGGCAGTCGGGGCCTGAACGTGGGCATCCGGCAGCCATGTATGCACCGGCCACATGGGCATCTTGACGGCGAAGCTTGCAAAGAAGGCAAGGAACAGGAGTGTCTGCATCCCCCCGACAATCTGAATGCCCAGAAGGTCGAAATCGGCAAAGGAGAATTCATGACGCAACAGCATTTCAATATCTGTGGTGCCCGCATCGGCAAACATACCCACCATCGCCACCAGCATCAGCACGGAGCCGAGGAAGGTATAGAGGAAGAACTTGAAGCTCGCATAGATGCGGTTCGCCCCGCCCCAGATGCCGATGATCAGGAACATGGGGATCAAGCCGGCCTCAAAGAACAGGTAGAACAAGACCAGGTCGAGCGCCATGAAGACGCCAAGCATCAGCGTCTCAAGCAGCAGGAAGGCGATCATATATTCCTTGACCCGCAGGGTGACATTCCACGACGCGGCAATCACCAGCGGCATCATGAAGGTCGTGAGCATCACGAAGAGCACCGAGATGCCATCAACGCCCATTTTGTATTCAAGACCCAGCAGCCAGTCGCGTTCTTCCACGAATTGAAACCCGGTGTCCTGCGGGTCAAACCCGGCCAGAATGAACAGCGAGACAAGGAAGGTCGCCACCGTGGCAAACATCGCCACGCGCTTGGCGTTGAGGTTGGCTGCCTCATCATCGCCGCGCAAAAAGACCGCAAGGATCAACGCCGCCATGGCCGGAATAAAGGTTACGATGGAAAGAAGATTGCCCATCAGTTGGCCCCTCCTGACAGTGTCATCCAAGTGACCAGCACTGCGATGCCGATGACCATGGCGAAGGCATAGGTAAAGATATAACCGGACTGCGCACGCCCGGCGAGGCGGGTAAAGAACGGGATAATGCCCATGGCGATGCCGTTCAGTCCCCCGTCGATCACATCCCCATCACCGCGTTTCCACAGGAATGAGCCGATCCATTTGGCCGGAATGACAAACACGATGTTATAGAGTTCGTCAAAGTACCATTTGTTCTTGAGGAACAGGTACAAGGGGCGTTGGTTTTCGGCCAGCCGCTTGGGCAGTTCGGGGTTCACGATGTAGAACCAATAGGCCATCAGAAAGCCGATCAACATGGCCGCGAAAGGCGATGTCTTAACCCAATATGGCACCTTATGGGCGTCATCGAGCAGAGTGTTATCGGGTGCGATGTACAGCGCCCCTTCACCCGGCACCCCGGCAAAGACGTAATGATGCTCGCCCTCTTTGGCACCATGGCTGTCCTCGGCCTTATCATCGCCATGACCCTCAGCGCCATGCTCAGAGGCTTCGGCATAGGGAATGCCATAGAACTTCGCCACTTTATCCGTGTGGCCAAAGAACGACC
The DNA here is from genome assembly GCF_000154785.2 of Roseobacter litoralis Och 149. Lineage (NCBI taxonomy): Bacteria > Pseudomonadati > Pseudomonadota > Alphaproteobacteria > Rhodobacterales > Roseobacteraceae > Roseobacter > Roseobacter litoralis. The sequence goes on from NC_015730.1 coordinate 2,551,248, forward strand.
CGTACCAGACCATACCAGCAAAAATCGCCCCAAGCGCCAGCACACCCAGCGGAATAATCATGACCATCGGGCTTTCATGCGCGTGGTCGTGGGTGTGTTTGTCGCCCCGTGGCGTGCCGTAAAACGTCAGGAACATCAAACGCCAGCTATAGAAACTGGTGAACAGTGCGGCGATCACAAGCGCCCAGAACCCATACATGGACCCGGCAGCAAAAGCGCTTTCCACGATCGCATCTTTGGAATGGAAGCCCGCAAACCCGATCGGTATCTCGCCCAATGTCACAATCCAGACAGGGATACCAACACCCGTGATGGCAAGCGTGCCGATCATCATGGCCCAGAAGGTATAGGGGATTTTCTTGCGCAAGCCGCCGTAGTTCATCATGTCTTGCTCATGGTGCATCGCATGGATCACCGAGCCTGCGCCGAGAAACAGCATCGCCTTGAAGAAAGCATGTGTAAACAGGTGGAACATGGCCGCTGAATACATGCCAACACCTGCCGCGACGAACATATACCCCAACTGCGAACAGGTCGAATAGGCGATCACCCGTTTGATGTCCGTCTGCACCAGTCCCACCGTGGCCGCGAAGAACGCCGTTGTTGCGCCCAGCACGGTGACGAATGCCATGGCTTCGGGTGCGAATTCCATGATCGGCGACATCCGGCACACAAGGAAAACACCCGCCGTGACCATCGTGGCCGCATGGATCAGCGCGGACACAGGCGTTGGCCCTTCCATCGCGTCCGGCAGCCATGTGTGCAAAAACAACTGCGCCGATTTCCCCATCGCGCCGATGAAAAGCAGGAAGGCGATCAGATTTGCCGCGTTCCATTCGGTCCAAAGAAAGGTCAGCTGCGTCTCTGCCAGTTCTGGCGCGGCGGCAAAGATGTCATCAAAATTGATGCTATCCGTCAGGAAAAACAGCGCAAAAATCGCCAGCGCAAAGCCGAAGTCCCCAACGCGGTTGACGACGAACGCCTTGATCGCCGCCGCATTTGCCGAGGGTTTGCGATAGTAAAAGCCGATCAGAAGGTAGGACGCGACGCCCACCCCTTCCCAGCCAAAAAACATCTGCACAAGGTTGTCCGCCGTGACCAGCATCAACATCGCAAAGGTAAAGAACGACAGATAGGCAAAGAAGCGCGGCTTGTAGCTCTCGTCGTCTTTCCACTGCGGGTCTTTATCCATGTAGCCAAAGGAATAAAGATGAACGAGGCTCGACACGGTGGTGATGACGACCAGCATGATCGCGGTCAGCCGGTCCAGTCGGATCGCCCAATCCGTACTGAGGCTACCGCTTTCGATAAAGCGCAAAATCTGGATTTGCTCAGTCGTGCCGTCAAAGGTGAGAAACACAACCCACGACAAGAGAGCCGACAGGAAAAGCAGCCCGGTGGCAATCCAGCAGGCGGCAGCTTCTCCGATAAATTTCCAGCTGAAACCACACAGGAGCGCACCAACAAGCGGGGCAAAGAGGAGTATTGTTTCCATCAGTCTGTTTCCTTGGTGCCACCACGGCAATCTGGGTCATATTCGTTCAGGCCAGCCCAAGGGCATATCGCCCCGCTGACCAAAAAACTGTCAGCCGTGTGCTGCGCGTGCGTCTTTGATCGGTGCATGTCTTAGCCCTTCATCACGTTGACGTCTTCGACCGCAATCGTGCCCCGGTTGCGGAAGAAGCAGACGAGGATAGCGAGGCCAATCGCCGCTTCGGCGGCAGCGACGGTCAAAACAAAGAGCGTGAAAACCTGCCCTACGAGATCATCGAGAAAGCTTGAGAAAGCGACGAGGTTGATATTCACCGCCAGCAACATCAATTCGATGCTCATCAGAAGGATGATGATGTTCTTACGGTTCAAAAAGAGCCCGAAAATCCCGATCACGAATAGTGTGGCAGCAACGGTAAGATAGTGTTCCAAACCAATCATTGTTCTTCCTTCCGGAGCGCTAAGACCCCGTTTTCGTTCCTATGTCGCCGGGGCATTTGCCCCGCCACGCTAAGCTCAAATCGAGCCCTTTCGTTACAGGCCTTCCAGCCTGAATGCTTCCTTGTCGCCCCGCAGGCCCGGATAAAAAGCGGCGCAGGCGCAAGGCTCAAGCGCCCATACCTCAACCGACACATCCCGCGCCACCTTTTTCAGATCGTCCGACATGCGCCCCAGCGTTGCAAAAACCCGCGCACCCGTTTCATGCTGCGCCACAATTGCCATGGCGTCTTCGGTCCGGTCGAAGGGCGGTCGTTTGTTCATGTTTTCCTCAGCCGTGCGGAATTGCAGCACGTCGCCCGATTGGCAATCCGCAATTACGATATCCGTTGCGGACCCTTCCTGTGACCACCAGTCGCGCCACATCACGCGACCCTCCCCCAGATCGACATGATCCGCCTCACCGCCGTGGCTGACATGGGTGGTGCGTGTGCACTCCGACGCCGTCATGGCAAAGGCTGAGGACGCCGTAAATACGGCAATCGCGCTCAGCACATGATATGAAGCCCAACGCGTCATGGATCAGAGGCCCTGCCCCGATTTGACATCCTTGAGTTCCATCGCCTTGGCCGGGTCACGCATCATTTGCGCCACGACATCCTGGCGTTTCACATCAGAGCGGTGGCGCAGCGTCAGCACAATCGCCCCGATCATGGCGACCAGCAGGATCAGTCCACTCAACTGGAACAGCAGGAAATACTGATCATAAAGGATCAAGCCCAAGGCTTCGGTGTTATGCCGGTCCACAGGTGTCACCTGCGCGCGCATGCCTTCGGCGGCGGCGTTGCTTTCCCATGCGCCAAAAGCGATGGCGAATTGCATCAACAACACAACGCCGATCAGCAACGCCAGCGGCAGGTATTTCGACATCTCCGCCTTGAGTTCCGCAAAATCCACGTCGAGCATCATGACGACGAACAGGAACAGAACCGCGACGGCCCCGACATAGACGATGATCAACAGCATCGCGACGAATTCAGCGCCGAGCAGAACGAATAGACCGGCTGCCGAGAGAAAAGCGAGGATGAGCCACAGGACCGAATGCACCGGGTTGCGGCTGATGACGGTGAACAAACCGCCTGCGATCACACTGATCGCAAAGAGATAAAAGGCAAAAACCGTCATTCCGCGTCCTTCTCTTCATCCAGAACCTGCTGCGCCAGTTCCAACGCGCGGGTCATCGCTGGCAATCCTGCAAACATCGACATCTGGCCGATGGATTCCACGATATGTTGTTTTGTGGCACCCGCCTCGACCGCGTGGCGCACCGCCTGACGAAAGCCGACGTCGTTCTGCGCACCCTGCATGGTCAGCCCAGCGAGCGTCAGCAGCATCCGCGTGCGCGCATCCAGCCCGCCCTCGTTCAGCGTATTCCCGAACATCATTTCCATCATGTCCTTGGGCATCGTGCCCATCATCTTTTCAAACCCTTTGGGCGAAAACGCCTCCATCGCCGGATAGGATTTCGCCATTTCCTGCGCCTGCGCCATCATCGCGGCAAAAGGGTTCGCGCCCTCGAACGGGTTGTTTTTGTCACTCATCGGTAAGGTGCATCCATCTCAAGGTTGCGCGCGATCTCGGCTTCCCAGCGCTCGCCATTGGCCAGCAGGCGGTCCTTGTCGTAATACAGCTCTTCGCGCGTCTCCGTTGAAAACTCGAAATTGGGCCCCTCGACAATAGCATCCACCGGGCAGGCTTCCTCGCAGAAACCGCAGTAGATGCATTTTGTCATGTCGATGTCATAACGTGTGGTGCGCCGACTGCCGTCATCGCGGGGTTCCGCGTCGATTGTAATGGCCTGCGCCGGGCAAACCGCCTCGCAGAGTTTACAGGCGATACAGCGTTCTTCGCCATTGGGGTAGCGGCGCAGCGCGTGCTCACCCCGAAAACGCGGGGAAAGCGGCCCTTTTTCATGCGGGTAGTTCAGCGTGGCCTTGGGGGCGAAAAAGTACTTGAGACCCAATTTCATACCGACCCAAAAGTCTTGAAGCAGGAAGTATTTCGCATGTCGTGCGTAATCGATCTGTGTCATATCAGCCTCCCATACCCCAGCGGGCATATGCCCCCCAGAACCATTCGAATTTTGCGGCGAATGCTACGAAAACCACCCAGACAAGGCTGAACGGCAGGAACACTTTCCAGCCCAAACGCATCAGCTGGTCATAGCGGTAGCGCGGCGTAATCGCTTTGACCATCGCGAAGAGGAAGAAGAAAAATGCCATCTTGGCAATCATCCACAAAACGCCGTCGGGCAGCCCCGGGATCGGGGACAGCCAGCCGCCAAAGAACAGCAGCGACGTGAGCGCGCACATCAGGAAAATAGCGATATATTCCCCGGCCATAAAGAGCAGGAAGGGAGTGGATGAATATTCGACCTGATAGCCCGCGACCAGTTCCGATTCCGCTTCGGGCAAATCAAACGGTGGGCGGTTCGTTTCAGCCAGACAGCTGATAAAGAACAGGAAAACCATCGGGAAGTGCGGTAGCCAGTACCAGCTGAAAAAGCCATAGGGGCCGTCCTGCGCGGCGACGATGCCGCCGAAATTCATCGACCCGGTCGAAATAATCACCCCGATGATGATCAGGCCAAGCGACACCTCATAAGAAATCATCTGCGCGGCAGAACGCAGAGAGCCCAGAAAAGGGTATTTCGAGTTGGACGCCCAGCCCCCCATGATGACGCCGTAGACTTCAAGCGATGAGATCGCAAAGACGAACAGGATCGCCACATTGATGTCACTGAGGACCCAACCATCGTTGAACGGGATCACCGCCCAAGCCAGCAGGGCCAGAACAAAAGAGGTCATCGGCGCGAGCATGAAGACGGTCTTGTCGGCACCGGCCGGGACCACGACCTCTTTCACGACATATTTCAGCGCATCCGCCACCGTTTGCAGCAACCCGAAGGTGCCCACCACATTAGGCCCACGCCGCATCTGCACAGCCGCCCAGATCTTGCGGTCCCCATAGACGAGGAACAGCAATGAGACCATCACAAAGCCGATAACGGCCAGCACCTGTGCCAGGATCAGGACAGCTATGCCGCCGGGAGTGGTAAAGAAATCAGCCATATGTCCTCACACCATCGGTATTCCGCTTTGCTCACAGTCAGCCCGCACGACATCAGCGTCATTCTTGGCTAGCCTGTCAGGCAGGGTTGGCGATTTGGTGTAAACAGCATCTGCCGACCACACGCCACCCTCTTCGTGAACTTTTGTGCGCAAATGCCGCGCAAAATCGCGCGCTTGCGGCATTGAATGCCCGGCCGCTGCAACCCGCATGTGTTTTTGCAGGTTTGCGGTGCCATGCGTTAACGTCCCCGACGCGCGCGCGCCACAAACCGCCGACTCGCAGCGGCGTGTTTCGGGAACACTCGCCGCGTCGCGTGACAACTGAGATATGCGCGCGCTCTTCTGTGTCATTCCGCAGCCAAGGTCTCTTGTTGACGCGCTTTTGCGTTGGCGGAGAGTTCCGCCATCAGCTCGGATGCGCGCGCAATGGGGTTTGTCAGGTAGAAATCGGTTATGGCCGGCTCAAATGCGCCACGGCTCACCTCGCCGCCTGTTACCGCCTGCCAGTCATTTTCCGGCACCGTGTCGATATTCGCCAGATGCGGCACCTCTTTGACCAGCGCCTGCCTCAGTTGCACAATGCTGTCAAACGGCAGCTGCGCCCCGATTTCCGCAGACAGCGCCCTCAGGATCGCCCAGTTTTCCTTGGCTTCCCCCGGCGCAAACCCGGCCCTGAGCGCCAGTTGAGGCCGCCCTTCGGTGTTCACAAACAACCCCGGCTCTTCGGTATAGGCAGCGGCGGGCAGGATAACATCGGCGCGGTGCGCGCCCCGGTCCCCATGTGAGCCCTGATAGATCACGAAAGGACCCGGTCTGATGTCGATCTCATCGGCACCGAGGTTATAGATCACTTCCGCATCCATCACCGCATCGACGCCGCCATCGGCACATGCACCAATGTCCATCGCACCCACACGTCCCGCAGCCGTATGAAGGACCAATACCTTGGACTGGCTGCGCTCTGCGAAAGCGTGGGCCCTGGCCATCACCGCTTCACCGTCCGCGCCGCGCAACGCGCCCTGCCCGATGATCAGGATCGTCGGGTTATCCGTCAGGTCAGCGGTGTTTTCCTGATCCAGCGCCGCCAGACCGTCGCGACCATCGCCGTAATGATGATAGTCATACGTCAGATCGATCGCCGGGCCGACAACGCCGACCTTGGCCCCCTTCAGCCACGCCTTGCGGATGCGCGCATCCAGCACCGGCGCCTCGATGCGCGGGTTGGTTCCGACCAGTATGACGTGCGACGCATCGTCGATCTCTTCGATGGTGGCGTTGCCCACATAGCCGAACCGGTTGCCCGCGGGCAGTTTCGCCCCATCGGTGCGGCACTCAACCGTGCCACCCTGACCCTCGATCAGAGCATTCAGCGCATAGGCGGCCTCAACCGGCGCAAGATCCCCGACCAACCCGGCCAGTTTCTTACCTTTCATCGCTGTTGCAGCCGCTGTCAGGGCTTCGGGCCAGCTCGCGGGGCGCAACTTGCCGTTCTCGCGGATGTAGGGTCGGTCCAGCCTCTGGCGGCGCAACCCGTCCCAGACAAACCGCGTCTTGTCCGAAATCCATTCCTCATTCACGCCATCATGGTTGCGCGGCAAAAACCGCATCACTTCACGGCCCTTTGTGTCCACGCGGATGTTTGACCCCAGTGCGTCCATAACGTCCACGGATTCGGTCTTGGTCAATTCCCACGGGCGCGCCGTAAACGCGTAAGGCTTTGAAACCAAAGCCCCAACCGGGCAGAGATCAATGATATTGCCCTGCATGTTACTGTCCAGCGTCTGGCCCAGATAAGACGTGATTTCTGCGTCTTCACCGCGCCCCGTCTGGCCCATCTGGTGAATGCCCGCCACCTCCGTGGTGAACCGCACACAACGCGTGCAGGAGATACAGCGCGTCATATGGGTCTCAACCAGTGGCCCCAGATCGAGATCTTCAGTCGCGCGCTTGGGCTCGCGGTAGCGCGAGAAATCCACGCCATACGCCATCGCCTGATCCTGCAGATCACACTCGCCGCCCTGATCGCAGATCGGGCAATCCAGCGGGTGGTTGATCAGCAAAAACTCCATCACCCCTTCGCGGGCCTTTTTGACCATGGGCGAATTGGTTTTGACGACCGGCGGTTGGCCTTCGGGTCCGGGGCGCAGATCCTTGACCTGCATCGCGCAGGAAGCGGCAGGTTTTGGCGGCCCGCCGACCACTTCGACCAGACACATGCGGCAGTTGCCCGCGATCGTCAGCCGCTCATGATAGCAAAAACGCGGAATCTCGATGCCCGCCTCTTCACAGGCCTGGATCAGGGTCATCGCCCCATCCACTTCAACCTCTGTGTCGTCGATAATGACTTTGCGCAGATCGCTCATATCATTCGCCTTTGTTCATCGCGCCACACCGGGCGCACCTGTTACCGAGAGACGCGCAACAGCGCCCCAATTTCCGTTTTCTGTGCAATTTCGGCCCGACCGAGCGCACAATAGCCCTGTTTGTTCTGCTTGTAGCCAGCGGCCTTCATCTCATCCGCCGCCCGCGCCCGCAGTCGCTTTTTCTCCGTGTCCGACTCCAGATGCGCCTTGATCTCGGCCTCGGAGTATCCCAGTTCTCGCGCCTGATCTTCCAAAGCGCGCAAATAGCTTATCGCCTTGAAAAATCGCGCAGAAATATCGGGGCACTTTCGCCTGATCTCATTGGCCAGCCCAACGGTGTAAAGCGCGTCATCAATTTGCTGAACATCCCGCAAGGGCGGGTTTGCAGCCACCGGAGCCGCAAGCCCCATCATGAATACCGCCATCATCATCGTTTTACGCATCCCACAACTCCAGTTGCCGTTACCAAGTAAAAAGGCAAAACGCCTTTGACAGGATAGATGCGCGTACCCCGCATTGATAAGCAATAACCGAGCGGGTTTTGGACTGATTGCAGGCCACAGGTCATATCTCGCGACACCTTCCTTGCAGCAAGAGTGTGTCATTCTCGATGGTCAGTGTCTCACTCTCATCGTCAGGTCCCACAACCCAGTCCACGTCCGAGCGGCCAAAGCTATTGACGCAATAGACTGTCGCCTCGTAGCGCGCAGCCTCACGTGCCCCCTCAAGAGAGGCCGAAACAGGTCTGACAGTTACGCTGAACTGCGCTCGGTCTGCCCCGCGTTCCGACTTGAGCCGCGCGTTGAAAAACTGGCCATCAAAACTGATCGCATCGTCATCCGGCCCGCAGGCGGTGAGCGTCAGTCCGATAATCATGAGGGCTGTGAAAATACGCATGTTACCTACTCTGCTGCAACCGGCGCACACCGGTTGTCTTTCCACTTACTTGCCTCGTTCAGATAGGGCCAGCCAAAGGCGTGATCACTGTCACCGTGGTTTTTGAGGTGTTCCAGCCGTTCCAATGCCTCATCCAGTGTTGGCTGATGCCCCACAGGAACCCACCACATCACGAAATGCATCTCACCGAGCACTTCGAACCATTCCTGACGGCGCGCGTAAAACTGCTTGTGGATGGTGCCCCAGACGAATTGTTCCAAGGTCTCAACGCTTTCCCAGACGGTCAGGTTGGAGACATAAAGCGGATCACCGTCAATGGCGTTCTCTGTGTTGCCGGTGCCCGGCTCACCCGAGCCTTCCATCATCCACACAAACCCTGGCATCCTCTTACCAAGGCCGTTGATCCGGTCAAGGTTCTCCATGAATTCCGCCACGCGCGGATCGTCCGTAGGCGCCGCAAGACGACCGACGTTGAGTTCGGCAAGATGAAAATGCACACCCGTCATCTTTTGCGTCATCCTTTCAGGAACTTGCCTATTTGGCTTTGGTCAGCAATTTCCTTGCGTCCCGCATCGCATAACCCTTCGCGGGATACGATGCCATTTTCTTTCAAATAAGAAGTGTAATACTCCTGAAAGCTTTTCTGCAGATTGTCACGCATTTCGTCCACATCGATATGGCCCTTGTGCTCCAGAATACGCGCAATTTCTTCGTTGGCCCGGTTCACTGTTAAATTGCTTATATAGATGCCGCCGCAATTTGAAGAAATCTCACTGGCCATTCTAAAGGCAAGAAACTGGTCATGAATATCCTCCGGAAGATTGCGAAACTCCAATGTACGATATGTGCTTACAGCGCCCTCGGAACCGGCTTCCTGTACTGCCGTGTCACACCCAGCCAACACCGCACTGGCCACCACAACCCAAAGTATTATTCTTCGTTGAACGTTCAGCACGATTTTACTCCGCCGCCACTGCGCTCACACGCCCTGTCCGCTTGTGCTTGATCCGATCCTCAATCTCGTCGCGGAAGTGTCGAATGAGGCCCTGGATCGGCCAGGCTGCGGCGTCGCCCAAGGCGCAGATCGTATGGCCTTCGACCTGTTTGGTCACATCAAGGAGCATGTCGATCTCTTCGGGTTCTGCCTCGCCTGTCACCAGACGGTCCATCACGCGCATCATCCAGCCGGTGCCTTCGCGGCAGGGCGTGCATTGCCCGCACGACTCGTGCTTGTAGAACTTCGACAGCCGCCAGATCGCCTTGATCACATCCGTTGAGTTATCCATCACAATCACCGCCGCCGTGCCGAGGCCGGAGCGTTGTTCGCGCAGATAGTCGAAATCCATGATCGCGTCTTTCATCTGCGCGCCGGGGATCATCGGCACCGACGACCCGCCGGGGATCACCGCCTTGAGGTTGCCCCAACCGCCACGGATGCCACCACAATGCGTCTCGATCAGTTCCTCGAAACTGATCGACATCGCCTCTTCGACCACACAGGGGTTGTTCACGTGGCCCGAAATCGCGAACAGCTTGGTGCCCGCGTTGTTCGGACGCCCAAAGGAGGAAAACCACTCCGGTCCGCGCCGCAGGATCGTTGGAACAACAGCAATCGATTCCACGTTGTTTACCGTCGTCGGGCAGCCATAAAGCCCCGCCCCCGCAGGGAACGGCGGCTTCATCCGGGGCATGCCCTTCTTGCCCTCAAGGCTTTCCAGCAGCGCGGTTTCCTCGCCGCAGATGTAGGCACCCGCCCCATGGTGCAGGTAGATGTCAAAATCCCAGCCGGAGCCTGCGGCGTTCTTGCCCACCAGCCCCGCATCGTAGGCCTCGTCAATCGCGGCTTGCAGCGCCTCTTTCTCGCGGATGTATTCGCCGCGAATGTAGATGTAACAAGTATGCGCATTCATCGCAAAACTGGCGATCAGGCACCCTTCAACCAGCGTATGCGGGTCGTGACGCATGATCTCGCGGTCCTTGCAGGTGCCCGGCTCGGATTCATCCGCATTGACCACCAGATAGGAGGGCCGCCCGTCGCTTTCCTTGGGCATGAAGGACCATTTGAGCCCCGTCGGGAAACCGGCCCCGCCACGCCCGCGCAGACCTGATGCCTTCATCTGGTCCACGATCCAGTCGCGGCCCTTTTTGATGATGGCGTCCGTTCCGTCCCAATGGCCGCGCGCCTGCGCGCCCTTCAGCGTGCGGTCATGCATGCCGTAAATATTGGTAAAGATGCGATCCTGATCGTTAAGCATCCGCTTCCCCTTTTACCTGTCGTTCTGCGCAGCCTTGCGCGCACGTTTGATTTGCAATGAAACGATGAACGACCATGCCAAGGCAGCCAGCGCCAGAAAGTCCAGCAGAATGGCGTGCCGCGCGGTCAGCCCGAACTTGGGGGCGAGCCACAGCGACAATACCCACGCTACCATGGTGCCCACGATGACGAGGCTTACCATTCGCCCTTTTTTGGCCAAGGCACGGTCGCGCGCCTCGGCTGTCTGGTCTTGCGCACTCATGAAGCCTCCTAGCTCCGTCGTTCAGGGTCAGTCCTTGGCGTTGGCCAAAGCCTTGGCCTGTCCAACCCAATCGTCTCTTTCGATACGTCCTTTAAACCGCAGGCGTTCATCCACCCAAGCGATGTCTTTCTTTTTGAACTGGGCAACCTGTTCAAAATGCCAGACCCCCAACTCATTCAGCGTCTGTTCCAGCTTGGGACCAACACCGGAGATCTTCTTCAGATCATCCGCGGTCCCTGTTGGTGCATCCGACAGATACGCAGGCCGCCCATCAGGGGCTGCCGCTGCCTTGGGCGCGGCCTTTTTGGCAGGTGCTTTCTTGGGTGCTGCCTTTTTCTTGGGCGCCGGTGCGGGTGCCGCTTCTTTCTCGTATTTCCAATCACCCTTGCGCGAAGCAAGCTCTTCTTCTCCGGCAAGGCGTGCTGTGGGTTTGACCTGTGCCGCCGTCGGCGCTGGTGCAACGTTGATCGGCGCCGCTTTTGTGGCAGAGGCCTTGGCAGCAGGCGTCGGAGGATTGATCTTAACTTCACCGGGTCTTGGCAACGGCCGGGTCATGACCCAGCTGACAAGCACGCCCGCCACAAGAAACACGACAGCGCCTAGGAAAGCACCTTGTAAAAAGCTCCAGCCAAAGAGCACCCACGCCAATGTCCCCGCAAGCGTACCGCCCGCGAAAGCCACAAGCCAGCTCCCCAACGCCATTCCAACCATTCCTTTATTGCTTTCCATGAAGGCCTCTCTTTCGGTTATTTACGCAATCACTTTTTATAAATACCGTCTTTTTCGGCGCGTTGGGAAAATTCTGTTTCTTTGCCCTGCGCAAGCAGCTTGGCCTGCGATACCCAGTCGTCCCGACTGACCCGTCCCTTGAAGCCGACAAAGCTCTCGTCCGCCCATGCGACCTCTTCCGAGGACCAGCTGGCAATCTGGTCAAAATGGAAGATACCGATGTCGTTCAGCATGGATTCAAGCTTGGGGCCCACGCCCTTGATCCGCTTGAGATCATCTCCACCGCCACTGCGCGCGATCTTTAACAGGCCTGGCGGCACACCTTTGATTGGTGCGTCCCCTTTCGCTTGCGCAGGCGTGGTTTTTTTCTTTGCTTTTGGTTTGGGCGCGGCGTTTTCATTCGCACCTTGCCACGGTGTCGTCAGCGGCACCTCTGTGCCATCAATTCGTTTTACCGTGTCGCCCAGATCAACAGCCAATTGCACGGACGCGTTATACTGCGTCTTTCCGCTGTCATATTCTATCAACGAAGTCAGACCCTTAAGAGGTTCTGCGGCATAGCGACCGTTCTGTGGACCTGGCACAGGTACTTTCCCTGCCGCCAATTCATCAATGATCTCTCCCATCCGTGCTGCGGTCAGATCTTCGTAGTAATCCTTGCCAATCTGAGCCATCGGCGCGTTGGAACAGGAGCCAAGGCATTCGACTTCTTCCCACGAGAAATTGCCATCTTCCGAGAGCTGATGCGGCTCACGTGCGATCTTTTCCTGACAGACCGATATCAAGTCTTCGGCCCCGCAGATCATGCAGGACGTGGTGCCGCAGACCTGAATATGCGCAATCGCCCCCACGGGCTGCAGCTGGAACATGAAGTAGAAAGTCGCAACTTCCAGACCGCGAATATAGCTGAGGCCAAGCATGTCGGAAACATGTTCAATCGCAGGTTTAGAGAGCCAGCCTTCCTGCTCCTGCGCACGCCACAGAAGCGGAATAATCGCCGAGGCCTGACGCCCTTCGGGGTATTTCGTGATCTGCCCTTCGGCCCACGCCTGATTCTCTGGTGTGAAAGCAAAGGTTTCGGGTTGGTCGGGATGTAGTCTACGCAGCATTAGAAATATCCGTTAAATCAGATTGGGTTGCGCCAGCGGTGCGTATGCAAAAACGCATGCAGCGCCTTTGAAACCAAAGGCCTCACTTTGTGAGAAAGCACTCACCGGTCGATCTCCCCGAACACCACGTCCATGGTGCCGATGATCGCCGCCACGTCCGCCAACTGGTGGCCGCGTGACATGTGATCCATCGCCTGCAGGTGCAGGAACCCGGGCGCGCGGATTTTGGCGCGGTAGGGTTTATTGGTGCCATCGGCCACGAGGTAGACGCCGAACTCGCCCTTGGGGGCCTCGACACAGGCATAGACCTCGCCCGCTGGCACGTGGAACCCTTCGGTATAAAGCTTGAAGTGGTGGATCAGGCTTTCCATCGACGTCTTCATATCGGAACGGGATGGCGGTGTGATCTTGCCGCGGGCCAGAACGTCGCCCTGCCCCTCGGGTGCGCGCAGTTTTTCAACCGCCTGATGGATAATCAGCAACGACTGACGCATCTCTTCCATACGGCAGAGGTAGCGATCATAGCAGTCGCCGTTTTTGCCCACGGGTATCTGGAAATCGAATTCGTCATAGCATTCATAGGGCTGCGCACGGCGCAAATCCCACGCCAGACCGGACCCGCGCACCATGACACCTGAAAAGCCATATTCAAGAATATCTTCTTCGGTCACGACACCGATGTCGGCATTGCGCTGTTTGAAGATCCGGTTTTCCGTCAGCAAGCCGTCGATGTCGGCGATGACACGCGGGAACTCATGCGCCCATGTTTCAATGTCGTCGACCAACTCGGGCGGGAGATCCTGATGCACCCCACCGGGGCGGAAATAGGCTGCGTGCAGACGCGCGCCACTGGCCCGCTCATAAAACACCATCAGCTTTTCGCGCTCTTCAAAGCCCCAAAGCGGCGGGGTCAGCGCGCCCACATCCATCGCCTGCGTGGTGATGTTCAGAATATGGTTCAGAATGCGGCCGATTTCGCAGAATAACACGCGGATCAGGGACGCGCGGCGCGGCACCTCGACCCCTGTGAGCTTTTCGATGGCAAGACACCATGCGTGCTCTTGGTTCATCGGTGCCACATAGTCCAGCCGGTCAAAATACGGCAGATTCTGCAGATACGTGCGGCTTTCCATCAGCTTTTCGGTGCCCCGGTGCAGCAAGCCGATGTGCGGATCGCACCGCTCCACGATCTCACCGTCCAGCTCCAACACAAGCCGCAACACGCCATGTGCCGCCGGGTGCTGCGGGCCAAAGTTGATGTTGAAGTTACGGATTTTCTGCTCGCCTGTGAGGGCGTCGTCAAAGCCTTTGGTGCCGTCCATCAGGAAAGCCCTCCATTTCGTGCGTAATTCCGACCTTTGTCATTACGCAAGTTCAGCGTTAGCCATTGAAAGTTCAATGCAAGTTGGTGCGGATTTGGAGACTCGAACCCCACAGCATTTTTAAAAAAAGGCACCGAGGCCAAACCCAGTCCAGCAGCTGCGATAAATGTATTGATGATCTCAAACCACATCACCGCTTCTCCAGCTCTTGCAGCTTCAGGCCCATCCACCACAGAAGGGCAATCGTACCCAGCGGGATCAGGCAGGCCGCGGCCCAGTATTTGTTGATGCCAAAGAACGGCAGCAGCTTGATCATCGGAATGGCCGTTGCCGCCGACAGGATCAGCCACCAGATGCCACCCATTACTTTGCCTCCTGCTTTTCATCTCCCGGCAGGATGTATTCTGCACCCTCCCAAGGCGACATGAAGTCGAACTGGCGGTATTCTTGCACAAGGCTGACGGGCTCATAAACCACGCGCTTTTGCGCCTCATCATAGCGCACTTCGGTATATCCCGTCGTCGGGAAGTCCTTGCGCAGCGGATGCCCGCGAAACCCGTAATCCGTGAGGATGCGGCGCAGATCCGGATGGCCCGAAAACAAAATACCGAACATGTCAAAAACTTCGCGCTCAAACCAGTTCGCCGATGGATGCACGGATATAACCGACGGCATCATCTGATCATCGCGGATACTCACCCGCAGCCGAACACGGTGGTTTTGATACATCGACAGCAAGTGATAAACGACATCGTAGCGCTTGGCGCGCCCGGTATAATCCACAGCTGTGATATCGACCAAGCTCGAAAAACGACATGTGGCGTCCGTCTTGAGAAACTCAACAAGTCCCACGATATTGGACGGCGTCACATCAACGTTCAATTCACCATGCGTAACATCCCATGCCAAGACGCAGTCCGTGCGTTTTGTCGCGATGTAGTTTCCCAATTCCTGCAAAGGCTCTGACATCGGTATCCTCTTTCGTTCTCCAGGTCGCACCGCTCCGATTTTTACCGGACGATGGTCCCGGTCCGTCGTATTTTACGCTGGAGTTGCATTATACCATAAAGCAGCGCCTCGGCCGTTGGCGGGCAGCCTGGCACGTAGATATCGACCGGCACAATGCGGTCACAGCCCCGCACGACGCTATAGGAATAGTGGTAATATCCCCCACCATTCGCGCAGGACCCCATCGAAATCACATACCTTGGTTCCGGCATCTGATCGTATACTTTGCGCAGCGCGGGTGCCATTTTATTGGTCAGTGTTCCCGCGACGATCATCAGGTCGGACTGGCGTGGGCTGGCGCGAGGTGCCGTACCAAACCGTTCCATGTCATAGCGCGGCATGGCCGTGTGCATCATCTCGACCGCGCAACAGGCAAGACCGAAGGTCATCCAGTGCAGCGACCCGGTCCGCGCCCAGTTGATAATGTCTTCCGTAGAGGTCAGCAGAAAACCCTTGTCCTGCAGCTCACGGTTCAGCTCTTGCGTTGCGACCTCACGGTCGGCGCCAGCCACGTTCACATTCGTTGCCACACTCATCCTGATAGACCTCCGAACTCATTCATAAAGCTTCGCACGACGGGGAATATCCGCAGTTGGCAAAGCCATACCCCAGCGCGTTTACAAGATCAACGCGACAGCATGGCTCAGTCATGAATAACCTCTCAAAAATACGATGTTTTTTCGCGTGCCCTGTTTGATGGGCAAAAGTCTAGCGCAAAGCTGGCCATCGATACGTGCCATTTTCGCAAAATGGGCGCACATCCGCGATATATTCCAGCCAAAAACGGTTTTCTCTGCGCGGTCTGAACCTACAGGGTCGACGATGGTATATAGCCCTACCCGCCTTGGACGGTTACTGCCACTCAAGCGCGCCTTTTTTCCATTCATAGGCGAAGCCAATCGTCAGGACGCCCAGAAAGACCATCATAGACCAGAACCCCACCATGCTGATGTCCTTGAACGCCACGGCCCATGGAAACAGGAAGGCAATTTCGAGGTCAAAGATGATGAAAAGGATCGACACGAGGTAGAACCGCACATCGAACTTCATGCGTGCATCATCAAAAGCGTTGAAGCCGCATTCATAAGCAGACACTTTTTCGGGGTCCGGATTGCGTACCGCCAACACAACAGCAGCGAGGATCAGCACAAGACCAAGACCGATGGCAACCGCCAGAAACACGAGAATCGGCAAGTATTCGCGTAACATGTCGTCCAAGGTGTTGATCCTTTCTCGGTCTTCTGCGGTGTCTGTGTACGCGCAGTATATGGGTTGGTCAACACACGCGAAACGCCCCGCGCCGCTTTTGGAACAGGCTGCACCCATTTGCCGCATCGCACGGGGATGAGCATGTATCCGCCGTTCCATTTGAAATCACAAACGAGTGATCCAACTATCTTGTCAGGTTGTTGCGGCACAACGCGCGCACAACCTGAATACACACCAGTGTCGCACGCGCAGCGCACCCAAAGACAAGGAAAACACCATGAACAGACGCTCCACTCTCAAAGCGGCCCTTGCCGTTACTGCCCTGACCACCATCTCTGCCTGTGCAACACTGACAGGTGGCGATGACATCGTCGATGTCGCGGCATCCAACGGCAACTTTAACACGCTGGTCGCTGCGGTTCAGGCAGCTGGCCTTGAGGATACACTGCGCAGCGAAGGTCCGTTCACTGTTTTCGCACCAACCGATGCAGCCTTTGCAGCCCTGCCCGCTGGGACCGTTGAGGACCTGCTGCTGCCGGAAAACAAAGACAAACTGGCCGGAATTCTGACATACCATGTGATCCCCGGCGCAGTGATGGCCGCGGATGTGAGTGGCGCAAGCACGGACGTGGCAACCGTTAACGGCGCATTGTTGACCGTTGACGGAACAGGCGATGGTGTTGTTGTCGGCGGCGCAAATGTGACCGCGGCGGACATCAAAGCGTCAAACGGTGTGATCCATGTGATCGACAAAGTGCTGCTGCCCTGATCGCGGCACTGGAACAGACCGCAGGTTTACCCCTGCGGTCTTGATCTTGTTTTGAACCAGCCCGCAGGTCTGTCACTGCACCCAAGAGGCTTTGCGCTTGTCAAAGAAAGCCGCGATACCCTCGGCGGCTTCCGCCCCTTCCCACTGATCGGCCAAGGCTTCAATCGAGTGTTCAATCTGTTCCGGGGACACCGCCGCGCCCAATTCCCGTGCCAGCTTTTTGGCCGCCGCCACGGCTCCGGGCGCGCAAGACAGATAGGGCGTGATTTCTTCTTCAACCGCTTGGGCAAAGGCCGCTTGCGGCACGACACGCGCCAAAATGCCCAAAGATACAGCCTCCGCTGCGTCAAAGATACGGCCCGACATAAAGACACGCCGCGCACAGCCCTCGCCCATCCGTCCGATCACGTAAGGCCCGATGGTGGCAGGGATCAGGCCAAGGCGCGTCTCCGTCAGCCCCAGCTTGATCGTATCGACCCCGACCGCGACGTCACACACGCAAGCCAGCCCAACGCCACCGCCAAAGGCATTCCCCTGCAGCGCCCCGATCAGCGGTTTGGGCAGGCTGTTGAGCGCATCCAGCATCATCGCCAGCTTGCGCGCCTCTTCATTGCGGGTGGCGCGGTCCATCGTCATCTGGTCGCGCATCCACCCCAGATCACCACCCGCGCAAAAACTCTTGCCTGCTCCGGTCAAGACAACGACCCGGACATCGCTGTCTGACGCGAGCCGTTTTGCGGCAGATGTCAGTTCCTCCAGCATCTGCCCGGACATCGCATTGTGCTTTTCCGGACGGTTGAGGCTCAGGGTGGCGACGCCGCGCGCATCTGTATCAACCGTAATGGTATCAAACACTGGACCGACCTAATGCGCGGGTTCAGGCTGCGTGCGCATGGCTTGAGCCAAAGCCGCAGCCTCCGCGATCACTTCGGGATCAAGACCGGTTTCATACCCCAGAGCCGCGAGATGGCGTGCCAGAGTTTCAGTCGCCACATTCCCGGAGGCTCCGGGTGCGAAGGGGCATCCGCCCAAACCGCCCACAGCGGCATCAAAGACGCGCACCCCAAGGCTGAGGGAGGCGTCGATGTTCTCGATCGCGCGGCCATTTGTGTCATGAAAATGCCCAGCCAGCCGACCGACCGGCACCACATCACGCACCGCAAGCAACATGCGCGCAACACTGTCCGGCGTGCCTGCGCCGATTGTATCGCCGAGGCTGACCTCATAACAACCCATCGCAAACAGCTTGTCCGCCACCTCAGCCACCTGCGCCGGAGCCACGGCCCCGTCATAAGGGCACGCTACCACGCAGGACACATAGCCGCGCACGGGCAGATCAATGTGACGCGCCTCTTCTAGGATGGGCGCAAAACGCTCAAGACTTTCGGCAATGCTGGCGTTGATGTTGGCTTTGGAAAACCCCTCGGAGGCTGAGGCAAAGATCGCGATTTCATCTGCCCCGGCGCGGCAGGCGTCCTTGTACCCCTGCATGTTTGGCGCAAGTGCCGCGTAACGCACCCCCGCCGCCCTTGAGATACCGGCCAGCACCTCGCCAGACCCTGCCATCTGCGGCACCAGCTTGGGGGAGACAAAGCTTGCAATTTCGATCCGGTTGAACCCCGCGCGGCTCAGGCAGTCGATGAGCGCGATTTTATCGCGTACTGGTATCTCGCGTTTTTCGTTTTGCAACCCGTCGCGCGGGCCCACTTCGTATATCTCACAGTTTCCCAAACTCATCCCTGACGCTCCTGTTAAGGGTTTTGCCTCACTCTAGCGGCCAAGGCGCATAAAAGTCTTGCGAATAAATACCGCCGCCATTTGGCAACGCCGCCTCGAAGCTGTCGCGCGCCGTGATCCGGGCGTACCACGCATGCAGCGCGGGGTAGCCCTCCAAACGCACAAAATGCGACGCCATATAGACCGCCTGCCCCACTGAAATGTCTGCAGCGGAAAAACCAGAGGTCAACAAATAGTCGCGGCTTTCGATGGGCGTCGACAGGCGTGCCTCAATGGCATCAAAGCACTTGCCAATGCGCGCGGCCTCCAGTTTCATCACGATCGGGCTGCGCATGTGGTCCTCATAAAGCATCACATGCTGCTGTGTCAGCGCCGCGACATGCTGGCTGAGCGTTTCCGCAAAATGCAGCCAGACAAGCCATGACATCCGGTCCGGGCTTGCGGTGCTGCGCCCCAGCCGGTCCGGGCTGAAGCGTTCGCACAGGTATTCCGTAATCGCCCCGGTTTCGAACATGCGTTCGCCATCCACCTCAAGGGCGGGAACACGCCCTGCGGGCGACAGGCTCAAGAACTCAGGGCTGCGCAGACTGCGATCGAACGGATAGCTGCGCAGCTGAAATGGGATCTCAAGTTCGTTCAGCAGCCACAGCGTGCGCATGGACCGCGTCTGGGGGCAGTGATGCAGCGTGATCATGCCTGCTCCTCCTCAAGTCGGATGAGGGCAGCACCCGCGCTGACCTGATCACCTTCCTGCGCCAGCACTTCGGCGATGATGCCGTCGCGCGCAGCCAGCAGCGCATGCTCCATCTTCATCGCTTCCAGCACGGCCAGCCGATCCCCCCGTGCAACGGTCTGTCCCGGCACCGCCGCCAACATCTTTACCAGACCCGGCATTGGCGCTTCGATCAGATTGCCGCTGCCGCTTTCGGTCGCGCCCGCCAGCAACGGATCATGGATGTCAAAAACCAGACCGTAGTGATCAAAAACCGTGACCTGCCCTGCAGACATGTGACAGAGCGGCAGGGGTGCGCCATCAATCGACCACTGGCCCGCATGTCGCGTCGCGGTGACGCTTTGGTCGCCGTGGGTCCAGCGCTGGCTGTGCTGATCCAGCACCTCAACGGACAGCAGATGTTCCTGATCCTGCCAGCCCAGCCGCACCTGATGCGCAAACTGCACCCAGAGGGCAAAGCCTGCCATCGCCGCCGGTTTGTCCAACCCCGCAACCTGCATCGCCGCCGCCACCATATGAACGATCTGTGGGTCGGCAGCAGGTGTGAGTGTCGCAAAATCACGCTCAATCAGGCCCGTGTCGAATGCCCCTGCGGCGAACCCCTCATGGGCCGCCAATGCGCCCAGAAATTCCAGATTGGTCACGCTGCCCGCCACCTGAGTGTCTTTTAATGCACGACGCAACAGCGCCAGCGCAATGGCGCGGGTGGGGCCAGCGACGATCAGCTTGGCAATCATCGGGTCGTAATAGGGGCTGATCGCATCGCCTGCGCGCACCCCGCTGTCTGCCCGCGCAATCGCCGGAAAAACCAGATGATGCAGCGTTCCGGTGGCAGGCAGGAACCCGGCGCGCACATCTTCGGCATAAAGACGCGCCTCGAAGGCATGTCCGGTGATTGCCAAATCATCCTGATCACAGGGCAAGGGTTCCCCCGCCGCCACGCGCAATTGCCATTCGACCAGATCCACGCCAGTGATGGCCTCGGTGACGGGGTGTTCGACCTGCAGGCGGGTGTTCATCTCCATGAAATAAAACCCATCGGGGCGCAGATCACCCGTGCCATCAACGATGAACTCCACCGTTCCGGCCCCTTTGTAGCCGATTGCTTTGGCAGCGCGCACGGCGGCGCGGCCCATGTCCTCTCTGACCTCCGGGGTCATACCGGGTGCGGGGGCTTCTTCGATCACTTTCTGATGGCGGCGCTGCAACGAACAGTCCCGTTCAAACAGGTGCACGACATCAGTGCCATCGCCGAAAACCTGCACCTCGATATGGCGCGGCTGCGGGATGAACTTTTCGATCAGAACATCAGAATTGCCGAATGCAGCCTGCGCCTCGGAACGTGCCGCCGCCAGTGCCTCGGTAAATCCTGACGCGGCGCTGACCAGACGCATGCCTTTGCCACCGCCCCCTGCAACGGCTTTGATCAAGACCGGATAGCCGATCTTGTCAGCCTGCTGCTGCAACTGTGCGTCCGCCTGATCCGCACCGTGATACCCCGGCACCACGGGCACGCCTGCTTCAATCATCAGGGCCTTGGCCGCGCCCTTGAGGCCCATCGCCCGGATCGCCTGCGCCGAAGGGCCGATAAATACTAAGCCTGCCGCTTCGACCTGTTCGACAAACTCGGGGTTTTCGCTCAGAAACCCATAGCCGGGGTGGATCGCCTCTGCACCGGTGGCGCGGGCGGCTGCGATAATGGCATCGGCGCGCAGGTAACTGTCGGCAGGTGCGGGACCGCCGATCCGCACTGCAGCATCCGCCATTGCCACGTGTTTTGCGCCTGCATCCACGTCCGAATAAACGGCGATGCAGCGCACCCCAAGGGCCTGCGCCGTCTCGATCACCCGGCAGGCAATTTCACCCCGATTGGCCACCAAAATGCAGTTAAACACAACGTCCCTTTCTATCTGCCGCACCCGGACCGCGCACCACCGGGCTTGACGCCATTACCGCGCGCCGCCCCCTCCGGCTACATTCTGAAAACGCCAAAGCGTGTCTCCTCAATGGGGGCGTTGAGCGCGGCAGACAAAGACAGGCTCAGCACCTCACGGCTTTTGCGCGGATCAATGATCCCGTCATCCCAGAGCCGCGCTGAGGCATACAGCGGATGGCTTTGTTCCTCAAACATATCAATGGTGGGCTGTTTGAAGGCGGCTTCCTCCTCGGGCGACCACGACCCGCCCGCCCGTTCAATGGCGTCGCGTTTGACGGTGGCAAGCACCCCGGCAGCCTGCGCCCCGCCCATGACCGAAATACGGCTGTTGGGCCAGGTCCACAGAAACCGCGGCGAATAGGCCCGCCCGGCCATGCCGTAGTTGCCCGCCCCGAACGAACCACCAACCAGCATGGTGATCTTTGGCACATTGGCACAGGCCACAGCCGCGACCATTTTCGCCCCGTGCCGCGCAATCCCTTCGTTTTCATACTGCCGCCCGACCATGAACCCGGTGATATTTTGCAAAAATACCAGAGGAATACCGCGCTGTGTGCACAGCTCAATGAAGTGCGCGCCCTTTTGGGCCGATTCCGAAAACAGCACCCCGTTGTTGGCGATGATCCCGATCGGGCATCCGTCCAGATGCGCAAAGCCGGTCACAAGTGTTTCACCAAAGCGCGCCTTGAACTCGTCAAACCGTGAGCCATCCACCAGCCGCGCGATGACCTCGCGTATGTCATAGGGCGTGCGCAAATCGGCAGGCACAACGCCCAAGATGTCTTCGGGATCATAGGCGGGCGGCTCTGGCGTGGCCCAGTCGACGCTCGCCGGTCGGGTCCGGTTCAGCGCGCCCACGGCGCGGCGCGCCAACGCAAGCGCATGGGCGTCATCCTCCGCCAGATAATCGGCAACGCCCGACAACCGTGTGTGCACATCGCCGCCGCCAAGGTCTTCGGCGCTCACCACTTCGCCTGTGGCGGCTTTTACGAGCGGTGGGCCGGCCAGAAAAATAGTCCCCTGATCCTTGACGATGATCGTGACATCCGACATCGCTGGCACATAGGCACCGCCTGCCGTGCAGGACCCCATGACCACGGCGATCTGTGCGATGCCTGCCGCAGACATCCGCGCCTGATTGAAAAAGATGCGGCCAAAGTGGTCCCGGTCCGGAAAGACCTCGTCCTGATTTGGCAGATTGGCCCCGCCGCTGTCGACAAGGTAGATGCAGGGCAAATGGTTCTCGGCGGCGATTTCCTGGGCGCGCAGGTGCTTTTTGACACTCAGGGGATAATAGGTGCCCCCTTTGACCGTCGCATCGTTGCACAGGATCATAACCTGCTGCCCGGATACCTGCCCGATGCCCGCGATCACCCCCGCCGCAGGCGCTGCACCATCATAAAGCCCATACGCCGCTGTTGCGCCGATCTCGAGAAAGGCACTGCCCGGATCAAGCAGACCCGCAACCCGGTCACGCGGCAACATCTTTCCGCGCGAGACATGACGCGCACGCGCCGCGTCCGTGCCCCCGCGTGCCGCCGCCTGTGCAACAGCAGAAACCGCTTCCAACGCCTCAAGATGCGCGGCCCGGTTTGTCTTGAAAACGTCAGAGCCTGAAACAGCCTGCGACACCAATTTCATCTCAAGTCCTTTGCTTTCGCATGTTTCGATCCCCGACTTCGGTCTTTCATGTCTCCGGCGCTTCCAGCCGTTGAGGATCAGGCGCCAGTTTCAACAAACGCCCCATCCGATCAACGGGAAAGTCAAAACGCACCCTATCCGGCCCCGTGCAGCTGACGACGATCCAAACCGGGGCAACCCGGCCCGGCTGCGCCGAACAATCCGTGATCCGCGCCCCCTCCCCGCCCATTTCGAGATAGCGCGCCGCATAGGTTTCGATAACATGCGTCTCCGTGAGTGTGGCGCGTATCCAGCCAAGACGAAACCCCCAAACAGCCAGCGCCAGCACCAAAGCCCCGAAAGGCACAAACCACACCCAGCGCGGCATTATACCGCGCCCGTCTCAACGCTAAAATCCACAGGCGGCACATTGGTTTGACCCATGTCAATGAAGGTGCTGTTCGCTGATGCCATAGGGGCCACGCTAAACTCTGAAAGGCACGCAAAACCATGACACACACTCTCAAAGCCATCCTTCTCTCCAGCGCGCTCGCCATTGTGGCGGGACCGGTCGTTGCGCAATCGCAAGGGGATTGGACCGTTGCGTTCGGCTTTGGCAACGTCAACCCGAAATCCGGCAACGGCACCCTCGCCGGGGGAGAGGCCGACATAGGTGATGACACCCGTCCCATCTTTACCGTCGAATATTTCATCGCAAACAACATCGGGCTTGAATTGCTTGTCGCAACGCCGTTCGAACACGACATCTCCATTGACGGTATCGGTGACGCGGGCAGCACCAAACACCTGCCGCCCACCCTGTCGCTGAACTACCACTTCCCCACCAACAGCGCATGGAAACCCTATGTGGGTGCGGGTCTGAACTACACGGTCTTTTTCGAAGAGGACTCCGGACTGGGCGACCTTGAGCTTGATAACTCCTTTGGCTTTTCCCTGCAGGCCGGTCTCGACTACATGATCAGCGACGCCGGTGCGATCCGGCTGAACGTACGCTGGTTTGACATCGACGCCGACGCAGAGCTCAACGGCAGCAAAATAGGCACCGCCGAGATTGACCCCGTGCTGGTCGGTGTCTCCTACGTGCACAGGTTCTGAAAACTGCTGCGCGACAGTACTGCCTGACCCGGTCGTTACCACCGGATCAGGCCATCGCCGCCATCAGTTCGCGCCCCACCAGCATACGGCGGATTTCAGAGGTTCCTGCGCCAATTTCCATCAGCTTGGCATCGCGGAACAACCGTGCCGCCGGACTGTCGGCCAGAAACCCCGCCCCGCCCATGGCCTGCACCGCCTGATGGGCCTGTTTCATCGCCTCTTCGGAGGCATAAAGGCAGCAAGCAGCCGCATCCTGCCGCGTCACATCCCCCCGATCGCAGGCTTTTGCGACCTCGTAGACGTAGGCGCGCGCGGAGTTCATCGCTGTATACATATCCGCAATCTTGCCCTGCATCAGCTGAAAGCTCCCGACCGGCTTGCCGAACTGTTTGCGCTCGGCCAGATAGGGCATTACGACATCCATGCACGCCGCCATGATGCCCGTCCCGATCCCTGCCAGAACCACGCGCTCGTAATCCAGCCCCGACATGAGAACCGCGACCCCGCGCCCCTCTTCGCCCAGCACGTTCTCAAACGGAACTTCCACATCGTCAAAGATCAACTCGGCCGTGTTTGATCCCCGCATGCCCAGCTTGTCAAAATGCGGGGATGTGGAGAAACCGGCCATCTCCTTTTCAACGATGAAGGCCGTGATGCCATGCGCCCCAGCGTCAGGATCGGTCTTGGCATAGACCACAAGGGTGGAGGCCTCGGGACCATTGGTGATCCAGTATTTGTTCCCGTTCAGGCGATAATGATCGTTGCGTTTTTCTGCACGCAACTTCATCGATACGACATCAGACCCCGCCCCGGCCTCTGACATGGCCAAAGCGCCCACATGCGCGCCGGAAATCAGCTTGGGCAGGTATTTCTCTTTTTGCGCAGCGGTCCCGTTCAGGTTGATCTGATTGACGCACAGGTTTGAATGCGCCCCATAAGAGAGCGACACCGACGCACTGGCCCGCGCGATTTCCTCAATGGCAATCGTATGCGCCAGATAGGTCATTCCCGCGCCACCGAACTGCTCATCTACCGTGATCCCTAAAAGGCCCAGATCACCCATCTCGCGCCACAAATCAGCGGGAAAATCGTTCTTTTCATCAATCTCAGCAGCCAGAGGGGCCACGCGCTCCTGCGCCCAGCGGTGCACCATGTCGCGCAACGCATTTGCATCCTCGCCCAGATCAAACTGCATCGCTGCATTAAACATCACATAAGCCTTCCGAAAAACCGACTGCTCGGCATTTTTAAGTGTCACGCCGCACCGTAGTCTTGGCCTGTTTTTCGGTCAAGCG